>NZ_CP033868.1:307500-622921 GCF_009883795.1 Coxiella endosymbiont of Amblyomma sculptum
TCTACCGTGGGCGTTGGAGATTTGAGAGGAGCTACTCCTAGTACGAGAGGACCGGAGTGGACGTACCTCTGGTGTTCCGGTTGTCACGCCAGTGGCATTGCCGGGTAGCTAAGTACGGACAGGATAACCGCTGAAAGCATCTAAGTGGGAAGCCCCCCTCAAGATGAGATCTCCCGGATCCTAGAGAGATCCCTAAAGATTCGTTGAAGACTACAACGTTGATAGGCAGGGTGTGTAAGCTCAGTAATGAGTGTAGCTAACCTGTACTAATTAATCGTGAGGTTTGACTGTGCATCCCTAAATGGTTTCAGTCTTTGCTTGTTGTCGATCAGAAGATCGACGCTTCTCTCGCAAACAGAAGCTCTTCTCTCTCAAAAAAACACATGAGAGCAGCAAGGGCAAATGATAAACTGATGATAAACTTGATAAACTGACTAGAAGAATAACTAGAAAAAATTAGAAGAATGGAGGAGCTTCCTGGTGGTTATAGCGGGCGGGTCCCACCTGATTCCATTTCGAACTCAGAAGTGAAAACGCTCAGCGCTGATGATAGTGTGATTATTTTCATGCGAAAGTAAGTCGCCGCCAGGTTTCTCCTTCTTCGTTTCTCCTTCTTCTTATATCTCCTTAATAATAATTTATAATAATATAATACATTTTCCCCTACTGTATCTCCTAATCTTCCTCCCCAAGATTTTTTATCCGTTCGCGCGATTTAGCACTCGACGATATTAACAGCGATCGCCAATCCCCCTTTGGAAGTTTCTTTATAAATAGAATTCATATTTCGACCAACTTCACGCATAGTATTGATTGCCATATCCAAAGATATCTTATGTCTACCATCTTCAGAAAGAGCCAATTGAGCCGCATTGAATGCTTTAACAGAACCCATTGCGTTACGTTCAATGCAGGGAATCTGTACCAATCCCCCAACGGGGTCGCACGTCAATCCAAAATTGTGTTCTATCGCTATTTCGGCGGCGTTTTCTATTTGAAGAACAGTACCACCCATGGCAGCAACTAGACCAGCTGCTGCCATGGAGCACGCCACACCTACTTCTCCTTGGCAACCCATTTCAGCTCCAGAAATAGAAGCGTTTTGTTTATAGAGTATTCCTATAGCTCCTGCCGTTAGTAGGAAGTTGACAACACCTTTCACAGTAGATTCTTGCAGAAAGTGTTTGTAGTAATTTAAGACTGACGGAATAATTCCAGCCGCGCCGTTTGTAGGCGCGGTCACAATTCGGCCTCCGGACGCATTTTCTTCACTAACAGCCATTGCGTAGACATTTAGCCAATTTGTAATTTGAGGATGCTGAACTGTAGGCGGACCAAGAGCAAGTAATTTACGGTAGAGAGACGGAGCGCGTCGTCGAACTTGTAAAGGCCCTACGAGACAGTTGCCGGATCGGCGACAACCTTTATTGATACAATCTTCCATAATGTCTGCAATACGCAGTAACTCTTTCTCAGCATCTTCTGCTGTGTTTCTATTTATTTGCCTTTCGTTAGTTAACATAATATCGGCAATAGAAAGATTTTTTTCTTGAGCAAGAGACACCAATTCGGCAGCGGAGACAAAAGGATAGGGAATTTCTCTGGAAAGGTTGGAAAGGGATGAAGTTTTTTTCATTTGCATTTTATTCTTGTTCTTGCCACCAACAATGAACCCTCCTCCAATAGAAAAATACAAAGACTGTTTAATCAGTGTTTTTTTTACGTCGTAGGCCTTAAATTTCAGTCCATTTGGATGGAAGGTGAGAACTGTTTGGTAGTTAAAAATAATATCTCTTCTCGGAGAGAAATTGATTGAGTGTTGTTCCAACAGCCTTAATTTTTCTGTGTTCCAAATCGTTTTTATTTGATCATCGATGCTATCGGGATCAATAGTTTCGGGTTCCCTTCCTATTAACCCCATGATAACAGCTTTGTCTGTACTGTGACCCTTTCCGGTAAAAGCTAAAGATCCATAAAGAGTGATTGTTATTTGACAGATACGGGTCAATTCGTTTCGGAGAGTTTGTACAAAATCATTAGCGGCTTTCATAGGACCTACAGTATGCGAACTGGAAGGACCTATACCGATAGAGAAAAGGTCAAAAACGCTAATTGTCGAAAATCTTTTCTTACTGTCTCTCAAATACATATCTTTCGGTAATTCTTTCTTTGACCGATTCCGCATTCTTATTTGATCGTATTTGAGCATCTAACGAAAGCAATAAGACACACCCACCGACCGCCCGTATAACTATTGATTGTCGTATACCAAGTCCCGATCCAGAGATTAACATATTTCTTTAAAATTCGGTATTGTTCTTACCTGTCAATCGGATATAAGATTTAAGGGGATGCGATGAATGGCAATTATAAGAAATACTTACAGTTCACACGAAAAGAATGGTGTTATTTCCTGCAAGAAACTCCGTTTGCCTTTATAGCGGAAGGCAATTTGAAAGAATTGTATGGTCAGACTGAGACGGTGGTTTCATCGGAAGAGATTAAAGAGATCTACTTGCCTCTTTCTCGATTGTTAAGCACTTGCGTAACTACGCAACGGACAATTCAATTTCTGAACGATGTCGGCGAATCAAAATCTAAGGCTCCTTATACCATCGGAATTTCTGGAAGTGTAGTTGTGGGGAAAAGTACAACATCTCGAGTACTAAAAACTTTGTTATCGCGCTATCCAGATCATCCTAGCGTAGAAATTATAACAACCGACGGTTTCTTGTACCCTAATGCTGAACTCACACGTCAAGGACTTATGAGTAAAAAAGGATTTCCAGAAAGTTACGATATGCTGCATTTTTTGCAAATTCTCAATTCGATTAAGTCAGGAAAACGAAAAGTGCTTATTCCTATTTATTCTCATCTTTACTACGATGTTGTTCCTAATAAATACGCAATTATCGATCGACCCGATATTATCATCTTCGAAGGATTAAATCTTTTGCAAATTTTTACAAGAAAATCCGATCATTCTTCTGAATGTTTTGTTTCCGATTTTTTTGATTTTTTTTTGGTCGTGGACGCCAAAATTGAGATCATCAAAAATTGGTATATTGATCGAATTTTAAATTTTTGGCGCGGCCCTTTTAAATCGCCGAATGCGTATTTTCATTGTTTAACTTCTTACTCCAAAAAAGAGGTAGTGCGATTTGCCGAAAAAATATGGAAAGAAACTAACGAAGCCAATTTCTTCAAAAATATACTGCCTTTCAAATACCACGCCCAATTAATTCTGGAAAAGACAGATGACCATTCAGTACAGAAAATTTATCTAAAAAATTTACTGTAAAAACTTTTGGATCTGTATCATTTAGCAGAAAAATCTCTGTCGTGCTATCCTTCTCTCCTGTGAAAAATTCAGAGAAAACCATACGAACCCGATTCGCCCCCAGTCCTTCTGGTTATCTCCATATTGGAAACGCGAGGACGGCTTTATTCAATTGGTTGTTTACAAAGCGGAATCGGGGAATTTTTATTCTGCGTATTGAAGACACCGACGTACAGCGTTCAACAGAAAATTCTGTGGATTCCATTTTAGAAAGTCTGCGGTGGCTAAAAATTAGCTGGGAGCGCGGCCCTTATTTTCAATCTCAACGAACAGAACGTTACCGGGAAATTGTTCAATATCTTTTGAAGAAAGAAAAAGCCTACTTATGTTCTTGTTCTAAAGAACGTCTCGCTGAGTTGCGTATTACGCAACTCAGAAACAAGAAAAAACCGCGGTATGATGGATTCTGTAGGGACAAAGAACACAAATACAACGCAGAAACTCCTTTTGTAGTGCGTTTTCGAAATCCTAGCGGAGGGTCGACAATTTTTGACGATATAATTCGCGGCGCGATTTCCGTTGCGAATGACGAACTGGACGATCTTGTCATTGTACGTGCCGACGGTACACCCACGTACAATTTTACCGTTGTGGTGGACGATTGGGATATGAAAATCACCCACGTAATTCGCGGGGACGACCACGCCAACAATACACCTCGTCAAATCAATATACTAAAAGCATTGGACGCCGATTTGCCTCAATACGCTCATGTTCCCATGATTTTGGATTCTGACAGAAGACGTTTGTCAAAAAGACACGGAGCTGTAAGCGTTTTACAATACCGAGATGATGGCTATTTGCCCAACGCACTGGTTAATTATTTGGTAAGGTTGGGGTGGTCATACGGAAACCAAGAAATATTTTCGCGGGAAGAAATGATTAATTTATTTGATATCAATGCTGTTAACCGTTCTCCCGCCATATTCAATCCGAAAAAGCTATTATGGATCAATCATTTTTACTTAAAAAATCAGAGTCCTAGTCTAGTGGAAGATGCGTTTTCCTCAATCTTAACCAAGATGGGTATCAACCACCAAACAGGCCCTGCACTGGAGCAAATAATCAGTTTGCAATCCGGACGAACTAAAACTTTGAAAGAGATGGCTGAATGCAGCCGGTATTTCTTTGAAGATGGAGAAGTTATCAAAAGTGGGGTACAGATAAAGAAAAATTTATGTCCAGATATTGCTAAGCCTTTGCAATTGGTACGAGATCGATTGGCTCATCTGCACGATTGGAAGCAAGATATTATCTTACAAACAATTGTTGAAATCGCTAAAATCTGTCACTTGCAAGTAAGTCAACTCAGCCAATCGATTCGTATAGCTGTTACTGGAAATACAGCATCTCCACCAATTGAAGCTACATTGTATTTGATAGGTCAAGATTTGGTACTGCGTCGATTGGATCGTGTTGTTGATTTGCTTCAAATTTCTTCTCTTTAGTTTGTAGTTTGTATTTTTTCTAAGGATGGAGAAAACGCATGTGTGGTGTAAAGTTTGATCTTGTTGTATTAAAAAGAGTAAACTTACAACCCGATGGCTGTTAGAATCGGATTAAGGCGCTGAAGTTTTTGTAGAATTTTGCTGGCGTAGCTCAGTTGGGAGAGCAGCTGATTTGTAATCAGCCGGTCGTGGGTTCGAATCCTATCGCCAGCTTCTCCAATTGGTGCTTTGTTTTTGTAGATAAAAAATCAGGAAATGCCGTAGAACAGACGATTTACAGCAAAAAGAACCCGTCCCGGAATCTCGGTGATGGAACGCTAATAAGGAAGGAATGGTGTAACTGTATATTGTGTAGCGAAAAAAAAGACAACCTGTGGGAAACCATATCAACCCCTCCTTTTCCAATAGAAGGAGAAGCGCACGTTTGGAGAGTATTTTTAGATTGGCCTATTGAAGAAATTAGGAAAGGAATGACCAATTTATCCGAGGAAGAGAAAGCTCGTGCGCGGCGTCTGGTAAATCATCAACATCGGTATTGCTATATCGCGTCTCATGCGGCGTTACGCGCTATCTTGACTTTGTATCTACCGATTTCTCCTACCCCTTTACGGTTTCGATGTAACGACTACGGAAAGCCCTATTTACTAAATTATCCTGCTCTATATTTCAATCTTTCGAACTCTCATGAAGTCGCTCTTTACGCAATCACGACAAATCGGGAAGTGGGTGTTGATGTTGAATTCATAAGAGACAATATTTACATTGCGGATGTTAGAGAACGTTTTTTTTCTCCTGACGAAGTCGCAATTTGCGTGAGCAAACTTCCCGAAAAAGACAGTCAATGTTTGAAAAAATTTTACCAAATTTGGACCTTAAAGGAGGCTTACGTCAAAGCTATTGGTCAAGGTTTATCGTTTAGTCTCAATCGTTTTACTACAGCATACATCGGTATAAACGCTGGAACATCAAACCGAATGTTGGCTGGACAGTGGACGTTGCGTTCAATACCAAGTGTATTAGGCTATACATCCGCTTTGGCAACAGAAGGCCCTACCGAAAAAATCCGTTATTTTTCTTGGTTTCCTGCTTCTGCGCAGTCTATTTAGGCCAAAACAAGTGTAGGCGATATCAAAATCTACAAGTTTTTTTCTGTTTCTCATTGGGTTGACATCCGTTGCTTTGTTGCGCACAATTAGCGCGCTTTTTTAGTCGAAGCTGGCGGTTGGCGAATCGCTTGTTTTGCTTAAAACTGTTTTTAGATTTTTTTCCGAGAGGAGGTGTGTCCGAGCAAGAACGCCGATTTTCAAAATCGGGGTTTGGAAAAACCTGGGAAAGAACAAAACGAGTAATAAGAAAAGAGGGCGGAAACTGGAAATAGGAACAGTACAAAACGTTTGGATTGGAAGGGGAGGGGTTCCCGAGCGGACAAAGGGATCAGACTGTAAATCTGACGGCTTCTCGCCTTCGTAGGTTCGAATCCTACCCCCTCCATATCTGTACTGTAGCGGAAAACAGCGGGGACGAATCTTTATAATTTTTTCGACATAACACAAAATCGTTTTTGTCTGTCATACGGGCGGGTGTAGTTCAATGGTAGAACTCCAGCCTTCCAAGCTGATGATGTGGGTTCGATTCCCATCACCCGCTGTGCCCACATAACTCAGATGGTAGAGTACTTCCTTGGTAAGGAAGAAGTCACCGGTTCAAATCCGGTTGTGGGCTTTAACCAAAGAACTCAATTTAGAGAATAGAGCATGCGAGAATCTGGGGTTGTAAACAGAAACAGGATGAGGAGCAAAGAAAAAGAAAGAAAATGTATAAGTAGAAAAATCTCGTTTGATCTGGAAATGAGGAAACGGACTGGTTCTGTGCAGCGGTGTGGATCCCGGATCGGGGCGTCTCCTAATCGGTCGGTCTACTCGGGAGATTGTCGATACGGCGAAACGTACGGGCGCGATTTTCGGAGAAGAACACCCCCCCGCGCGGGGGGGTTCCTTCGTCTACAAAGTATTGAACGCTATGCAGCGTTGATTTCGCCTCATGTGGATAAAAGACGATCGGGGTCAATACAAGAAGTCGACGTTGGTATCAGTCAATACGGGGGCGCGTGGTGCGCACCAATTTTTTACATGGCAAGAATAAGGCCAGTAGCTCAAATTGGCAGAGCAGCGGTCTCCAAAACCGCAGATTGGGGGTTCGATTCCCTCCTGGCCTGCCAACAAAAGAGGAGATCGGAAAGAATAAAATATGTGGGGTTGTAAGTCGTGTGTTGATGTTTTGAGATGGATTTCGGTTGTATTGTTGATTGCAATAGGGGCAATAGCCGATTATCATTACTGTTGCGCCGTTGCGGCAGTTCGAATTTCTGTAGGTGCTGTTCTTCTCTCTTCAGTACTGGCGATTGGTTCTCGAACTCAAAAAGGTCGAGAAGTGTGGAGTTTCGTGAAGAATGCCCGTACAGAATTGCGCAAGGTTATTTGGCCAACCCGACAGGAAACTGTCCGCATCACTTTAGTGGTTGTAATTTCGGTTTCAATAACCGCTCTTTTGCTATGGGGGCTTGACAATTTGTTCATGTGGATTGTTGCTTGGGTGACCGAGCTAAAGAATTAAGTTAAAGAACTAATTGATGCTTTGTTTTTAAGAGTAAATGGAGAAAGGCTATTATATGGACGAAGAGAAAAAACATTGGTATATTCTTCATACGTATTCAAATCACGAGAATCGTGTCGTTAAGACGCTAAACGAACGTGTTCACAGGGAAGGGTTGGGGGATTTTTTTGGCGAAATTGTTATACCTACCGAAGAAGTAGTAGAAATGCGAGCGGGGCGTAAGCGTAAAAGCCAACGTAAGTTTTTTCCGGGTTATGTTTTGGTGCAAATGGTAATGAACGATCAAACATTGCTTTTGGTTCGTAATGTTCCGAAAGTGTTGCGTTTTGTTGGAACTGGACGTCCGGCTCCTGTTAGAAACGAAGAAGTGGAAAAGATTTTGCAGCGTGTTGAAGAGGGCGAAAACAAACCAAGACCTAAGGTTCTCTTTGAGTCAGGGGAAGTAGTCAGAATTATTGCGGGACCCTTCGCCGACTTTAGTGGCGTCGTAGAAGATGTTAATTATGAGAAAAGTCGACTTCGGGTTTCAGTAAGTATTTTTGGACGTTCTACTCCGGTGGAATTGGAATTTGGACAAGTAGAAAAAAATTGACGTTCGTTTAGGTAAAGATTGTTTGATATTCTTATACCAAAGAAAGAGGGGGTATGGTAAAAAAAGTAAGAACTTGTGTTCGTCTGCAGGTGAAAGCAGGGGAGGCCAATCCGAGTCCTCCGATTGGACCGGCTTTGGGTCAATACGGTCTTAATATTAAGGAGTTTTGTAAATCGTTCAACGAGAAAACTCAAAGTATTGAAAAAGGTCTTCTTGTTCCGGTAGTTGTTACGGTGTATACCGATCGCGGTTTTTCCTTCGTTGTCAAAACACCTCCCGCTTCGGTTTTGTTAAAGAAATTGGTACTGAAAGGAAAAAATGGCAGCGCTCGGCCCAACGTGGAGCGAGTGGGGAAGGCGACTCGTGCGCAGTTGGAAGAGATCGCCAAAATGAAAATGCCTGACCTCACCGCAGCTGATCTTGATTCGGCTGTACGTACTATTGCTGGAACCGCCTGCAGTATGGGTATTGATGTAGAACTTGAGCCTTGAGTTAGAAATATAGTGTTAAAACTCTCAAAAAGACGACAACTGTCGAAAGAAAAAATACAGTTTTCAAAGGTGTATTCCTTAGCGGAAGGTCTCAAATTGGTCAAAACTTGCGCAACTGCTAAATTTAGAGAAAGTGTTGATGTTGCGATTAAACTTGGTGTTGATCCGCGTAAATTGGGAAAAACAGTTTTGGGGGCGGTTGTGTTGCCTTACGGAATTGGTCGAAATGTAAAAATAGCTGTTTTTGCTGATCAAGAGGGCAGCAACAAAGCTAAGAACGCCGGTGCCGATTTTGTAGGAATAGACGGTTTGATTAAACGGATCCGATCCGGGAATATTGATTTTGATTTGGTGATTGCTACTCCAGAGACGATGCAGACAGTTGGTAAATTAGGTAAAATCTTAGGACCTCGTGGGTTAATGCCCAGTCTCACAGACGGAACAGTGGCTGTTGATGTGGAAGCGGCGGTTAAAAACGCCAAACATGGACAGGCGCGTTATCGCGCCGATAAAAAAGGTATTATTCACTGTTCCATTGGGAAAGTTGATTTTTCGGAGGAAGCGTTGAAGGAAAATTTATTGACTTTGTTGTCTGATATCAGAACCAAATCTATTCCGCGTACTACAGAAAAAGAAGTGCCTATAAAAAAATTAACTTTGTCGAGTACGATGGGTCCGGGAATTACGGTAGCGTATCCAATAGACTAGACTGGTGACGAATCTTCTTGCATGTTCTTTATAATCATCTTATTCGAAGAAGGAAAGAAAAGAAAGGAAAAAGGAAAAAGGCGAAAGAAACGGAATAATGGTCTCTGTTTTTGTTGTTCGCACAAGTGTATATGAGAAAGTTTTTCCAAAATTTGGAGAAAGAATAGTATAACCAATGGCTTTAGATCTGGAAAAGAAAAAAGGGATTGTTGCAGAGCTGTCGAATGTTGCCCATCGGGCGCTCGCCGCGGTAGTTGCGCAGTACCGCGGACTGACCGTATCTGAAATGTTGGAGTTGCGTAAAATGGCTCGCGATTCTAGAGTAGTTGTGAAAGTGTGTCGCAACACTCTTGCGCGCCGTGCGTTTAAAAAGACACCGTATGCGTGTCTTGATAGAAAATTAGTCGGTCCTATTGTGCTGTTCTTTTCTCAAGAAAAACCTCGCGATGCCGCTCGTTTAATCGAAGAATTTGTTAAAGAACGCGGTGAACATCTGCGCGAACATCTAAAAGTACAAGCATGTGCGTTGGGGGGTCGATTACTGCCGGTAGATCTAGGGTTTCTCGCTGGTATGCCTTCACATAAAGAAGCGTTGAGTCAATTGGCATCTGTTCTTCTGGCTCCGATGGCCAAATTTGTTCGTGCGTTCAGAGCACCTGTATTTCAAATTGTCCGTACAACAATTGCAATACGAAATCAAGAGAAAACGAAATCAAGAGAAAACGAAAATAGCGCACAATCTTTAACATGAAATTATGGGGTAAAATAACACAATGAATCAGAATCAAATGACAAAAACAGATATTTTAGACGCGATATCCAAGATGAGCGTGATGGATGTTGTTGATTTAGTCAAAATGATGGAGGAAAGATTTGGTATCTCGCATCAAGAGACGGCCATTTCGAAAAACAATACTACTTCGTGCAGTGAATCTGGAACGGCTGTAGCGGAAAAGGAGGAAAAAACTGAATTTGGAATAAAACTGTCCAATTTTGGCAGTAACAAGATTGGAGTCATTAAAGTGGTGCGTGGTGTTACTGGACTTGGTTTAAAAGAAGCTAAAGACCTTGTCGAATCCGCTCCAAGTTCTATTAAGGAAGGACTTAGTAAAGAAGAGGCCGAAAAGATTAAGCGGGATCTCGAAGCAGTGGGCGCCAAAGTCGATCTTGAATAACAAATATTGCTGAAAGGACAAGGAATGGATTGGAAATAGTAGAAAAGACGTTTGCGTTTTGTAAACACGCTGAGGAAGACGATTAATTTAAGGTTGCAGGGGGTTTTGTAGTTTTATGGTGCAATCAAATGCCGAAAATAGAAGGACAGTTGCAGTTTCTTACACCGAGAAGCTGCGCGCGCGCGTCAACTTAGGCAAGCGTGAGGTCGAAGTTCTCAAAACGCCGTATCTGTTGGAAACACAAATCGAATTCTATCGGTCTTTTTTACAAAAAGATGTCGCTCCTGAATCTCGAAGAGATACGGGACTGCATGCCGCATTCAACTCTGTATTCCCTATTTCCAGCTATTCCGGTCACGCAGAATTGGCGTATATCAATTACAGTTTAGACGAAGAACCTGTTTTCGATGTTGAAGAATGTAAATTGCGAGGTCTAACCTACGCCGCTTCTTTGAAAGTAAGTATGCGTCTATCAATTTACGATAAAAGTATACTTACAGGAAAAAAAATCATTAAAGACGTCAAAGAACAAGAAGTATATATGGGCGAAATTCCGTTGATGACAGAGACAGGAAGTCTCATAATTAACGGAACCGAACGAGTGGTTGTTTCTCAATTGCATCGATCTCCTGGAGTGTTTTTCGAACACGATAAAGGAAAGACTCATTCTTCTGGAAAATTGTTGTATTCGGCTCGAATCATTCCTTATCGTGGTTCGTGGTTGGACTTTGAGTTTGACTACAAAGATTGTTTATTTGCGAGGATTGATCGGCGTCGAAAATTACCGGCGACGGTAATTTTAAAAGCTTTAGGTTACGATACCGAAAAGATTCTTGAAGTGTTTTATGAGATCAACTCTTTTTGTCTCAATGAGACGAGTGTCACTTTGAAACTAATACCCAAAAGACTGCGTGGTGAATTGGCGACAATGGAGATAAGAGACAAAAAAGGAAAGATAATTGTCAAACCTAATCGTCGTATTTCAACCCGACATGTTCGTCTGATTGAACAAGCTGGAATTGATAAACTTGAGTTGTCGGATGACTATTTGTACGGAAGGGTCATTGGTAAAGCCATTGTTGATACAGAAACCGAAGAAGTAGTCGCACAGGCAAACGAAACCATCACGCCGGATTTGCTGAGGACATTACGAACTCGAAAAATCTCGTCGTTGCATACACTGTATATCAACGAAATTGAATGCGGATCCTATATTTCCGACACTTTAAGACTAGACAACACCGAAAACCAATTGGAAGCTCTGGCTGAAATTTATCGCATCATGCGACCGGGTGAGCCGCCAACCAAAGAAGCGGCCGAAAGTTTGTTCGAAAATCTGTTTTTCTCGCCAGAACGTTACGATTTGTCCGCTGTAGGTCGGATGAAATTCAATCGTCGGGTTGGAAGGAAACAGTCGACAGGATTGTGGACCCTGTCTAAAGAAGATATTGTGGATGTGTTACGTGTTCTTGTCAAAATTCGAGATGGTAAAGGGGATGTGGACGATATTGATCATTTGGGAAACCGTCGTATACGCAGTGTAGGCGAAATGGTCGAAAACCAATTTCGGATTGGTTTGGTTCGTGTCGAAAGAGCGGTAAAAGACAGATTGAATCTAGCGGATATTGAAAATCTAGTACCTCAAGATTTGATAAATGCAAAACCTGTATCGGCGGCAATCAAAGAATTTTTCGGTTCGAGCCAATTGTCACAATTTATGGATCAAAACAATCCGTTATCCGAAATAACTCATAAACGTCGGATATCCGCTTTAGGTCCGGGGGGGTTAACACGAGAGAGGGCGGGTTTTGAGGTGAGAGATGTACATCCCACGCACTACGGGAGAGTGTGTCCTATAGAGACTCCGGAAGGACCGAATATTGGGTTAATTAATTCACTAGCGGTATTTGCCAGAGCGAATGAGTATGGTTTTTTAGAAACGCCTTATAGAAAAGTACTCGACGGGACGGTTACTGATAAAATCGAATATTTATCGGCCATTGAAGAAGGCGATTATTACATTGCGCAAGCAAACACCAGTACAGACGAAACAGGCCGCATGGTGGATGAATTGGTTTCATGCCGTCATAAAGGAGAATTCACCCTTACCGTACCGGACAAAGTAGATTATATAGATGTATCGCCACGACAAATTGTTTCCGTTGCCGCTGCCCTAATTCCTTTTCTAGAACACGATGACGCCAATCGGGCTTTAATGGGTTCCAATATGCAACGGCAAGCAGTGCCTACGATTAGATCAGAAGCACCGCTAGTAGGAACCGGAATGGAACGAACTGTAGCTGTAGACTCTGGAGTCACCGTAGTTGCTAAACGAGACGGTATTGTCGATTCTGTTGATGCTTCGCGTATTGTGGTCCGTATAAATGAAAATGGCGGAGACGACATCGGGGTTGATATTTATAATCTGACCAAATTTAGCAGGTCCAATCAAAACACCTGTATCAATCAATATCCCATTGTAGAGATTGGAGATCGTATACAGAAGGGGGATGTACTGGCTGATGGTCCTTCTACAGATCTTGGTGAGCTCGCATTAGGACAAAATTTGTTGGTGGCCTTTATGCCTTGGAACGGTTACAATTTTGAAGATTCCATTCTCATCTCCGAACGATTGGTCGAAGAAGATCGATTCACCACCATTCATATCCAAGAGTTTACTTGCATCGCTCGAGACACTAAATTGGGTCCAGAAGAAATCACAGCAGACATTCCAAATATTGGAGAAAGTGCGTTGGCAAAATTGGACGAATCCGGAATTGTATATATTGGGGCCGAAGTAGGACCTAGTGATATTTTAGTGGGTAAGGTAACTCCTAAAGGTGAAACGCAACTCACACCGGAGGAAAAATTGTTGCGGGCGATTTTTGGTGAAAAAGCGTCGGACGTAAAAGATACGTCTTTACGAGCCACTCCCGGAACTATTGGAACTGTTATCGATGTACGTATTTTTACTCGTGAAGGTGTAAAAAAAGACAAACGCGCTCTGGAGATCGAAAAATTGGAACTCGCAAACATAGAAAAAGATTTAAACGATCGATTTCGCATTCGTGAGTATGCCCTATTTCAGAATGTGAAAAAATTTCTTATCAATCAGGTAGCGTTGTCTGTTGAATCGCCTAAAAAGCATACAACAATCGGTAGAGATTTTTTAGAAACACTGCCTCGGAACAGATGGTTTGAAATTCAATTGCGCGACGGCAGTGCAGCAAAGCGTCTTGAATCCGCATACGAACGTTATAAAAAATTGTGTAAAATGCGAGACGAAAAACTCAAAGATTTTCACCAAAAACTGACACAAGGTGGGGATTTGGCACCGGGAGTCATTAAAATAGTAAAAGTCTACTTAGCGGTTAAACGCCGCATTCAACCCGGAGACAAAATGGCGGGGCGCCATGGAAATAAAGGCGTTATTTCCACCATCGTCCCCATCGAAGATATGCCTTATTTGAAGGACGGGACACCAGTAGATATTGTACTGAATCCTTTGGGAGTTCCTTCTCGAATGAATATTGGTCAAGTACTGGAGACCCATTTGGGATGGGCCGCAAAAAGCCTAGGTGCGAAAATAGGCGACCTTCTTGACCAAAAACACACCGATTTAAAGCGATTGCGCGGACTTCTTAAATCCATTTACGATTTGAGTAAAGTTCAAAAGTTTAGTGTAGAAGATTTGAGCGACACAGAAATCGTAATTTTGGCTAACAATCTAAGAAAAGGTGTACCTGTGTCTTCACCTGTTTTCGATGGTGCTACGGAAGAGGAAATAAAGCGTTTGCTAGAAATGGCAAATCTTCCCATTTCCGGACAATCTTGTTTGTACGATGGACGTACCGGAAAGAAATTTGATCGAGCGGTTACTGTAGGTTATATGTATATGCTAAAACTCAATCATTTGGTTGACGATAAGATACACGCTCGTTCTACAGGTTCTTATAGTCTTGTGACCCAGCAACCTTTAGGAGGAAAAGCTCAATTCGGAGGACAACGGTTTGGAGAAATGGAAGTTTGGGCGCTAGAAGCCTATGGAGCGGCTTATACCCTGCAAGAAATGTTGACTGTGAAATCCGATGATGTTGTGGGCCGTACCCGTATGTACAAAAATATCGTCGACGGCGATCATCGAATGGATGCCGGTATGCCGGAATCTTTCAACGTTTTGATCAAAGAAATTCGTTCGCTGGCTATTGATATTGATTTGGAAAACGACTGATTTCGATCGGAGGAGTATCTTGAGAGATTTGCTAAAACGAATAAAAAGCGAAAAACACACAGCTGAATTTGATGCGCTTCGCATCAAATTAGCGTCTCCAGAAGAGATTCGTTCTTGGTCGTACGGAGAAGTAAAAAAACCGGAAACCATTAATTATAGAACTTTTAAGCCCGAACGAGACGGTTTATTTTGTGCCAAAATTTTCGGTCCTGTTAAAGATTATGAGTGCTTATGTGGAAAATACAAACGTCTCAAACACCGAGGTGTGATTTGTGAGAAATGTGGGGTGGAAGTTACCTTGTCCAGGGTGCGTCGGGATCGCATGGGCCATATCGAACTGGCTTCTCCAGTAGCCCACATTTGGTATCTTAAATCTTTACCTTCTCGTATCGGTCTGTTGCTCGATATGACGCTTCGTGATATTGAACGCATTCTTTATTTTGAAGCGTATGTGGTCGTAGATCCTGGAATGACAACGTTGGAGCAGAGTCAACTGCTCTCAGAAGAAGGCTATCTCGACGCATTGGAAGAGTACGGTGATGAATTCTCAGCCCTTATGGGCGCGGAAGCCATCCAGAATATGCTGCAGAGTATTGATGTTGTTTCGGAAGTTGCGTCGCTACGTTCGGAGATATCGTCCACTACTTCTGAAACAAAGATGAAGAAATTCACAAAACGACTTAAAGTTTTAAGCGCGTTTTTGGAATCTGGAAACAAACCCGAATGGATGATATTGACTGTATTGCCTGTTTTACCTCCCGATTTGCGACCTTTGGTGCCTTTGGATGGTGGACGATTCGCTACTTCAGATTTAAACGATTTGTATCGTCGGGTAATCAATCGAAACAACAGATTGAAACGTCTTTTGGATCTCAATGCGCCTGATATTATCGTACGAAATGAGAAGCGAATGCTGCAAGAAGCTGTAGACGCTTTGTTGGATAATGGTCGTCGTGGACGAGCTATTTTAGGATCGAACCGCCGACCTCTAAAGTCTTTGGCGGATATGATTAAAGGAAAATCTGGACGTTTTCGTCAAAATCTACTTGGCAAACGTGTGGATTATTCGGGTCGTTCCGTTATTGTGGTAGGACCAACTCTAAAACTCCATCAGGCAGGATTGCCTAAGAAGATGGCGCTGGAGTTGTTTAAACCTTTTATCTTCAGCAAACTACAGCGAGGAGGGTTGGCCACTACTATTAAAGCAGCCAAAAAAATGGTGGAAAGTGAGATCCCAGAGGTGTGGGATATTCTGGAAGAAGTTATTCGAGAACACCCCATTTTGTTAAACAGAGCCCCTACTTTGCATCGTTTAGGGATCCAAGCGTTTGATCCAGTGCTAGTGGAAGGAAAAGCAATCCAGTTGCATCCACTTGTCTGTACGGCTTACAACGCGGATTTTGATGGGGACCAAATGGCTGTGCACGTACCTTTGACATTGGAGTCGCAGTTGGAAGCGCGTTCGCTAATGATGTCTACCAACAACGTTTTACATCCCGCAAATGGGGAACCAATTATTGTACCTACCCACGATGTGGTGCTGGGACTCTATTATATTACGAGAGATCGAGTCAATGCAAAAGGCGAAGGTATGAAGTTCTCGGATGTAGACGAAGTGGTGCGCGCTTACGAAAACAAGCAAGTAGATTTGCACGCACGCGTAAGCGTTCGCATTAAAGAAAGTCTGTTAAACAAATCCGGCAATGTGGAAGAAAGAGAACGTCTGATTCCTACCGTTGTAGGACGCACTTTGCTATGGCAAATTGTTCCTAAAGGATTATCTTTTGCGTTGGTTAATCGAATCATGACTAAGAAAGCCGTAACAAAATTGTTGGATATCTGCTATCGGAGTTTAGGGTTGGAAACTACTATCGTTTTTTCGGATAGCTTGATGTATATGGGATTTCGCTACGCAACGTCTTCGGGTATTTCTATAGGCATAAACGATCTTTTAGTTCCTGATGAAAAAGAAGCTATCATTTCTCGATCCGAAGAAGAGATTCAAGAAATTCAAAAGCAATATGCTTCCGGATTGGTAACGTACGGTGAACACCGTAACAAAGTGATTGACATCTGGTCTCGCACTAACGATCAAGTTGCTAAAGCAATGATGGAAAAAATTTCTGTAGAAAAAGTAAAAGACATTCAAGGCAAAGAAGTAACGCAAAGTTCCTTTAATTCCATTTATATGATGTCTGATTCCGGCGCTCGAGGTTCTGCAGCACAGATCCGTCAGTTGGCGGGAATGAGAGGTTTGATGGCAAAACCAGATGGCACTATTATCGAAACGCCTATCACGGCCAATTTTCGCGAAGGGCTAAACGTTTTACAGTATTTCATCTCTACTCACGGTGCCCGAAAAGGGTTGGCCGATACTGCCTTGAAGACAGCAAATTCGGGGTATTTAACTCGACGGCTGGTTGATGTCGCTCAAGACTTAGTTGTCACCGAACATGATTGCGGGACCGAACAAGGCGTTGAGATGATGCCACACATTGAAGGAGGCGATGTGGTGGAACCTTTACGAGAACGTGTTTTAGGACGAGTTTTGGCGAAACCGATTATCGATCCTAATTCCAAAAAGGAATTAATATCTAAAAATATTCTTTTGGACGAAACACTCGTCAATGTTCTGGAAGAACACGGTGTAGATCGAACCACAGTGCGTTCAGCAATTACTTGTGAAACCGCCTATGGTATCTGTTCGATGTGCTACGGACGTGATCTTGCTCGTGGACACATGGTGAATGTAGGAGAAGCCGTTGGTGTAGTGGCTGCTCAGTCGATCGGCGAACCCGGAACCCAACTGACTATGCGAACGTTTCATATGGGAGGGGCGGCTTCTCGGACGACTGCTGTCAATAGTATTGAAATCAAGTCTTCTGGGAAGGTTGGATTGCGTAATTTGAGAATAGTTGAACAATCCGGGGGCAATTTGGTTGCGATTTCTCGATCGGGAGAATTGATAGTGCAAGACCCCCAAGGGGGAGAAAGAGAACATTACAAGATACCCTATGGAGCAACCATCAGTGTACATGACGGTGATTTTGTGCAGGCTGGAAGAACAGTGGCTCAATGGGACCCCCATACCCATCCTATTATCACTGAAGTAGCAGGAAATCTACATTTTGTTGATCTGGTGGACGGCGTAACTATGAGTCGACAAACCGACGAACTAACGGGGCTCAGCAGTGTTGTAGTAACTTCTACCAAACAACGCACTTCCGGAGGTAAAGAACTTCGTCCGATGGTCAAACTTGTAGACGAAAATGCAAACAGTATTTTTTTGCCAAGCGGAAAAGTTCCTGCACATTATTTCTTACCGGAAGGTACAATTCTTACTAAAGAAGACGGTTCTGTGGTCCAAATTGGTGATGTGCTTGCGCGTATCCCTCAAGAGACCTCAAAGACCCGAGACATTACTGGGGGTTTGCCGCGTGTGGCTGATCTTTTTGAAGCTCGAAGACCGAAAGACGCTGCCATTTTAGCAGAAATCTCTGGAGTAGTGAGTTTTGGAAAAGATACTAGAGACAAAGATCGTTTGATTATTACCGAACCGGATGGAAGTGCTGTACACGAAGAGCTGATTCCTAAATGGCGTCACGTAAGTGTTTTTGAAGGTGAAACGGTAGAAAAAGGCGAAGTGATTGCAGACGGCCCTCTGGACGCCCACGACATTCTGCGTCTGTTGGGAGTAAATGCAATGGCGAACTATATTGTCAACGAAGTGCAAGAAGTTTATCGATTACAGGGAGTAAGAATTAACGACAAACATATTGAGGTGATCATTCGGCAGATGTTGCGCAAAGTTAAGATTGTCGATCCAGGAGAGACAGCGTTTCTCCAAAACGAGCAAGTGGAACGGCCTCGTGCTCGGGAGGAAAATAAAAAAGTGATTCAAAAACACGGAAAGACGGCCACATTGGAACCTATTTTGTTAGGAATTACAAAGGCTTCTTTGGCCACTGAATCTTTTATTTCAGCCGCGTCGTTTCAGGAAACGACGCGTGTACTGACTGCCGCTTCTATAAGCGGCAAGCGTGACAATCTTCGAGGTTTGAAAGAGAATGTAATTGTTGGTCGACTGATACCCGCCGGAACGGGATGTAGTTATCATCAAGAACGTCGGAACAGGAAAAAAGATGAAATGTCGACAGTAGCGGAATCGGGAGGATTGTCGCCTTCGTATGAAGGCGAGAGGGGCATAACTGCCGATGAAGCCGAAGAAGCTTTAAGCGCTGCGTTTAGATTGAAAAAGTGAAATACAAATAAAGAAAATCGGTTTGTGCAGGAATTTTTAGAAATTTTAGCGAAGTTTTAATTTCAAAACTTTAAGGTTTGTCCTTGACAACAGGGGCCTTGTTTTATTAAAATCCCGCTCTGTGTGTGGATTTTCGGGGGCTCTTGTGTTGTTGTTTAAGAGATTTGTAAAGTGCCTAGAATCAACCAATTAGTGAAAAAACCGCGTCGTGCGAGAATAAAAAAAAGCAACGTTCCGGCCTTGGAACGATGTCCTCAAAAACGCGGGGTGTGTGTACGGGTGTATACCATTACTCCTAAAAAACCCAATTCGGCTCTGCGCAAGGTAGCTCGGGTTCGAGTTTCCGGTGGTACAGAGATCACCGCCTATATTGGCGGTGAAGGTCATAATTTGCAAGAACACTCGGTAGTTCTGATCCGAGGTGGTCGTGTAAAGGACTTACCTGGTGTACGATATCACATCGTGCGTGGTTGTTTGGATACGGCGAGTGTTTCGGGGAGACGTCGTTCTCGTTCTAAGTACGGAGAAAAAAAACCGAAAGAATAAATGGGGAACAGTTGAATGACACGAAGGAAATCGGCTGCTAAGAGGGAGATTTGTCCGGATCCTCTCTTTCGCAGTGAGCTTCTGGCTAAATTTATAAATTCCGTTATGCGGCATGGTAAAAAATCGGTGGCGGAAGGGATTGTATACAGAGCGCTCGATATAGCCATAAAAAAAAAGAGGGGAAGGGGCGTTGAAGAGTCGAAGTACGAACACGATCAGAAAAAAGGAAAGAGCGGTTGTCTCGACGAAGAAACGCGGGTCGAAGCTTTAGAGATGTTTAAAGAAGCTCTGGGTAATGTGATGCCTAGTGTAGAAGTAAGGTCACGTCGGGTGGGAGGATCTACCTATCAAGTTCCTGTAGAAATACGAATGGTACGTCGGCAGGCTTTGGCGATGCGTTGGCTTTCCAAATACGCGAGTGGAAGAAATGAGAAAACCATGATTTTGCGTTTAGCGAATGAGATTTCGGACGCTGTGGAAAATCGTGGCGGAGCAGTAAAAAAAAAGGAAGATATGCATCGAATGGCTAGAGCAAATCAAGCGTTTGCGCATTATCGTTGGTAAGGAGAGGAAAAGAGGTAGAAAAAAATTGCAATGGCCAGAACAATTCCGTTAAACCGTACCCGCAATATAGGCATTATGGCGCATATCGATGCGGGGAAGACTACCACCACCGAACGCATCCTGTACTACACAGGGGTCTCCCACAAAATGGGAGAAGTGCACGAAGGCAGTGCCGTTATGGATTGGATGGAACAAGAACAAGAACGCGGCATTACTATCACTTCCGCCGCCACCACTTGTTTCTGGATGGGTATGGATCAACAGTACGCGAAACATCGTATCAACATCATCGATACACCCGGACATGTTGATTTTACCATCGAAGTCGAACGTTCTTTACGAGTGCTTGACGGAGCTGTCGCTGTTTTCTGTTCGGTGGGGGGTGTAGAACCGCAAACCGAGACCGTTTGGCGACAAGCCAATCGTTACGGTGTCCCGCGTTTGGGATTTGTGAATAAGATGGATCGGGCGGGGGCAAACTTCCTACGAGTGGTGCAACAGGTAAAGGACCGTTTGCGGTCCAATCCGGTGCCTGTGCAATTGCCTGTTGGTGCGGAAGAAGATTTCCGGGGTGTTGTCGATCTGATACAAATGAAAACTATCTATTGGAACGAATCGGATAAAGGACGTACTTACAAATTGATGGATCTTCCTGAAAACATGGAACCGATGGCTCGAAAATGGCGCGAAAGGATGGTAGAATCTGCGGCTGAGTCTTCGGAGATTCTGATGGAAAAATATTTAGAAAACGGAGAACTTTCCAAGCAAGAAATTTTGGAAGGACTCCGAAGACGTACTTTGGCCAATGAGATTGTTCCGATGTTGTGTGGAAGTGCTTTTAAGAACAAAGGAGTACAAGCTTTGCTGGATGCTGTAGTGAATTATTTGCCTGCTCCAACTGATGTGCCCAACATTCGGGGCGAAGAAAAAGATGGATCGGAAGGCTCTCGTACGGCTTCCGATGAGTCTTCTTTTTCAGCGTTGGCTTTTAAAATCGCTTCCGATCCTTTTGTGGGAAATTTGACTTTCCTCCGGGTGTATTCTGGTATGCTAAAATCAGGGGATTCGGTTTTTAATTCCGTTAAGCAAAAAAAAGAGCGTATTGGACGTCTTTTGCGTATGCATTCCAATTCTCGAGAAGAAATCAGAGAGGTGCATGCGGGTGATATTGCCGCTGCTGTAGGTCTGAAAAGCGTTACTACTGGGGATACTCTTTGCGATCAAAATCGCACTATTATCTTTGAAAAGATGGAATTTCCGGAACCTGTGATTTCTGCAGCCATTGAGCCAAAAACCAAATCCGATCAAGAAAGGATGGGAATGGCCCTAGAAAAATTGGCTCAGGAAGATCCTTCGTTTCGCGTTCGCACTGATGAAGAATCTGGACAAACCATTATCGATGGTATGGGCGAGTTGCACCTAGAAATTGTCGTAGATCGTATGCGAAGAGAATTTAATGTCGCCGCCAGTGTTGGAAAACCGCGTGTAGCTTATCGAGAAGCTGTTCGGAAAGCGGTAGAACAGGAAGGAAAATATATCCGTCAAACAGGCGGTCGGGGTCAATACGGACATGTATGGCTTCGTATAGAACCCAAAGAACCCGGTTCTGGTTTTGAATTTGTAAACGAAATCGTAGGCGGTGCGGTGCCCAAAGAATACATACCGGCTGTAGAGAAGGGTGTACGAGAACAGATGAAGAACGGGGTGGTTGCGGGTTATCCGGTAACAGACGTGAGAGTGGCCATTTTCGATGGATCCTACCATGAAGTTGATTCCAGTGAAATGGCATTCAAAATCGCTGGTTCGTTGTGTTTTAAGAAGGGAGCCGCTAGGGCAAATCCCATATTGCTTGAACCCGTTATGAAAGTAGAAGTTGTTACTCCGCGAGAGTATATGGGCGATATTGTGGGTGATCTTAATCGACGTCGGGGCGTAATTCAGGATACAGACGACAGTCCATCCGGTAGGGTCGTCGGTGCTGCAGTACCTTTGGCGGAAATGTTTGGCTACGCAACTGATTTGCGTTCGCTCAGCCAAGGAAGAGCAACTTATACGATGGAATTTTTAAGATACACTGCAGTGCCTACAAATATTTCCGCGATGATTGCTAAACAACAACTAAAGATGAATTGAGAATTTAAGAGGAAGAAGGTTCCGTATGTCTAAAGAAAAATTTGTAAGAGAGAAACCCCATTTGAATGTGGGGACAATTGGTCATGTGGATCACGGAAAAACAACGTTGACAGCGGCGTTGACAAAAGTGTTGTCCGAAAGATTCGGAGGGGAAGTACGAGCATTCGATCAAATAGATAACGCTCCGGAAGAGCGGGCTCGAGGAATTACAATAGCGACTTCGCACGTAGAGTATCAAAGCGACAAGCGCCACTACGCTCATGTTGATTGCCCGGGACACGCGGATTACGTAAAGAACATGATTACAGGAGCGGCGCAGATGGATGGAGCGATATTAGTGGTAAGCGCTGCGGATGGACCGATGCCGCAGACTCGGGAACATATTGTGCTGGCAAAGCAAGTAGGAGTGCCTTCGGTAGTAGTGTTTTTAAACAAAACGGATATGGTAGACGATAAAGAGTTGTTGGAATTGGTAGAGATGGAAGTAAGGGATCTGTTGACAAGTTACGATTTTCTAGGAGACGAAACACCAATTGTTTCGGGTTCGGCGTTGAAAGCGTTAGAAGGAGACGACGGGGAGTTAGGCGTCCCGTCGGTGTTGAAATTGGTAAAGGCGATGGATGAATATTTTAAAGACCCAAAACGAGAGAAAGACAAACCATTTTTGATGCCAATCGAGGATGTATTTTCGATATCGGGTCGCGGAACAGTAGTGACCGGTCGTATAGAAAGAGGAATCGTCAAAGTAGGCGACGAAGTTGAGATTGTAGGAATTAGAGCGACAACGAAGACGGTATGTACGGGTGTAGAAATGTTTCGAAAATTGTTGGACGAAGGTCAAGCAGGAGACAACGTTGGGGTGTTGCTTAGGGGCACAAGACGGGAAGAAGTTGAACGTGGACAAGTACTGGCACAACCCAAGACGATCACTCCGCATACAGTATTTGAATCCGAAGTTTATATATTGTCGAAAGAAGAAGGGGGGCGTCATACGCCTTTTTTGAAAGGATATCGCCCGCAATTTTATTTTCGAACAACAGACGTCACGGGAGAAGTGTTGAGTATTCCTAAAGAAGTTGAAATGGTAATGCCGGGGGAAAACGTAACGATAAAGGTGCAGTTGATAGCTCCGGTGGCGATGTACGAAGGATTGCGATTTGCGGTTCGCGAAGGCGGTCGTACTGTTGGGGCTGGAATCGTAACAAAAATTATTGAATAATTCCGAAGTAGTTTTCAACGAACAAGTTCGAAACCAGAGATTTAGAGGGAGAAAAAAGAGTTAGTATGGCGGTTAACGATAATCACCAGCGCATTCGAATCCGACTCAAAGCGTTTGATCATCGCCTAATCGATCGGTCCACTCGGGAGATTGTCGATACGGCGAAACGTACGGGCGCGATTGTTAGGGGTCCCATTCCTTTGCCTACAAAGATTGAACGCTATACAGTGTTGATTTCGCCTCATGTAGATAAAGACGCGCGGGACCAATACGAAATGCGTACACACAAACGTTTGGTGGATATTGTACAGCCTACCGAAAAAACAGTCGACGCGCTGATGAAATTGGACTTGGCTTCTGGAGTAGATGTCCAGATAAGTGTTGATCATGATTCGTCTGTCGGTGGAACGTGAAGGATATGAATAGAATAAATAAAGGATATGAATAATAAATGGAACGATTGCGGTGTCTATTGGTTTGATCGGTAAAAAATGCGGTATGACTCGAATTTTCACAAGTGGGGGAGTAGCAATTCCTGTTACTGTAGTTGAAGCGGTGCCCATTCGAATTGCTCAAATAAAAACGATAAAAACTGACGGTTACTGCGCTGTACAAGTGGCTTATGGCCATAAGCCTTCTGTTCGTGTCAACAAAGCAATGGCAGGGCACTACGCAAAAAGTGGGGTTTCGGGAGAGTCGACGCATGAATTTCGTGTAGACGCCAACGTATTGGTTGGCATCAAGATTGGCGATAAAATTGGGGTTGGTGTTTTTAAAGAAGGACAAACCGTTGATGTACGAGGTTTGACTCGCGGTAAAGGTTTCTCCGGTACAATAAAAAGGCATAATTTTAGAACTCAGGACGCCACTCACGGAAATTCGTTGTCCCATCGTGCGCTAGGTTCTACGGGGCAATGCCAAACACCAGGGCGTGTATGGAAAGGAAAAAAAATGTCGGGCCATATGGGAAATGTTTATCGTACTGTACAGAACCAAGTGCTTGTCAAAATAGATTCAGAACGACATCTCCTTTTAATTAAAGGAGCTCTGCCGGGCGCTCCTGGTAGTAAAATGGTCATCTTGGAATCGGTTAAAATGAGGAGATAAATGGAACTTCCAGTGTTTTCTTTCAACGGAGAATCCCACAAAGTGTCTGTAGCGGATGCTGTATTTGGAGCAGAATACAAGGAGGGCGTAGTACATCAAGTGGTTACTGCTTATTTGTCCGGTGCGCGATCGGGCACCAAAGCGCAAAAGACGCGAAGCGAAGTTCGCGGTGGAGGGTCTAAACCTTGGAGACAAAAAGGAACCGGTCGATCTCGGGCGGGTAGCATTCGTAGTCCTCTGTGGAGAGGAGGAGGGTTGGCTTTTGCGGCGACTCCTCGTGATTTTTCGCAAAAGGTGAATCGAAAGATGTATCGTCGGGCTGTAGTTTCTATTATTTCCGAATTGATTCGGCAAGAACGTTTTGTAGTAGTAGACATCTTAGAACTAACAAAACCGAAAACTCGTGAGTTGAAAGAATTTTTAAAAAAATCAAATGTGGAAAAAGTTCTCATCGTTCTTGGCAAGAAGGATCGCAACGTAGAGTTGGCTGCACGGAATATGTTCAACGTTACGACTACGAACATCATGCGAGTGGATCCGGTTAGTCTTGTTTCTGCGGAAAATGTGTTAATTACGATAGACGCTTTAAAGAAGCTTGAGGAAAAATTGTTGTGAATCAAGTACAGTCATTAGAAATCCTTAGGGCCCCCCACATATCGGAAAAAAGCACTTTGGTTGTAGGTCAATACACATTCGAAGTGTCTTCTGATGCAACAAAATCAAAAATCAGATCCGCTATAGAAAGCCAATTTGGTGTTACCGTTGAATCGGTACGTGTTTGCAATGTTAAGGGAAAAGCCACGCGATTTCGACAGGTACGGGGTCGTCGTAGAAATTGGAAAAAAGCTTATATTACTTTGGCTTCGGGCGAAGAAATTGATATTGCTTCTGGAAGTAAGAATTTCACTAGAGGCACTAGAGTGGATAAGAAAAGAGTAAAGAGTGGATAAAAAATGACTTTGATAAAAACAAAACCTACTTCGTCCGGAAGGCGGTTTGTCGTTAGAGTTGTGGACTCTAGTCTGTACAAAGGAAGTCCCTATACACCTTTATTAGCGGGCAAAAAACGCACTAGCTGTCGTAACAACAAAGGGCGTATTACTGTTCGTCACCGAGGTGGTGGACACAAGCGCCGTTACCGAATTATCGACTTCAAGTACGATAAGGAAGGTAGAGGCGTTGTGGAACGATTAGAGTACGATCCAAATCGCAGTGCTCGAATCGCTCTGGTTTTGTTTCCGGATGGAGAACGACGTTATATTGTAGCCCCTAAAGGGTTGCAAAAAGGTTCTCAAATCGCTTCAGGAAAAAACGCTCCAGTTAAAATTGGAAATTGTTTGCCGTTGTATAGTATTCCCTTAGGAACTACGATTTATAATCTCGAATTAAAGCCGGGAAAGGGTGCGCAGCTTGTTCGAAGTGCAGGTACTTCTGCGCAGTTGACAGCAAGAGAAGGAAGGTATG
Source organism: Coxiella endosymbiont of Amblyomma sculptum (assembly GCF_009883795.1). GTDB lineage: Bacteria > Pseudomonadota > Gammaproteobacteria > Coxiellales > Coxiellaceae > Coxiella. Next base: position 333,393 of record NZ_CP033868.1, read on the forward strand.
CTGTTGTTCGCATGCGTTCGGGTGAAGTGCGGAAAATTCCAGTTGATTGTCGCGCCTGTATTGGAGAAGTGTCTAATTCAGAGCACAATCTGCGTTCGCTGGGTAAGGCTGGCGCCAAACGTTGGCGCGGTCGGAGGCCTACTGTTCGCGGTGTAGCTATGAATCCGGTCGACCATCCCCACGGAGGAGGCGAGGGCAAAACTTCAGGAGGGAGACATCCGGTTTCCCCCACCGGGAAACCAACCAAGGGATACAGAACACGCCGTAACAAACGTACCGCTAATTTGATTGTTTGTGATCGGCGTAAGAACTAAACAAGAAAAAAGGATGCCTAAAAATGCCAAGATCAACAACCAAAGGCCCGTTCGTAGGGTATCGGCTTTTAAAAAAGATGAGGCGGGCGCAAAAAGAAGACATTAAGCGACCTGTCAAAACTTGGTCTCGATGTTCCATGATAATCCCCGAGATGGTAGGACTGACTATTTCGGTCCACAACGGGCGAAAACATGTACCGATTTACATTTCGGAGAATATGGTAGGACATAAATTGGGAGAGTTTTCCCCAACCCGTACCTTTAGAGTGCATTCGGGAGATCGAAAGACAAAGAAAGAGGATTGATGAAGAAGAAATGAAGAAAGGAAAATATAGTGGAAGTTAGCGCAAGATTAAAATATGCGCGCATTTCGGCTCAAAAAGTGAGACTTGTGGCCAATCAGATTCGGGGTTTTTCTGCTGAGAAAGCGATCCGTCTTCTGCAGTTTAGTAATAAAAAAGCCGCGTCCGTTGTACGAAAAGTTTTGAATTCAGCTATTGCCAATGCCGAACACAACCAAGGTGTTGTTGATGCGGGTGAATTAAGCATATCAACATTGATGGTTGATGAAGGACCTGTGGCGAAACGGTTTCGCGCTCGAGCGCGTGGTCGTACCAATCAAATTTCGAAGCGCACTTGCCACATTACTGTTAGAATATCAGATTTCCAGACAGAGGAGAAAACGAGTAGTGGGTCAAAAAGTTAATCCTATAGGCATGCGGCTTGGCATTGTAAAAGATTGGACATCCAACTGGTATGCGGATACAAAGAGTTTTCCTGATCGTTTAAATGACGATTTGCGGGTGCGTCAGTTGCTGGAGAGTCGTTTGAAAGGAGCGTCTGTTAGTCGCATTCAGATCGAACGACCGGCTCGTAATGCCAAAATTTCGATTTATTCTGCACGTCCGGGTGTAATTATTGGAAAAAAGGGCGAGGAAATTGAAGCGTTGCGTTTAGAAATATCAAAAATGATGAAAGTTCCTGTACACATCACCATTGAAGAGATTCGGAAACCCGAATTGGATGCAAAGCTGGTGGCGGAAAATATTGTCCAACAATTGGAGCGTCGCGTTGCATTTCGAAGAATCATGAAACGTTCTGTGCAAAATACTCTACGTCAAGGCGCCTTAGGAGTCAAAATAAGTGTCAGTGGACGTTTGAGCGGATCCGAAATCGCCCGTACCGAATGGTATCGAGAAGGTCGTGTTCCTTTGCATACGTTTCGTGCTGATATTGATTATGCGATGGCTGTGGCAAAAACTACTTACGGAACGATTGGGGTAAAGGTGTGGATTTTTAAAGGAGAAACGCACGTGTTGAAAAATTCTTCGTTGTCGTCAGTGGAGGAATCTTCATAGCCATAGCGCAGAAGGATTGATGAAACATGTTGCAACCGAGTAATAGAAAGTATCGTAAGGATTTTAAAGGTCGGAATCGGGGAATGGCGTGCCGCGGAAATCGAATTAGTTTTGGAGAATTTGGTCTTAAAGCTGCGCAGCACGCTAGGATTACTGCGCGCCAACTAGAGGCCGCTCGCCGTGCTCTTTCGAAACACGTGAAGCGTAGTGGAAAAATCATTATTCGTATCTTTCCAGACAAACCGATTACAAAAAAACCTTTGGAGGTACGACAGGGTAAAGGTAAGGGAAATGTCGAATATTGGGTAGCACTTGTACAACCTGGCCGAATGATTTTTGAAATCGAGGGAATTGAAGAAACGCTTGCTCGAGAAGCTTTTGTGCGAGCGGCGGCTAAATTACCTGTAAGATGTATATTTTCCAGACGTATGATAGTATAGTAGTGATGAAGACCGAAAGATTTTGTGAAAAATCGGAATCCGAACTCAAAAAAGAATTGGTCAGTTTGCTAAAGGAACAATTTAGTTTTCGTATGCAAATGGGTGTGAGAGAAAAAACAGTCCGACCGCACCTCTGTAAACGCATACGTCGTAGTGTTGCTCGCACTAAAACCTTTTTAAGAGAAAAAAGAGGTCGTGGCGGTGGATGACAATAAAAAAAAATCTCGTGTTGTGGCGGGAACCGTCATCAGCAACAGTATGCGCGACACAATCGTTGTGTTGGTAGCTTGGCGGTCGAGGCACCTCAAATACGGAAAATTTATTAGGCGTTTTACAAAATTGTATGTACACGATCAGGGAAACAAATGCCAAAAAGGCGATATTGCAGTTGTTTATGCAACGCGTCCTATTTCGAAGACAAAGAAGTGGATTTTGGAGAAGATTACAAAAAAAGCCAAAAAATAGCAGGTTGGGAGAAGAGGCTGTATGATTCAAGCGCAATCGGGTGTTGATGTAGCAGACAACAGTGGAGCTAAGCGTGCGGTGTGCATTAAAGTTTTAGGAGGTTCTAAACGCCGGTATGCAAACATCGGCGATATTATAAAAGTAAGTATTAAAGAAGCGATGCCAAGAGGAAAAGTGGAAAAAGGAGATGTGGTAAACGCTGTAGTGGTACGAACGCGTAAGGGTATTCGAAGAGTTGACGGATCGACGATTCGTTTTGATGGAAACGCAGTGGTTTTGCTGAGCAATCAGTCGCAGCCAATAGGCACTCGGATTTTTGGTCCGGTGACTCGTGAACTACGGACCCGCAATTTTATGAAAATTATTTCATTAGCTTTGGAAGTACTATAGAGTGTTTTATGGAGCGTTCTAGTCGTTCTAGTATTGTAGAGTAGAATTATAGAAGGGAAGATATGGCGACAAAAAAAATTAGAAAAAGCGATATTGTTGTAGTGGTTACAGGAGAGGATAAACGTTGCCAAGGAAAGGTTCTGAAAATTTCTTCTGACGGGAAAGTTTTGATCGAAGGTGTACATTTGGTCAAAAAACATGTGAAACCCAATCCTAATAAAAACGAGCAGGGTGGAGTATTGGAACGGGAATCAGGAATTCATATTTCAAATGTCGCCGTTTATAACCCCGCCGCTAAAAAACCAGATTGGGTAAAAATTAAAATTCTGGATGATGGAACTAAGATTCGAGTGTTTGCGTCAAACAGAGAAAGGATTGATGTGTAGATTATAGAAGAATAGAATATGCAAGAGTTTCAGGAACTTTATAGAAAGAAAATTGTGCCGGACTTACAAAAAGAGTTTGGTTTTAAGTCCGTAATGTCTGTACCGCGTATTGAAAAAATTACCCTAAATATGGGTGTCGGCGGAGCTGTTTCCGACAAAAAAGCAATTGAACGCGCTGTAGACGATATGACGAGGATTGCGGGTCAGAAACCTGTTGTTACCTGTGCGCGCAAATCGGAAGCCGGTTTCAAAATCCGTACCGGATGGCCTGTTGGTTGTAAAGTGACTCTGCGTCGAAGACGTATGTATACTTTTTTGCAACGATTAATTGCAATTGCGATACCGCGTATTCGAGATTTTCGAGGTTTTAGTATTTCGTCTTTCGATCAATGGGGTAATTTCAGTTTTGGTATCCGAGAACAAATTGTTTTTCCAGAAGTTCAGTACGATAAAATTGATGCCATTCGCGGACTCGATGTTAGCATTACAACGAGCGTGCGTTTTGGAGAGAAGACACAAGCTCTGTTGTTGTTGAAAAGTTTTGGTTTTCCACTCAAAGACTATTGAAACGGCTAGGTTGTTGTTGAATACAAAAATATTATGGCAAAATTGAGTGTAATCGAGCGCAATGAGAGACGAATTCGGGAATCTCGTAAAGCCCAAAAGAGTCGTTCCGAGTTGAAAAAGATGTTGAAAAAAGGTTCTTTTGAAGAACAAGAACTGGTTTCGTTGAAACTACAAAAAAATCCTCGAAATGAGTCCAAAGTACGAGTTAGACATCGGTGTCGAGAATGCGGACGGCCGTGCGGAACGCTGAAAAAATTTGGATTGTGTCGAATTCACTTAAGAGAAGCTGTAATGCGAGGTGATGTTCCTGGCTTGAAAAAAGCCAGTTGGTAGTTTTATTATGATGCAGGATCCCATTTCTGATACATTGGCGCGTATTCGCAATGCCCAAGCGGCAGCAAAAAGGGAAGTTTCTATGCCTTCTTCAAAATTGAAATTAAGTCTTGTATCGGTGTTGAAGGAAGAAGGGTATATTGCGGATTTTCGCGAAGAAAATAAATTTTCCAAGCGACTGATTGTAATTTTGAAGTATTATAAAGGTAAACCTGTTATTTCAATGTTGAGGCGTGTGAGTAAGCCGTCTCTACGTGTATATAGCGGTAAGAACGAATTGCCTAAGGTGCATGGTGGGCTAGGCGTCGCTGTTATTTCGACTTCGAAAGGTATGATGTCTGACTCTCAAGCACGACATTTAGGAGAAGGTGGAGAAGTGATTTGCTACGTTAGCTGAATTTTTGGAGGGAAGATTTGTGGTAAGTCGTGTGGCAAAACAGCCAATCAAGATTCCGGATGGTGTGGATGTCAAAATTTGGAAACAGCGGATTACAGTACAAGGCGCTCTCGGTAGGATTTCGCGAACAATTCACGACAGAATTGAAGTTGTACTGAACGATGGTGTGCTCCGAGTGTCGATAAAACAGAAAGAACACAGCGTTTATTGTCCAAAGGAATTGAATGCGCTAGCGGGTACGGCTCGTTCTATAGTACAAAATATGGTCCGTGGTGTTTGCGACGGGTTTCGGAAAAAATTGATTATGGTGGGAATTGGCTATCGGGCTAAAGTGCAAGAACAGATCCTAAATCTAACGGTAGGGTTTTCGCATCCGGTGGACGTAAAAATACCGAAAAATGTTGTCGTAGAAACTCCCAGTGCAACCGAGATTGTCGTTAAAGGTCTTGATTGTCATATGGTCGGTCAAGTGGCTGCCGGTATTCGCGCAATTCGGCCACCGGAACCTTACAAAGGCAAGGGTATTCGCTATGATGATGAACGTGTGATTTGTAGAGACACTAAGAAAAAATAATTATAAGTATATTGATTCACTTAAGTATATTGATTCACTAACGATGAACAAACGCAAAAGACAGGCCAAACGCGCTCTGCGGACGAGGGCAAAAATCAAAGAATTGGGTGTAGTGCGGTTGTGCGTCTATCGATCGGCAAATCACATTTACGCGCAACTGATTTCCTCTGATGCAAATGTGCTGTCTTCCGGATCGACTTTGGAAAAAGAAATAAAAGACCGATTAGGAAATCGCGGAGGCAATACCGCAGCGGCTGCGCTGATAGGAAATCTTATTGCGGAACGCGCCAAAAAATTGGGTATCGTACGAGTGGCTTTTGATCGTAGTGGATACAAATACCACGGACGCGTTCGAGCATTGGCAGAAGCGGCGCGTTCGAGTGGAATGGCATTTTAGTTGACTCTTCTTAAGGAATTTATGCACAGCGAGAAAAGTAGTACTAACACAACCGAGAACCAAAACAAATTGATTCATGTTCGTCGTACAGCAAAAGTTGTAAAAGGGGGACGTATATTCGGTTTTTCCGCTTTAGTGGTTGTGGGGAATGGAGAAGGGAAAGTAGGTTTCGGTCTGGGAAAGGCGCGTGAGGTTCCATCTGCCATTCAAAAGGCTACAGAAGGCGCTCGCCGCGGTATGATCTACGTTCCTTTGGGAGCAGGCAACACGTTGAGCCATCCGATACAAGCTGTTTTCGCATCTTCGATTGTGTTGATATTGCCGGCGTCTCAGGGAACAGGAATAATTGCTGGGAATGCGATGCGGGCGGTTTTTGAAGTTATGGGTATCCAAAATATTTTGGCGAAATGTATCGGATCTTCCAATCCGATTAATGTGATTCGGGCCACTTTCAAAGCGATTAAAAATTTGGAAACACCTGAATCAGTCGCTGCAAAACGCGGAAAGCCTGTTGCGGAAATTTTGGGGTAAGACAAGAAGAAAGTCAAAATGCAGCAACCGAAAAAAATTCGTGTGACCTTAATAGGCAGTAAATATGGGAGAAAACCCGGTCACCGCGAGTGTATAGAAGGATTGGGATTGAGACGTATGCATCAAACGGTGGAAATTGTTAATACGTCTGTCAATCGAGGATTGATCAATAAGGTTCGTTATTTGTTGAAAATCACAGAAGTTTGAAATGCGACTGAACGTTCTAAAATCCAACTGTAAAAAACGAAAAAACAAAAGGCGGGTAGGCCGCGGAATTGGTAGCGGAAAAGGAAAAACGTGTGGTCGTGGACACAAAGGACAACGTTCTCGTTCCGGCGGTTATCGTAAAGTTGGATTTGAAGGTGGACAAATGCCTATACAGCGTCGAATTCCAAAATTTGGTTTTGTTTCGAAGAAAAAATTGATTTCTGCGGAAGTGCGTTTGCACGAATTAAATAAGATTAAGATTTCTGATGCGCATAGGGGCGTGATTGATATTGGTGTTCTAAAAACGAACAATATTGTCAGCCGCCGAACAAGATACGTGAAAATATTCGCTTCAGGAAAATTGGAACGTCCTGTAGTAATTTCCGGTATTAGAATTAGAGTGACTAGAGGTGCCAAAGCTTGCGTAGAAAGACAGGGCGGCAAGGTAGAACGTAATAATATAAATAGAAGAACAGAAGAAGGTTTACAAAAGTAAAGAAGAGAATGCACGCGATAGCTAACAGAAGAAAATTTGGTGGCATACCGTCTTCGTTGTCGCAAGGTGGATTTGGAGAATTGAGGAAACGTTTGTTGTTTGTTCTAATTGGTATTTTTGTATATCGATTGGGAACGTATATACCTATACCGGGTCTTAATCCTTCCCGTCTTTCGAAGCTTTTTCATCAGCACGAATGGGGGTTCTTGGGAATGTTCAATATGTTCTCTGGAGGAGCGTTGAGCCGGATGACAATTTTTGCTTTGGGAATAATGCCGTATATTTCTTCTTCTATCATTGTGCAAATGTATAGCCAGATTTCTCCCAAAATGCAGGTTCTACAAAAAGAGGGGGAATCGGGTCATAGAAAAATCAATCAATATATACGATACGGGACTGTCGTTTTGGCTTTGTTGCAATCAATTTTTATGACTAAATGGCTTGTCAACAGTAGCGGTGTTGTAATTGACCCAAATTTTGGTTTTTACTTTACGACTGTTGTCACTCTAGTAACAGGTACTATGTTTCTGATGTGGTTGGGTGAACAAATGACAGAACGAGGTATTGGAAATGGAATTTCTTTGATTATTTTTTCCAGTATTGCTTCACGGCTTCCTTCGGCAATCAGTCAAGTGTTTATGCAAGTGCGCCAAGACCAAATGTCTGTATTAACTTTGTTATTCTTGCTGTCGGTAATCATCTTAGTCATTTTAGTAGTAGTCTTCTTCGAAAGAGCTCAACGCCGTATTACCATTAATTATGCTAAACGCCAACAAGGAAGAAAATTGTACACGGCCCAAAGCAGTCATCTTCCGTTGAAGATTAATATGTCCGGAGTTATCCCGGTAATTTTTGCCCAAAGCATCATTTTGTTTCCCGGGGCTGTAGCCAAATTTATGGCCTCAATTCGAGAATTGGGATGGTTAGACAATATTTCCCTAGCGCTTTCGAACGGACAGCCCGCCTATATCGTGATTTTTGCTATAGCGGTGGTCTTTTTTAGCTTCTTTTATACAATGTTGGTGTTCAATCCCAGAGAAACGGCTGAAAATTTAAAGAAATCTGGAGCGTTTATTTCCGGTATTCGTCCAGGAGAGCAGACAGCAAACTATATCGGTAAAGTGATGATGCGACTTACTTTGATAGGTTCTGTCTATCTCGCTTCAGTAGCTTTATTGCCCCAATTTTTGATCTTGGTGTGGAACGTCCCCTTTTATTTTGGAGGTACTTCTCTGTTGATTGCAGTAGTAGTGATTATGGATTTTGTAGCGCAGATACAAGCTCACGTTGTAAGTCACCAATACGAATCTTTAATGAAAAAATCCGGTATAAAAGGATCAAGATTCGGACTTATTCGGTAAAAACAAAAAAAACCAAGAGAAAATAAAGATGAAAGTGAGAACGTCTGTAAAAAGAATTTGTCGAAACTGCAAAATAGTACGCCGAGAGGGCGTTGTACGAGTGGTATGTAGCAACGTTCGGCATAAACAACGACAGAGCGGTTGACGGTAAAATGATCAGAAAAAAAGATCGGATAGGCGGAATAAATTTTCCAGTGCAGTTGTATTTTGATCTTCTTCAACTTGATTTATTGTAGAGGGAGGATTATGCTTACCAAACCAATTTTGTCGCGTTGTTGTCGATTAGGCAGTAGTTGAAACGAAGATAAGAGAGAATGACAGCTCGTATTGCAGGTGTTAACATTCCGGTACACAAACATGTGTGGATAGCGCTTCAGGCTATTTATGGTATAGGCGCCCCCCGCGCAATGAAGATTTGCAAAGCGGCAAACATCGATCCGGCTTTTAAGATTACCGACTTGTCTGAAGTTGAACTGAATGTCTTGCGAGACGAAGTCAGTAGATTCGCGGTGGAAGGAGATTTAAGACGCAAGCGTTCTATGGACATCAAAAGAAAGATGGACTTAGGTACCTATCAAGGTGTTCGTCATCGTCGTGGGCTTCCGGTTCGTGGTCAACGAACCCGGACTAACGCTCGCACACGTAAGGGTAGACGTAAATCTATACAAAACTAATAACTATAAAAACCTAATAACAGGTTCATTGGCTGTATGGGAAAAAAGCGTTTTCGAAAAGTTTCTGAAGGCATTGCGCACATCAATGCGGAATTTAACAATACGAAGGTATGTATTTCCGATCTGCAAGGGAATGTGTTGTGTTTTCGATCGGCGGGGGGTTCTGGATTTAAAGGGTCCCGAAAAGGAACTCCTTATGGAGCGCAACTAGCCGCTGAAGGAGTTGGTGAGAGAGCCATCCAAGATTTTGGTATGGAAACCGTTTCTGTATGTGTCAAAGGTCCGGGGGCAGGACGAGATTCTGCCATTCGTGGATTGCGTGCTTCAGGCCTGAAGATTGTCAGTCTAGAGGACCGTACGGCACTCCCCCATAATGGCTGTCGACCCCGTAAGAGAAGGAGAGTATAGAAGAGTACAAGGGAGAGATTTTACAGTGGCGAGATATTTAGGTCCAAAATGCAGATTGTTACGACGCGAAAAGACCGATTTACAACTAAAGAGCGGAATTCGTAGTGTTGATTCGAAGTGCAATATCGAGCGTATTCCCGGTATGCATTGGCAGCGCCGGGGGAGAACTACAGACTATAGTGCTCAATTACGGATGAAACAATTGATTAAGCGGTACTACGGAATTCTAGAAAAGCAATTTCGCAATTATTATCAAAAAGCCGATAAATTCAAGGGTTCTACTGGAGAGAATTTGCTAAACTTATTGGAGAGGCGTTTGGACAATGTAGTGTATCGGATGGGGTTTTCGGCCACTCGGGCCGAGGCGAGACAACTCGTAAGCCACAAAGCTATTCTTGTCAATGGAGGTTTGGTCAACATCTCTTCCTATCAGGTAAAGACCGGAGATTCGATCGAAGTACGCGATTGTGCAAAAAAGCAACTGCGTATTAAAGGCGCATTAGAACTGGCACAACAACGTGCAACTGTCCCTTGGATCGAAGTGAATTCTGCAAAAATGGTTGGTGTATTCAAAAATCAGCCCAGTGCAGCAGAACTGCCCGCTGAATTCAAAATTAATCTTGTTGTTGAGCTTTATTCGAAATAGGGGGTTTAAAAATGCAAGAGCTTCACTCGTTTTTAACGCCGAAAAATATTCAGGTTTATCCTATATCGACCAACCACTTTCGCATCGTTTTGGAACCATTAGAACGCGGATTTGGACACACTTTGGGAAACGCCTTGAGACGAGTTTTACTGTCTTCGATGCCTGGAGCCGCTATTGTCGAAGCGCAAATAGAAGGGGTTTTGCATGAATACAGTTCTCTTGAAGGCATACGAGAAGATATAGTGGACGTCATTTTGAATTTGAAAGGAATTTCTGTCAGGTTGGAAGGATGCGATGAAGCTACCTTAAATCTAAGTAAAAAAGGACCGGGTGTGGCTACGGCGGGGGATCTGCAAACAGACCACAGAGTCAAGATCGCCAATCCCGATCATATCATTGCGCATCTCACTCGAGATGGTGTTCTCAGTATGAGATTGAAAGCGGCGATAGGTCGAGGTTATGAACCTGCCAGCATTCGCGCAGAAAAAGGAGAAAACCGATCTCTTCTGAATGTGTTGTTGTTGGACGCTTCCTACAGTCCAGTACGACGCGTTTCCTATTCTGTAGAAAACACTCGAGTTAAAAAACGTATCGATTTGGATAAATTGATCATCGAACTCGAGACCAATGGTACTCTCAATCCTGAAGGGGCTATTCGATTTGCGGCGACTATTTTGCAACAGCAATTGTCCGCTTTTGTCGATATGAAACATGAAGAAAGATCCACCAATTGCAGTAAAGGAGAGAAAATAAATCCTGTATTGTTTCGTTCTGTAGACGACTTGGAATTGACCGTACGTGCGGCTAATTGCTTAAAAGCGGAAAGCGTCTACTATATTGGCGATTTGGTTCAACGATCCGAAAACGATCTACTCAAAACACCAAATTTGGGCAGAAAGTCTTTGTTGGAGATTAAAAGCGTTCTCGCACAAAAAGGGCTAAGTTTGGGTATGCATATTGAAGGAGGATGGCCTCCGGAAAATTTTCCGGAGAAAAAAATAAATTATGCGTCATCGTAAAAGTGGAAGACGCTTGAGTCGTCCCAGTGCACACCGCAATGCGATAATGAGAAATATGGCTGTTTCGTTGCTGAAGCACGAGATGATAAGAACCACCTTGGCAAAAGCAAAAGAATTGCGCAGAACGGTTGAACCTCTAATCACTGTAGCAAAAGAAGACAGTGTCGCCAATCGCCGCTTAGTTTTTGGCCGCTTGCGTGACAACGAAAGTGTAGCGGCGCTTTTTACGGAAATTGCCCCTCGGAATACAAAACGTTCTGGAGGTTATTTCCGCGTATTGAGGTGTGGATTTCGCGCTGGAGACAATGCGCCTATGGCAATCATTGAACTGGTTGACCGTGCAAATAAGAACAGGAACGCCAAAAATTAATTCAAAGTCGGGAAAATTTGGTCAAGAAATTGGGAAACTGTTTTTTTAACTTGAAGATCTCACTGAATTTGCAAAGTCAAGTGAAATGTGATCGTTCGGTTCCGCTATTCTGGGTAATGTCCAGTTGTCGAAAATTATGATTATTGCGCCAAAAATCCGTGGTTTTGTTTGTACAACTGCTCATCCGGAAGGATGCAAGAATCATGTGATGGAATGGATAGACTGCGTCAGGCAACGGACATGTTTCTGGGGGGTTTCTAAACCTAAAAAGGTTTTGATTATCGGTTCTTCTTCTGGTTTTGGTCTTGCGAGTCGTGTCGTATCTTCTTTTGGTATTGGAGCCGAGACAATAGGAGTTTTTCTCGAAAAACGGTCTACGAAAAAAAGAACCGCTTCTCCAGGATGGTACAACGCAGCGGCTTTTGAAAAAGCCGCACACAAATCGGGATTGTACGCTAAAAGCATCAACGGAGATGCGTTTTCGGACGCAATAAAAGAACAAACCATCAGGCTAATCCAACAAGATTGGAAAGATGGGGTCGATTTAGTTGTTTATAGTATTGCTTCTCCGCGTCGTGTGCACCCCAAAACTGGAGAAATGTTTAGTGCTGTACTAAAACCTATCAAACAACTTTATCGAAGCAAAACGATAGATGTTATGACAGGTGAGATAAGTGAAGTAACGATTGAACCTGCAACTGAGAAGGAAATTCAAGATACGATTGCGGTTATGGGCGGTGATGATTGGACACTATGGATAACCTCTCTGTTGGAGAACGGTTGTTTGTCGAAAGAAATCAAAACAATTGCTTTTACGTATATTGGACCTGAATTCACTCATCCGATCTATCGTAACGGTACTATCGGAAGAGCGAAGTTGTCTTTAGAAGCAACAGCTAGAAGACTGCATGCCCTTTTACAGTCGAAATTAGGAGGACAAGCTGTCATTTCTGTAAATAAAGCGTTAGTAACTCAAGCCAGTGTCGCTATACCTGTAGTTCCTCTGTACATTTCGTTGCTTTATAAAGTCATGAAAGAAAAAAATCTACACGAAGACTGTATCGAGCAAATGTGGCGATTATTTAGAGAATGTTTGTATGGAAAAAATACGACGTTTCTGGATACAGAACGGCGCGTTCGCATTGACGACCGAGAGATGCGAAACGATGTACAATCGGAAGTGCAAATGTTGTGGAAATCCGTTAACAGTAAAAATGTCAATCGAATCTCTGACATTTCCGGTTATCGAAAGGATTTTTACAAATTGTTCGGTTTCGGTTTGAGTAACGTCGACTACGAACAAGATGTGGATGTTGACGTCGATATCCCTTCAATCCAATTCTGATCAATTTTCATTTTTCATTTTCTCAAGAAGATCCCTTAGGATTAGAAAGGTAAGATTAGAAAGGAATGTCGTCTTCAAGTTCGGGAACGTCTCTTTGGTAGGCACTACCGTCGTCAAGTGCCTCTTCTTGGTTTTTGTTTTTGATTGGACCAGAAGATGGTTTGTAAGAAGCAACAGAGCTTCCTTCTTCCTGACTAGGATTTCGATTGTCTAGTATGTGCATTTCGTTCGCAACGATTTCTGTGGTATAACGATCGGAGTTGTTTTTGTCCTGCCATTTTCGAGTTCGCAGACTTCCTTCAATATATACTTTGGATCCCTTTCGTAAGTACTCTCCTACAATTTCGGCCAAACGGCCAAAAAACGCGACTCGATGCCATTCTGTCCGCTCTTGCAACGTTCCTGTTTTGTCACGCCAAGCGGTGTTTGTGGCCAGCGCTGTGTTCGCAACGGCGTGCCCATTAGGGGTATAACGTACTTCGGGGTCTTGACCTAAGTTTCCGATCAAAATGACTTTGTTTATTCCTCTAGCCATAAAACAAATTGTTCCTCTTTTTCCTCAGATTCGAACGCATATTATGAAATACAAACATTTTTATTGCAAAAATGCAAAGGCTTTTTTGCACGGTAAAAGAACCAATATCAACCACAACAACGAAACAATTGCGCAGAAAACAAGAACCCCTATCCATTGATGGCGATTAAAAATCCATCCTCCCGCGCTACCACCTAAGAAGATACCAAGAAATTGAGCGGAAGAATACATGCCGAGCGCTGTGCCTTTTTGACAAACCGGTGCGGTCTTTGAAACTAAAGAAGGAAGCACAGCTTCCAACAATGTAAAAGCTGCGAAGAAAAGAAACAAGATGATGGAAATTTCAATGGTCGATCGGTAAAAAACCATTAATAGAAATTGACAAATTGTCATGAGAACAATAGATCCGACGACGATCGATTTGATCTGATGTCTTCTTTCGGAAAGAACGATAACGGGCATGGATACCGAAAAAGCGAACAACAATATGACCAAATAAAGAAACACTTGTTCGTGCTCGGTAAGATTGACTATTTGACTCAGAACAATGGGTATTCCGATAAACATTGCTGTTAGAATACAATGCAGAGAAAAAACGCCAAAGTCTAAGCGCAAAAGCTCACTGTTACAAATTAATTTTTTGAGAGAAGTTTTTCCTGCTCCTTTCGCTTTTTCCGGACTTCCTGAAACAGAAGAAGACGACGTCCGAAAAGAAACGAAAGAACTGGGAACTACGGTATAAAGCAGAATGATTCCTAGCGTCGCGAAAATTGCTGTCGTATAAAAAATACCTTTGAGACAAAACCACGCGTTGATGATTGGGCCAACAGTGAAGGCAACAACAAATGCACAGCCTACGACCACTCCAACCAACGCCATTGCTTTACTACGATCTTCGTCTCGAGTCGAATCGGAAACCATAGCAAGAACGGTACTCCCAATCGCCCCCGCTCCTTGCAGGAAGCGTCCAACAATAATTCCATAGATAGAACGCGACAGAACCGAAAGTACGCTTCCAACGCCTAGAAATACCAGCCCCATTGCGATAACCGGTTTCCGACCAATTCGGTCGGAAATGCTCCCAAAGGGAATTTGGAAACAAGCTTGCAGAAGTCCGTAAATTCCAAGCGCCAACCCGACAAGAGTGGGTGTTGCGTAGGGTATACGGTTGGTGTAAAGAGACAATACAGGGAACAACATAAAGGATCCCAACATTCGAAAAGCCATAATGACAGCAAGGGAAATTACGGCGGTTCGCTCTTTTGCATACATTGACAAACAGAAACAAGTGGGTAGAAAAAAGTTATTATATCATCAAAAAAACTCAATAAGCAAATAACAAAACTCAATAAGAAATTTGTTTTGTAGAGAAAACTGTCGCAATCAAATAGTAGACAATAGAGTCTAAAGTGGATATAACGAAATTGTAGGAAAAATCCGAGGTTGTCTGCGTATGAATTGTTATACTAAGGTTTGGGATAGTCTGTAAGATCCGATAGGGTTCTTGGTTCTTCGATAGGAAAAACCGGTATGCGCTCCTTATGTTTCTCTGCTATAAGCATTAGGTTTCTGTTAAAAAATAGCAGTGTAATTGGATTTTATACTTCAAGACCCCCCTTAGAAAGGAAAAGTTTTTTGCATTTGGATATCTGTTGGGTGGACCCAAAATCCAAAGTTTTTTATAGCAGAAGAATAGTGATATTTAATCAGTTGCTTGTTTGGTATCAATTCAGTATCCAAGTTTTGGTTATTATGTCTTTAATAAAGGTTTTCTTTCTCGTGTTTTGTTAAGAATGGTGAGTGCCGACGCGGAGCGTTGGTGCATTGAGGCTACAAATGACACTTTATACAATCACAACAACATTGACTCTAGTAATGGATCCATTGGGCAATATCCCGATATTTTTGGCCATTCTGCAAAACTACGATATACAAACGCAAACCCGAATTATTCTTCGTGAATCCGTAATCGCTTTTTTTATTTTGGTGTTGTTTGTTTTCTTTGGACGTTATATTTTGCACGGTCTGCATATCACCACTTCTGCTCTAAGTATAGCTGGGGGTGTTGTTCTTTTTATTATCGCTCTTCGAATGATTTTACCGACAGAACAAAAAGAAAATACAGGCAATTCTGAAGAACCGTTAATTGTTCCTCTCGCGGTGCCTTTAACAGCAGGGCCATCCGCAATCGCAATAGTGCTTCTGTTTGTTACCAGAAACCCTCATCACATCTGGCTAGTATTTTTTGGTATACTGATTTCTTCTGCAATTTTTATTGCGATAATGTTGTTTGCGCCATTTTTAGTACAAATATTAGGAAAACGAGGACTAATGGCGGTTGAACGATTGATGGGGATAGTGTTAACAACTATTGCCGTACAGATGTTTTTGTCCGGTGTTGTGCAATATTTGCACCATTTTGAATGAGATTTTCCGAAAGTTTTAAATAATAAAAAAGAGAAGGAGGAAAGGGCGCAGTCGTAGGTTCCCTATGAAAATCATCTTCTAGACGGAACAGCGTACAGTGGTGTAGAATTTGAACGAAACAAAAGAGAGTTTTTTGTTTTTGAAGATATCTGAAACTATAAAAAGCAGCCAAAATCAGAGTCGACTTGAAGGACGCAAACATCCGATATCCATTATTGAAACGATCTATCTCACACGATGAGATCAGTTCTAATGCTCTCCGAGTGCTTTATCGACTGAGTAAAGCCGGATACGAAGCTTTTTTAGTTGGTGGGAGTGTGAGAGATATGTTGTTGGGATTTCATCCCAAAGATTTTGATGTTGCCACCAATGCTCGTCCGATTGAAATTCGAAAATTGTTTGGAAATAGTCGTCTCATTGGGAAAAGATTTCGTCTGGTACACGTTTGTTTCCCCAACGAAATTATTGAAGTATCTACCTTTCGTGCTGGCACAAAAGAATATCGGAAGAACAGTTCGCTCGTGTTGGTAGATGACAATACTTACGGAACAATTGAAGAAGACGCGTGTCGTCGAGACTTTACGATAAACGCACTCTACTACGACGTTACAAATTTTTCGATCGTAGATCTTACTAACGGAATGCAAGATTTGAAAACAGGTCTAATTCGTATGATTGGTGATGACCCCAGTCGGAGATATCAAGAAGATCCTGTGCGGTTACTGAGGGCTGTACGATTAGCATCAAAACTTAACTTCAAAATTCATCCCAATACGGAAGAACCGCTCCTTCGACTACACAACCTTCTGCATTACGTACCAAGCGCTCGTTTGTTCACAGAATTGTTAAAAATGTTTTGTAAAGGTCACGCGCATCGTTCTTTTCAATTATTGACATACACCAATTATATGAAAGCATTATTTCCGGAAATGGTCGACTTTTTAGAAAAGAGCCAAAATCCGCATTACCGAAATCTTATTGAGTATTCTTTGAAGTCAACAGATGAACGATACCGGAAAAATCTAACATTGAATCCAGGATTTTTGCTTGCCATTTTTTTATGGCCTGTAGTTCAAGAATTAATAGATCGGAATGTCAGAAAAAACAAAAGACTATTTTCTTCGCTCTACTACGGAATACAGCGCACTCTCAATCTACAAACAAAAACTTTGGCTATTCCGCGTCGTTTAGAAAAAGTGATGCGTTCTATTTGGTTATTGCAATACCATCTAGAACAACAGAGTTTTAATCGTATCTCTCAAATTTCCCAAGAGCGTTTCTTTCGAGCGGCGCTCAATTTTTTGGAACTTCGAGAACACACAGGTGCACCGTTAACTGCAATTGTTTGTTGGTGGAGAATTTTTCGAGACGGTAGTGTTGAACAGCGTGAACGATTAATTGACAAATTAAGAGGTGAATACAAGTAGATGACGACAGTTTATATTGGCGTTGGTTCTAATCTGAATTCTCCTATCAAGCAAGTGCAAAAAGCGGTTTCCAAGTTATCGGCATTACCAAAAACAGCAATCTTAAACCGTTCCAATTTTTATAGCAGTCGACCTTTGGGTCCTCAAAATCAACCGGATTATATAAACGCCGTTGTAGCTCTAGAAACAAGATTGTCTCCTATAGATCTGTTAAAAGCACTGCAAAACTTAGAAAGCAGACAAGGAAGAAATCGTTGTTCCGAAGTACGATGGGGGGCTCGCACGTTAGATCTTGACATTCTACTGTACGATAAGAGTACAATTCACAACCAACTGCTCTCCATTCCTCATCCCCAACTGCAGAATCGAGAATTTGTTCTTCATCCTTTGTGTGAGATTGCGCCCAACTTAATCTTATCTACAGGAAGTCTTATTTCAGATTTGAAAGCTTTATGTTCCAACAATGGAATGAAAAGACTCGTAACAACAGACGATTTCTGAAAATACCCCAAAACATTTGCAACAAGAAAAATTTGAAAACTTTATTAATCGGAATGTACGAATACAACCTCGAATTCCAACAGATATATGGCTATTTGTTCTTGTGTCGTATGTTGTATACTGCTCGATACGAATAGGACAAAGAGATCAAAATTCCAAAGGACATTTATAAAAAGTGAATCCGACAACAATTGTTTATCCCGGTACTTTCAATCCTCTAACGAAGGGTCATGTCGACATCGTTGAACGCGCTTTGTTTCTATTCCAGAAAATCATTGTAGCTTGCGCTTCTTCTTCGTCTTCTCCAACTGGCGGAGGTCGTAAAACTTCTTTTTTGTCTCTGTCTGAACGTATTTTTTTAATTAAAGGAGTATTCGCTAATACGCCTAATATAGAAGTTCAGTCTTTTGAAGGATTACTGGTGGATTTTGTAAAGCGAAATAATGCGAAAATTGTATTACGCGGTCTCCGTACTGTTTCTGATTTTAATTATGAACTGCAACTATTGTATATGAACTACTGTTTGTCACCGGAAATTGAGACCATTTTCCTATCTGCTAGAGAAAGATACAACTGTATCTCCGGAACTTTAGTGAGAGAAATTGTGGAACTGGGTGGAGATGCATCTCCTTTTGTTCCTTCTTTCGTTGCTCAATGTTTGAAAAAAAAAGGGAAAAAGGCACAATGGCGTTGAAAATTACAGAAGAGTGTATCAATTGCGACGTTTGCGAGCCAGAATGTCCAAACGAAGCGATTTCTATGGGAGAATCAATTTACGAAATCGATCCCGATCGATGTACCGAGTGTGTAGGACACTTCGACGAGCCACAATGCCGCCAAGTGTGTCCGGTCGATTGTATTCCTGTAGGAGTAAGAGAATCACAAACTCTTCTGGAACAGAAGTACCTCAGATTGCAATCACACACAACAAAAAAGAACAAAACGAACACTCTTAAAATCTTTCCTTCGTTGTAGGGATGTTGTCGTCGTAGGGATGTTGGGGGGCAGAATTCGTCGGTTACATTGTGTTTCTTCGTTCCCTACTTTCTTTCCTTCTCGTTATTCACGTTATTCAACTTATTTCGGTATTTTTTCTTCTTTAAAGACCACGTGTCTGCCACATTTTCCTGTTTTAGAATTCCAAGCTCTAGGATCGTATTTTCTAACACTTAATTTTTTCTCGGTATTTCTTTTGTTCTTTGTAGTTGTATAGTAAGTACCAGTTTTCTTTCCGTATTTAGTGTTTCCAGTAGATCGAAGTACAATTTTCTCTCGAGAATTAGTCGTCATATTGTATCACCATCTTAACAAAATTCGCCTATTTCCGTTTCTGAACGTATTTGTTCTCGTGAATTTTATCCAGCGCTACCTTAACGCCCAATTTATCGATAATGCGCATACCGTGCGTAGAAACTGTTAAGCTTAGAAAGCGCTTTTCTTCAGAAAACCAAAAACGATGTTTTTTCAAATTCGGCAGAAAGCGGCGTTTCGTCTTATTATTCGCATGAGAAACATTGTTCCCGACCATCGGTCGTTTCTTAGTGATCTGACAAATTTTCGTCACAACTACAACCTCCCATCTTAGAGATGGTATTGTGCATCAAAAATATGCGCCAATCAATAAAAAATTGAACGCAGTGTGGCGTGTATTTTTAAGTAAACTCTTCTTTTCTTCAATTGAAGAACAAGTTTGACCGGAACGAATATGTTTTGTATGCTCGCAAGATTTATGCCATATTTAATTCAACTAAAAATTTTGGACGAACTTCTCGGAAATCAGATACCATTTCCAAACTACACGACAGATGGTTCAGCTGGAATTGATTTGCGCGCTTGTGTGAGTAAACCGATTAGTGTTTATCCGGGGAAGACTTGTCTGATTAGTACTGGATTTGCGATTCATCTTTGCAATCCTAATATCGCGGCTGTTGTGTTACCTCGATCAGGTTTGGGACACAAACACGGTATTGTATTGGGAAATCTTATTGGTTTAATCGATTCAGATTATCAAGGACCGTTGATGATATCTTGCTGGAACCGTAGTCAACACCTTTATACGATTCAACCGGGAGAACGGATTGCGCAACTAGTGATTGTTCCTATTCTAAAGGTGAAATTCAGACCGGTACGGGAATTTACGAGCAGCAAAAGGGGAACAGGTGGATTTGGGAGTTCTGGACAGTACTAGCTAAGTACTAGTCCCAGTATAGGTATGGTTGGTTTATTTTGTCTTTCGCGTGTACGAAAAACAGTCGTACAATAACGACCGGAAGCGGAGACCTTAATCTTTAGAAAAGACGATCTGCGGATTCCAATTCTCGGGATTTTTATTCCAAATCAGCGCCTTCTGCTTTTCCTCCTCAGTAATATGACCTATGGAAAACGCGACATCTATTAGAGTCCTAAAGTCAGAAAGAGCGTAACAACTGATATTAGCTTTTGTAAAGTTTCTCTGCGCTTCGAACAGCTGATAGGAAAAAATAGCAATACAATGTTCAACAACAGCGAATTGACGCAATATACGAATTGAAGTAATGATGCTATTACCAGAACTGATAAGATCTTCAACTACCAATACCTTTTGCCCTATTCGCAACTTGCCTTCAATCCGATTTTTTTTTCCGTAATTTTTCTTCTTACCCCTCACATATACCATCGGAGAATTCAATCGATCCGCTATCCAAGCGGAATGTGGAATCCCCGCTGTTGCAATGCCCGATACAACGTCGAATTGAAAATTCTTTTCTTCGATTAAGTGCAATAAGGAATCAACGATTATCTTACGTTGTTCGGGATAAGACATAATTAATCGATTGTCACAATAAATAGGGGACAACAATCCCGAAGCATAACGATAAGGATTTCGAAAATTGAGAGTGACGGCGTTAATGTCAAGCAATATTCTAGCTATTTTTTTGGCTCGACTCATAGGATTCAAAAATTTATTCTCTATAAAAAAATTATTGATCTAATCGATTTATTTTCGTTCCATCAATTAGTTGTACAGACATGGGATCGATAGAACGGCCGAGAAAAATCTTTCCGATTCGAGCAAATCGCCCGGGAGAGTCAGTGACTAGAAAGTTTAAGTGAACATATGGATTTGTGTTTTCTAAATGCATTTTTTGAATAATGGATCTTGTCTTTTCTGCAGTGGTTTTTGCGGCATTGATAATGTTGATGTCTTTTCCTAAAATTTCTGTTAAAGAATTGATAAACACCGGAAGATGAGTACATCCTAAAACAACAGAATCGCATGGATAACGATCGTTGACAATAGGTTTTAGATATTGTTTCGCAACGAGTGTTGCGATTTCATTATTTACACATCCTTCTTCCGCTAATGCCACAAACAAACCGCAAATTTGACTGTTGATTTTAATATGAGGATTTAGTGTAAGCATAATTTTTTGATAAATTCCCGATTGGATGGTAGTTTCAGTAGCAAGTAGGGCTACCCGATTATTCTTAGTGACATTAGCCGTTTCTCGAGCTCCTGATTCCACAACACCTACCATTGGAGTATCCGGAAATTGTGTTTGCAAAAATGGAAGCGCCACCGCGGAGACAGTACTACAAGCCACTACCAATAGTTTAATACCTTGGTCTATCAGAATAGAAGCCATCTGTATGGCGTAGTGCATAACTACGTTGTAACTCTTTATTCCATAAGACACTCTAGCTGTATCTCCCAGGTAAGTGTACGATTCTTTAGGTAAACAATTAATAAGTTCTTGTAATACTGTGAGTCCACCCATTCCTGAATCAAAAACTCCGATAGGCAACTGATTCTTTACGATACAATTGTTCATTCAATGCCCTTCAAGAGCGCTTTTTGTTTTTCAATAATACTTTTAATTCCTTGGCGTGCAAGACTAACCAGTACATCTAATTCTTTGAGGCGAAAAGTTTCTCTTTCTGCGGTACCCTGAATTTCAATAAAAGTGTCCTTATCGGTCATAACAACATTCATATCTGTATAAGCGTTAGAGTCTTCAGCATAGTCAAGATCCAAAATGGGTACGTTGTTATAAATTCCAACAGAGACCGCTGCAATCAAATGCTTGAGAGGATCGGCTTGTAATACGCCTTTTTTCCGCAAATAGCGGAGTGCTTGCACTACAGCGATGCAACCGCCATTAATAGCCGCCGTTCGAGTCCCTCCGTCTGCTTGAATCACATCGCAATCAAGTACAATCGTATAAGGACCCAGCAATTTCAAATCGAGAGCCGCTCGCAAGGAACGTCCAATCAATCTCTGGATTTCTATCGTCCTTCCTCCTTGTTTGCCTCGTACAGCTTCGCGTTCTATTCGATTATGAGTGGCTCGAGGTAGCATACTGAACTCAGCGGTCAACCATCCTTGATCGTTCTTCTTAAGAAATCGTGGAACTCCATTGAGGATACTGACATTGCAGATCACTTTTGTTTGCCCCATTTCAACTAAGACAGAACCTTCGGCGTAAGAAGTAAATTGGGTACTGAAAGAAAGACATCGTAATTCACTCACTTCTCGGTTGCTTGGACGAACAACCATTTTTTCAATTTTCATCAAATCCGATAATCCGCTCGTTGTAATATTTTATAGGTATTATAAGACCATGTGTTTCTTTTTCGAAAGATCTATTTTTGTCTATTTTTGTGAATTGTAAGAAAATTTGCGCCAAATGTCTTACAAACTCCGAGTCGAAAATCCTTTCTTTATAAAGAAGAGGTTATACAACATTCAAAAAATATGGTGTATAATCCCCCCCTCGGGGAAGCGTCGAAATTTTACCAGCACATCTATCTAAGTGCTTTGGCGTTTGACTTTTTCGATGGATAGAGTGAGCGGACAGCACAAATGCTCGTCGGACATACAAGAAAATCAAACCTTTTTGTCGTATCAGCTCCTTCCGGAACTGGAAAAACCAGTTTGGTTCGCGCGGTAGCTGACGAATTGGACGACATAAAAATTGCGGTTTCTTATACTACTCGGCCTCCAAGAGAAGAAGATCGAATGGGTATAGACTATTTCTTTATCGACGACAATCAATTCCGAGACATGATACAGAAGAACGCGTTTTTAGAGCACGCCACTATTTACAATTATTGCTATGGAACTTCTAAAGAATGGGTGATAGAACAATTAAGATCCGAAAAGGACGTTTTGTTAGAAATTGATTGGCAAGGTGCTCGTCAGATACGTACACTATTTCCGTTCGGAATTACTGTTTTTGTACTCCCTCCTTCGGTTCGTACTCTGAGAGAGCGGTTGGTTAAGAGGAGTCAGGGTAAAAGCGATACTGTTGAAGAAAGGTTGGCGGTTGTTCGCGAAGAAATGGCGCACTATACAGAATATGATTATCTCGTAGTTAACGACGACTTCAACCGAGCAATACGAAGCTTGCTTTGTATTGTCAGCGCTGCGCGACTGCAACAGAACATTCAGAGAAAAAAGCTTACCAGATTGCTGGAAAGTTTGTTAAGAAGTTAGTGAATAATTAATTTAGGTGGTTTTTTCAATAAAGGAATTTTTCCATGGCTCGTATTACTGTTGAAGATTGTCTCCGATACATTGGAAATCGTTTTGATTTAATTTTGAAAGCGGCGAGGAGGGCTCACGTGTTAGAGTTGGGCGGTGCAGATCCTATGGTTTCTCGCGAAAATGACAAATCTACTGTTATCGCGCTTCGGGAGATTGCTGCTGGGTATGACATTAAAGATATTGACTGTGATCACACAGATCAGATAGAAAGATAAAACTTAAACCCATTATCTAACACATCCGTTGGTCGTTGAGGTTTTGGATATTTGGGTGTGGGAGTGGTTTTGTTCGTCGCTGTATTATGGAAAATATACAAAAAGATACCGACCTTGAGATCCTTTGACTTCGACTTTGGTATGACTGCAGTAAAATGCGTGATCGGATTCGTATTCGAAAGGGACTGACAATCCGATAAAAAACCGAGTAGATGAATTTTCAACTGTGTAGCGGAGTGGTTTTTGTAAATGTGGATTGTACTTCTTTTATTCTAAATTTTTCTATAAATGAAACAGAAGATTTGGAATTTTAATACACAAAAATTTTAATGCAAGTGTATGGGAGGTATAGAAAGTGCTCAACGAAATTCCAATTTCTGTTCTTAAAGGCGTAGGTCCAAAAACAGTTGAGTTTTTGCACAATCTCAATATTTATTCGATTCAAGATCTTCTGTTTCATTTTCCGTTGCGATACGAGAATCGAACGCGATTGATGCCATTAGGTACATTACAACACGGTACTCAGACAACTGTAGAAGGTTCTCTCGAATTTACAAATATAAATTGCGGTCGGAAGACAAGCTTATTTTGTCGCATTAGAGACGAAACAGGATTTCTCGTTTTGAAATTTTATCGTTTTAGCTTTAGGCAGTATCAAACGTTTTTAGCAAAACGAGGATCTCGATTGAGGTGCTTTGGAACGGTTCGTCAGAATCTTCAAGGACAACTGGAGATGGTTCATCCGGAATATCGAATCGTTGGTATGGCCTCTATGACGGAACCTAGATATTTAACTCCCGTATATCCAACAACAAGAGGGTTAACACAAACCAAACTACGTAGTCTGTTTCTGCAAACGCTGCATTATCTAAAAAATCCTAATGCTTTTGAAGAATTATTTCCGGAATCTCTACGAAAAAATTGGCATTTGCCAACTCTATCAGAATCTTTAATCTATGTACATTATCCTCCTCCGGATGCTCCTTTTGACTTGTTAAAAATAGGCAAACATCCAGCGCAAAAACGATTGGTCATCGAAGAATTGGTAGCACAACAGATTGGATTTCTAAATCCGAATTTTCGTAAGAAAACATATCTGGTGTCGGTTTCAAATCTAGAGTCGGACGGACAAAAGAAATTACGACAATTGCTATCTTTCAGACTGACGGATTCGCAGGAACGTGTTATTTGGGAAGTGAATCGAGATTTGAAACAATCGTACCCTATGAACAGGGTGATTCAAGGAGATGTTGGTGTAGGAAAAACTGTTATAGCGGCAATGGCGATTGTTAAGATAGTCGAAGGCGGTCATCAATGTGTTGTAATGGCTCCGACAGAAATATTAATTGAACAGCATTATCGCACTTTTCAACGATGGTTGAATCCTTTAGGCATAAAGGTAGGATGTCTAACCGGAAGTTTAGATCGTTTGTCTCGAGATCAGGCGCTGCAAAAAATATGTTCGGGGGAAAATCAAGTAATTATTGGAACCCATGCACTTTTTCAAAAAGATGTAGTTTTTTGTAAATTGGGGCTCATTGTCGTTGACGAACAACACCGATTCGGTGTGTACCAACAATTATCTCTACAGAAGAAAAGAGATACTGCTATCCATTTACACCAATTGATTATGACAGCTACACCAATTCCAAGAACTTTAGCGTTAACAATCTACTCACATCTTGACATTTCTACAATTAGCGAATTGCCGTTTGGAAGACAATCTGTGACTACTGTTTTGGTATCTAACGAGCGATGTGACGAAATAATTGCACGAATTGAAAAAAATTGTGAACAAGGAAAACAGGTTTATTGGGTATGTACACTGATTGAAAATTCTGAAACGTCTCGACACGCATCTGCCAAAACTACCTATCAAAAATTGCAAAAACGGTTGACCCATTTAACTATAGGTCTAATTCATGGACGACTGAATAAAAGTGAAAAAAATTCTGTGATGAAAAACTTTAGATTAGGAAAAATTGACTTATTGGTTGCGACAATAGTAATTGAAGTAGGAATGGATATTCCCAATGCCAATTTGATAATTATAGAAAATGCGGAACGATTGGGTATTGCTCAAATTCATCAATTACGAGGGCGAGTGGGTCGTGGACAGAACAAAAGTTATTGTATTCTGTTGTACCAAAAACCATTGTCGCGACGTGCACAAGAACGCTTAGTTTTTCTGCGTAATTTGCGAGATGGATTTTCTATATCTCAAAAAGATCTAGAATTGCGTGGACCAGGAGAGCTTTTGGGAACAAAACAATCTGGATTGTCTCGATTACGTATTGCGGATTTGAAACGAGATCGATATTTATTGCTTCAAGCACGACAGATCGCACACCAAATGTTAAATCGGTACCAATCATTCTATACCGTCCGTTTGGTGAAACGCTGGACTAAAAAAAATATCGATTTTTTGTAGAAAAATTGGGCCTATTTCTTTTTTTGGAATATAGAAAATTGTTTGGAAAACAGATCCACGCTACACCAACTAAAAGTAGTAGTGCTTATCCTATTGATTTTATAGATATTTCGGTCCTGTTTGGGACGATATTGCAGAAACAAATCCAGTGCAAAAAATAATTTAAATTAAAAAGGTTGCATTAAGAGAAATTTCTAAGGTAGAATGTCCGCTCTTTTCGCAAAAATTAATTTGTTAA
Organism: Coxiella endosymbiont of Amblyomma sculptum; assembly: GCF_009883795.1. Taxonomy (GTDB): domain Bacteria; phylum Pseudomonadota; class Gammaproteobacteria; order Coxiellales; family Coxiellaceae; genus Coxiella. The sequence continues at coordinate 359,372 of NZ_CP033868.1, forward strand.
TAGGGGAAATTCGATGTTGATAAAAAAATTAATAACATTTGCTACTGCTGGTGTTGCCGGTTTTGGTGTCGCTTCCATTGCGGTGGCTGGTGGTCCTGATTATGTTCCCGTTCCTTCGTCACCAAACTATACAGGAATTTATATCGAAGGCAATGCGGGTTATGTTTATCACCCGTGGAGCAGTGATGCAACGACTGTTCCCGGTATACTCAAAGATTTTGCGCTCATTTCAAGCTCCTCCAAAGGGGATGGTGGTTCTACTTTTGGTGGAGATTTGGGTTACCAATTCAATCAAAATCTTGCTCTTGAAGGCGGGTGGTTTTATTTGCCCAAAGCTGCATTTACTACAGTTGATCCAGGAACTTTCACAATAAAGGGTGGTGTTGCTTATACAGCGTTAAAGGGTATGGCTCCTGTTTATGAGAATGCTTGTGTATTTGGAAAGTTGGGGGTTTCTTATACCTACAACTGGTCTAGTATCGCTTTGGCAAGTTCGGATTTAAATAGCACCACTAATGTCAGTAGCTGTTCCAATTATTGGAATCCGTTGTTTGCAGCGGGTATGCAGTACTACCTTTCGCCAAACTGGTCTGTGAGTGCACAATATACTTTTGTACCAGGTTATCGAAACGCATCTTCCGATCGTTTTGTTACACCTGTAGCCCACCTGGTTACAATTGATATTGGTTATAAGTTTTTAATATAGGGGAACATTAAAGGAAACATTAAAATTTAGGGGCGTACTCATTGCCCCTAAATTTTTTTAAAATCTGAAAATTTTAAAGATCGGGAGTTTCGGGTTTCTTACACTTCCGATTCTCGCCTCTACTAAATTTAGGATTTTCTAGACTAGACTGGGGATTCTCTAAAGTTTCAAGTTTCTCTAGATGGGTATAAGCTCGGAGTGTGTTTTCAAGAAGAGTGGCGACGGTCATCGGGCCGACACCTCCCGGAACTGGAGTTATCCAAGAAGCTTTTTCTTTTGCGGTGTCAAAGTCAATGTCTCCAATAACCGTGTTTTGACCGCGTCTGCTGAAACCAGCATCAATTACGATAGAGCCTGACCTTATCCATTCACTCTGAATAATTCCAGGCCTCCCAATGGCAACAACCAACAAATCCGCTGCACCAACGTGTTTTTCCAAATTTTGGGTAAAACGATGACATATTGTAACGGTGCATTTGGTTAGTAACAATTCCAAAGCCATGGGACGCCCTACAATATTAGAAGCTCCAACAATAACAGCGTGCTTTCCGGAGAGATCTTTTTTAGTTTCCTTTAAGAGAGTTATAATTCCAGCAGAAGTACAGGGTCGTAATGCCGGATTTCGTTGTATAAGACAACCGAGGTTGTATGGATGGAAACCATCTACATCTTTAGAAGGGTGGATTCGTTCGAGCAAACGAAGAGAGTTGATATGTGCAGGCAGAGGAAGTTGTAAAAGGATACCGTGGATGCTTGTATCGACGTTGCATTGGTCGATTTTCTTCTCCAGTTCTGTTTCTAAGGTGGTATCGTCCATCCTATAAACTGTTGATCGAATGCCGACCGATCGACAAGCCAGTTCTTTCTGGTGAACATAAGCGTTGGAAGCGGGATCTTTTCCCACCATAATTACGGATAACCCGGGCGTTGAAATGCCTTGTTTTTTTCGCGCAAATATGGATTTTTTGATTCGTATTCTGACCTTTTCTGCACATATGCGTCCATCTAAAATTCGAGCGGTCATAAAAACCTTCCCTTATAAAGGGATATTCCGTAACAAGAGGTATCTGTAAATCAAAATTTGTCCTTCCATCGACGCAGAGCTGCGAAAAAGGAGATTGTATCAGAGAAAGAATGTCCGTAATGTTTCTTCAGACTCTTCTGAATGTCTGCTTGGTGGCATCTGAGAAACGGATTAGTGTCAAGTTCTAGTCGAAGAGTTGAATACGACAGAGCAGGGAATTTTCCGTTGTCCTTTTTCTGAAAATTTGCAATGCGATTTTTAAGTTTGAGATTGTTAGGATCGACCATCTGAGCGAATTCAAGGTTTTTCTTAGTATATTCGTGTCCGCAATAAATACGGGTATTAGAAGGAAGAGCTGTCAACTTGAGTAAAGAATAATACATTTGACGTGGTGAACCTTCGAAAATCCGACCACAACCTCCGGTAAATAATGTATCTCCAGTAAAAACCCACTGAAAATCACAATAGTAGACAATATGACCTAAGGTATGTCCTGGAGTAGATAAAACTCGAAAGGTAATATCTAGAGAAGGTAAAGTAAGAAGACTGCCATCTTGTAAGAAGTGATTACACAAGGGAATTGCATCTTCAGAAGGTCCATAAACGGATACAAGAACTCTTTTTAAGAGATCTGCAATACCGTTTGTATGGTCCCAATGGTGATGTGTAAGTAATATAGCTACTAGTGTCAAGTTTCTTTTCTTGAATGCATTGAGAATCGGTTCCGCTTCTCCAGGATCGATTACTATAGCATTTCGATTCTTTGGATGCGCTACAGTCCAAACATAATTGTCATTAAGAACAGGAATAGGAAAAATCATGTAAGGCATCAGAAAGAAAAAATCGTTTGACTGTGGAAAAATTAAATGCTGAGCGGTATTATAAAATATGAATTTGGAATGTGTAAATACTGAAAAGAGATCGCTAAAACATTGTGTGTATTTATATTGCGATGGCGCTTGTCGCGGAAATCCAGGACCTGGGGGATGGGGGGTTGTACTGCGTTGTAATGGTTGTGAACGGCAAATTTTCAACGGAGTTTCTAATACGACTAATAACAAAATGGAACTAACAGCTGCTATCGAAGGACTCAAATTGCTAAGGTATTCTTGTTGTGTAGTTCTTACTACAGATTCCCGGTATTTGTACCTTGGGATCACCGAGTGGCTTCCTGTCTGGAAGAAAAGACAATGGAAAACTGGTAAGGGCAAGACGGTTAAAAACAAGGTGTTGTGGAAATCTCTAGAATATGAAGTTAAACGCCATACAATTTATTGGAAATGGGTAAAAGGACATAGCGGTCATCCAGAAAATGAAATTGCGGATCGCCTTGCCAATCGCGGTATCGATGAATTGTATTAAGTCTTGATTGGAATTGATTTTGGTGCGACAAATTGTTTTGGATGTAGAGACGACCGGCCTTGACTCAGGTGCAGGGCACCGAATTATTGAGATTGGTTGTTTGGAAATGACCAACAGACGTTTGACAGGTCGGAATTTGCATTTCTATATCAATCCCAATCGCTCTATCGAACGCAATGCTTTTGCTGTACACGGAATTTCTGAAAGTTTTTTGACTGATAAGCCCCTCTTTAGCGATATTGCGGATGAGCTCATTATTTTTCTTCAAGGATCAGAGTTGATTATTCATAATGCTTCTTTCGATACAGCTTTTTTAGACTATGAATTGAAACTTACGGGAAGGGATTTTCAGAAAATCTCCGATTATTGCCAAATTTTGGATACTTTAACCATCGCTCGAAAAAAGCATCCGGGACAGCACAATAGTTTAGACGCTCTTTGTCGGAGATACCATATTGATAATTCCAGACGGAAATACCATCATGGAGCGCTGTTAGATACAGAACTTCTGGCTCAGATTTACTTACTAATGACCGGAGGACAAACCAATTTATTTGAATCAAAAAATTTCACTAATTCCACACAATTGTCTCGAATAAAAATTCAGCGCTTGGGTAAAGACCGAAAATCTTTTCGTATTATAGAAGCGAATGAAAAAGAAAAAATGGCGCACAAAGAATTTTTAGCGTTGTTGAGAACAAAAGGAATGTGTTTGTGATTGTATAATTCAATTGGAAATAGCACGATAACCAATGTCATTTCGATAATGACAGTTAGGCCAACTGATTTGATTGACAATTTGGTAGGCTCTTTTTTGCGCTTCTTTCAGGCTAAATCCTAAAGCGGTTATAGAAAGAACGCGTCCACCGCTAGTTACGGTGAAACCGTTTCTTTTTTTTGTGCCTGCGTGAAAGATTTTAGCGTCAGGCGTCAAAACGCGATGTAAACCTTCGATGATGTCGTCTTGTGTATCGTTGTTTTCAGGATAATTTTTGGAAGTCATAACAACGGTGAGAGCGGATCTTGGGTCCCAAACAACGTTGATTTTGTCCAATCCGCCAGACACAGCGGATAAAACTAGTTCAATTAAATCTGATTGCAATCGCATCATAAGCGTTTGGGTTTCTGGATCTCCTAACCGCACATTGAATTCCAATACTTTTGGTGTATTCTCTGGAATGATCATCAATCCCACATATAAAAATCCTTGATAAGAGATGCCTTCTGCTCTTAAGGCAAGAATGGTGGGGTTCACAATCTCATTCACTATCTTCTCTTGTAAGATACAAGATAAGAAAGGGACAGGAGAATAAGTACCCATACCTCCTGTATTTGGACCTAAATCTCCGTTTAATAGTCGTTTGTGATCTTGCGAACCGGCTAATGGCAAAATGTGTTCCCCATCGACTACCACAGTAAAACTTAGTTCTTCTCCGTACAGAAATTCTTCGATTATGATTTCTTGTCCCGCAGAGCCAAATTTTTTCTTCTCCATGATAGAAACGATCACATCTTGTGCTTCCGTTAAAGACTGCACGACAAACACACCTTTTCCTGCCGCAAGCCCGCTGACCTTAATAACAACAGGAAACGATTGGTTGGACAGATACGATAAAGCGTCCCTTTGTTCTGTAAAAGTCACAAAATTTGCAGTAGGAATGTTATGTCGATACAAAAATTTCTTACAAAAACTCTTTGAAGCTTCTAGATTTGCAGCTACTTGTGTTGGACCAAAAATCCGCAAATTTTCTTGACGAAACTGATCAACAATTCCCAATGCTAAAGGCACTTCGGGCCCTATTATAGTGAGATCTATCCTGTTTGTTTTTGCAAAATTAATCAGTGCGAGAATATTGTAAGAATCGATAGAAACATTTTGTATTTTGTTTTCAAAGAAAGTCCCGGCGTTTCCAGGAGCAACCCAAACTTTTTTAACTTGATCCGATTGTGCTGCTTTCCACGCCAAAGCGTGTTCTCTACCTCCGCTACCAATAATCAAAATACGCATAGAGTCGGCATTATGCTGGTGTTTTTTTAAATTATCAACAATTTGGCGATTTCATAACACAAAAACTTCTGGATTACACAAAATGTTTTACTATTTTTCTTGCTATACAAGCTATTAGTCCAGTATCCTTATTGCCATTGTTTCAAAAAAACACAAACTTAAGAAAAGAACTGCATTTTATATGATACGACTTTTTTGCATCGTTTTTACCTAAAGACTCTTGCAGAAAGAAAAAAGAGTTGTGGGATGTATTTGTTTGTTCTTTCTTTTCTTTAATATAAAATAATATGCAATTTTAAGGAGAACACATTATTGATATCCCACCCCATTTCAAAGAAAGTCTATTTTCACGGAAATCTGTTTCCTGATATTCGGGTAGGTATGCAGAAGATTCAGTTGACAAATGGAGATACGCTGATCCTTTACGACACTTCAGGTCCTTACGCGGGGGAGAATAGTGCCGCCGTTTCTGTCTCGTTTCAAAAAACAGCTCCTCGACTTCGTGAGCAATGGATTAAGAAACGTCCACTTACCACACAATTGGACTTTGCAAAACAAGGAATCATTACACCAGAAATGGAATACGTTGCTATTCGAGAAAATCAGAAACAGGACATTTCGTATAAAATTAATCAAGAACGAGAAAAGCGATTGCGAGGAAACCCTTTAGGAGCTCAACTGCCCCAACGAATCACTCCAGAATTTGTACGGGATGAAATTTCTAAAGGACGCGCCATTCTACCGGCAAATGTTAATCATCCCGAGTGCGAACCAATGATTATCGGAAGAAATTTTCTGGTTAAGGTAAATGCGAATATTGGAAATTCGGTGGTTCGCTCATCTATAAGTGAAGAAGTAGATAAATTAATTTGGGCTGTACAAAGAGGAGCCGATACTGTGATGGATTTATCGACAGGTAAGGAAATTACAGCCGTTCGCGAGATGATTTTACGCCATTCTCCTGTACCTGTTGGTACAGTTCCAATTTATGAAGCCTTAGAGAAAGTTCGTGGAGACATTATGGAACTTAACTGGAACGTTTTTCGCCGTGTATTGGTTTCTCAAGCAAAACAAGGAGTTGATTATTTTACAATTCACGCCGGTCTTCTGAGACGATTTATCCCTCTTACAGAAAAACGTATGACTGGAATTGTATCTCGTGGCGGTTCAATTGTGGCGAAGTGGTGTGTAATGCATAAAAAAGAAAATTTCCTTTATACCCATTTCGAAGAAATATGTGAAATTATGCGCACTTACGATGTCAGTTTTTCGTTAGGCGATGGGTTGCGTCCTGGTTCTATCGCAGACGCCAACGACGAAGCACAATTTTCCGAATTAAAAGTTCAAGGAGAGTTAAATCGTATTGCTTGGAAATACGATGTACAAGTGATGAATGAGGGTCCAGGTCATATTCCTCTTCATTTGATTCAAGAAAATATGAGAAGACAATTGGTGTGTTGCCAAGAAGCACCTTTCTATACGCTTGGTCCTCTGACCACCGATATTGCTCCTGGCTATGACCATATCGCAAGTAGCATTGGTGCAGCCTTAGTCGCATGGCAAGGATGTGCACTTTTATGTTACGTTACTCCGAAAGAGCATTTGGGGTTGCCTAATAAAAAAGATGTCCAAGACGGTTTAATCGCTTACAAAATAGCTGCACACGCAGCGGATTTGGCCAAAGGACATCCGGCTGCGCGATGGAGAGACGATCTACTGTCCCAAGCGCGATTTGAATTTCGTTGGCACGACCAATTTAGTTTGGCGTTGGATCCAGAAACAGCTCGTACACTACACGATGAAGATTTACCGAAAGAATCAGCAAAACACGCGCATTTTTGTTCGTTGTGTGGACCTGGATTTTGTGCTTACAAAATAAGTCATGAAGTGCGTAGTGCTTTAAAAGAAAAAAGCGCAATACTCTGATGAAAGAATGAAAGCTGGAATTGTGGGGGCCGGTTTAATAGGGCGTTTGTTGGCTTGGAGATTGATTTCTTCCGGATGGAAAGTGACTTTGTTTGATAAGGATGACAAATGTGGTCGAAAAAGTACTGCTTATGCAGCAGCAGGGATGCTGTCTCCCGTATCCGAGTGTGAAACTGCAAATCGAATGATTTTCGATTGGGGCATATCGTCGCTAAAACAATGGGAGCAATGGCTAACCGAATTGTCAGATCCGGTTTTTTTTCAAAGAAAGGGAACGATTGTGATTTCCCATCTAGAAGATGCAGAGGAAGAAAGCCGATGGGTGAATCGAATTCAGTATAAAAAAATGAAAGGATTGTGTATTCGCAAATTGTCTTCGTCTGAAATGAGGACATTAGAGCCGGAATTAAATTTTCAAGAAGGGTATTTTCTGCCCCAAGAAGCACATATTGATCCTCGGGCAGTACTAAAGGCATTAGAGAACGAATTGACCGTCGATTGTTGGTACGAAAACAAACTGGTAGATAAAATAATGCCTTATCGTATTATTGTGCGAGAAACATCACATTCATTTGATTGCGTATTTGATTGTCGAGGAATTGGCGGCGCTGATCAATTTGATGATTTGCGAACTGTACGAGGAGAGTTGATTCATTTGTATGCACCGGATGTGCATTTAAGTCGTCCTATTCGATTGCTCCACCCTCGCTACAGAGTCTATATTGTTCCAAGACCCAATCAGATTTATCTCATTGGTGCAAGCGAAATAGAATCAGGAGATATATCACCAATTTCTGTCCGTACCTGTTTGGAATTGTTATCGGCAGCCTATAGCGTTCATCGTGGGTTTTCTGAAGCGAGAATTATAGAAACAATAACGGCTTTACGGCCGGCTTTGTCTGATAATTTACCTCGTATTCTCTGGAAAGAAGGTTTGGTTGCTGTTAATGGATTGTATCGTTATGGTTTTTTATTAGCGCCGGCGCTAGTTAGTGAAATTGTAAGAAATTTGTAATAAGATGGTTTGTAAGATGGCAGAAGAAAAAATTTCTTCCAAAGAGAAAGTAGAAACGGGATTGCTCAGCATCTATTTAAATGGAAAATCTTTAACGATCTCCCCGAACACCACATTGAAACAATTACTAACCGAAAAGAATTTTTCGGGAGTATTCGCTGTGGCGATTAACGAAGTTGTGGTTCGCACCAACAGATACGAAACAACTGTTATTCAATCCGAAGACCGTATCGAAATAATAACAGCGATGTATGGAGGTTGAGCCATACATCTGTTATGTGGTCTATCTCCAATACCAAAATTACTTCACGATTGTTATTGGGTACTGCGCAATACCCATCTCCGAATGTCCTCTGTGAAGCCATTAATACGTCTGAAACTGAAGTCATCACTGTATCCTTGCGTCGACAACTTCCGGGAAAAAAAAGCAGTCGCTTTTGGGAGTTGTTGCGATCCTTATCGTGTCATGTCCTTCCAAATACAGCTGGATGTTCTGTTGTTGAAGAAACTCTAGCTACGGCTCAACTAGCTCGAGAATTATTTGACACCCATTGGATTAAATTAGAAATTGTCGGTGACGAATATACTCTGCAACCAAACCCTTTTGTTCTTGTAGAAGTTGCCGAAATTTTGATTAGAGAAGGATTCGAAGTGCTTCCGTATTGTACAGAAGATCTAGTTCTGTGTCAGCGTTTAATTGATGTTGGTTGTCGTATTTTGATGCCTTGGGCTGCACCGATTGGCAGCGGGTTGGGATTGATGAATTCTTACGCCTTACGTCTCTTACGAGATAGATTTCCTAAAACCACATTAATTGTTGATTCGGGGATTGGAAGACCTTCTCATGCAGTACAAATTATGGAAATAGGATTTGACGCTGTATTGTTAAATTCAGCAGTGGCGTTATCTAATGATCCTGTTATGATGGCTCAAGCGTTTGCTCATGCGGTTAAATCTGGACGATTAGGTTACGAATCTGGAATAATTGAAAAGCGTAACGTCGCTAAAGCCACAACTCCTTTAATTGATAAACCGTTTTTAACGGATTTATCCAAATGAATAAGCCGATTGTCTGGGCGGTAGGCGGTTCTGACTGTTCCAGTAGTTCTGGTTGTCAAGCGGACCTATTTACATGCCAAGATTTTAATGTTCATGTGTCTACTATTATTACCGCTGTTACAGCGCAGAATGCCCAAGAGGTACTAGAAATCGATTTCTGTAATTCTCGTCTCATTCAAACACAAATTACCAGTCTAGAAAAAGCATTTTTTCCATCTGTCATCAAACTAGGGTTATTGGGTAAAGAATCAATTTTTACAATGGGTTCGTATCTGAGAGGGTATACGGGATTCGTCGTTTTTGATCCGGTTCTTCGATCAACATCGGGGGTTGTGTTTACAGACCCTTACAATTTAAAACGTTTCATATTTCCTTATGTGGACTTATTAACTCCTAATATTCCTGAAGTCGAAACATTTTTACAGAAAAAAATCCATTCTCAAAAAGACATGATAGTGGCAGCCCAGTCTTTTTTGAGACTGGGGGTAAAATCAGTACTACTAAAAGGCGGTCATCTAAAATCCAATAAGGCTTGTGATTTTTTTACAAACGGAAAAAAAGAATTTTGGCTGATCAACTCAAAAATTAAACAAACTAACGTTCGCGGGACAGGTTGTAGTTTAAGTTCGGCAATTAGCGCTTCTTTAGCCTTAAGATATTCTTTAGAAGACGCACTTACTCTGGGAAAAATGTATGTATACCAAGGAATTCGTCTTAACTTAAAGATCGGAAATAATATTCTGTTAGGACGAAAAGGCTTTCCCAGATGCTCAATCGATTTGCCTATGGCGACACAACACAAAAAAACCGTATTATGTTCTCCTTTTCCAAGCTGTGGTCACTTGGGTTTTTATCCCATTGTCGACAGTGCGGAATGGATATATAAATTGTTAACTTTAGGTGTGCGTACAATGCAATTGCGAATTAAAAATCACAAACTTTCGGTTGTAAAAAAAATTGTGATTGAAAGTGTAGACTTGTCTCGCCGCTATCGAGCGAAACTGTTTATCAATGACTATTGGAAATTAGCTATTGAATCCGGTGCTTATGGAATTCATTTAGGTCAAGACGATTTGCGGTCTGCTGACATTCTTGCTATTCGCGGCGCTAACTTACGTTTAGGTGTTAGCACCCACTCGCTTTATGAGTTGTCGTGTGCGCACGCTGTCTCTCCTTCTTATATTGCGTTTGGACCTATATATAAGACAGCTTCTAAAATTATGCCCTTTCTTCCTCAAGGATTGCCGAATCTACGCTATTGGTATGAAATTTCACCTTATCCTGTTGTAGCGATCGGTGGAATCAATTTGGAACGATTGGAAGCTGTTTTAAGTACCGGAGTGAACAATATAGCGGTCATTTCTGCAATACAAACAAACCCTGAAAAAGTAGTACCTGATTTTTGCTCTCGGATTTCCCATTTTTCTCATTCGTCTACTCAACGAATTGATTTTACGCGTTTGCAATTTACAAAAAAAACGATTGTATCCCCCTTTCCCCTAAGGGAAACTCTTCCAAATCTTGTGAAGACAAAAAAGAGATTTCTGCAAAGACCTTGACCTCGAGATATAACCTTAAGAAGGAATGAGGATTCGATATACATCAGTTTTGTTTGTGATAAATTTCCAATTTTCGAAAATTTTATGTATTGCCCCGCGCTCTGACTTTGGAATCGAACAGTTTGTTTAATGTTTAAAACAACGTTGGTGGGTAAAGACCATTGCAATTTCAGCACTATTGGCAGCCCGTACAATTTCCCTATCTCGAATTGACCCACCGGGCTGAATGATGGCTCTAATTCCAGCTTTTTTCGCTGTCTTGATACCATCAGTAAAAGGGAAAAATGCGTCAGAAGCCATCGCAGAGTTTTCTAAGGAAAATCCAGCTTCTTGCGCTTTCATTATAGCGATTTTGACGGAAAATACCCGACTAGATTGACCGCTTCCGATTCCTAAAGTGGTTTGATTTTTTGTACAGACTATCGCATTAGATTTTACATACTTTACAATATTCCAAGCAAAATATAAGTCTTGCAGTTCTCGTTTTGATGGAAGACGTTGACTGACCACAGTAAAATTTTTTCGGTTGGATTTGGTTTGTTCGTTCTTTTGGACGAGAAGTCCACCGGTAATCGAGCAAAAAGAAAAAGAACAATCATCCGAAACAGGAGGGCGAGCTTCTAATAATCGTAAGTAGGGTTTTTTCTTCAACAATCTGAGACTATCGATGGTAAAGCTCGGAGCAATAATTATTTCGACAAAGTGTTTTTCTAAAATCTTTTTTGCAGTTTCGGATTCCAAAACAGAATTAAATGCAACAATCCCCCCAAAGACAGACAGACTATCAGTAGCATATGCTTTTTCATAGGCCACTAGCTGATTTTCTCCTTGAGCCGCTCCGCAGGGAGAGGCGTGTTTAACGATGACGCACGTAGGAATTATAGCATCTTGTTCTTCCCATACTGTACGATAGGCACAATCACCGTCTAATAAGTTACTAAACGAAAGCGGTTTTCCTTGCAATTGCCGAGATTCGGTAAGGCTATTAGGTACAGGGGGTATGACTCTGTAAAGAACCGCAGACTGATTCGGATTTTCACCGTAACGAAGTTTTGCTTTCTTTTGAAAAGTTACAGGAAGGCCTTCCGGGAAGGAAAGGGATTTCTTAGATTTATATTCCCGTACCGAACAAGACAAAATTGCTGCGTCATAGTTTGAGAGATATTCAAGAGCTTTTTGAGCCAAAGACCTGCGAAAAGACAACGAAGTTGCATTGAGATTCGTATCCATCTCTTGTAGAACTAGTTTATAATCGCTGGGTTCAACTAGAACCGTAACAGATCTGAAATTTTTTACACCCGCTCTAAGCATACTGGGACCGCCAATATCGATCTGCTCTACGGTCTCTTCAAATATACAAAGAGGTACAGTAACTTCCGTCGTATAAAAACGAAAATTTACGACGAGTAGATCTATAGGATAGATGGTGTGCTGTTTAAGAATATTATCGTCAAATCCCGGTCTGGCCAAAAGTCCGGCGTAGACTTTTGGGTGTAAGGTTTTTACACGACCGTTTAGGATTTCCGGAAATCCCGTAAAAGTGGCAATGTCAGTGACTGGTATTCGATGTAATTTTAATAGATTTGCAGTCCCGCTGGTTGCCACTATTTCAATACAGCGGCTGTTCAGTTCTTTTGCAAAGTCAATGATATCGGTCTTATCCGAAACACTAATTAGTGCTCGCGTAATCGGTTTCCTTTGATGACTAGAGGTGTTCATGTTTGTATAAAGCTCTTATACAGGGTTCTTATAAAGAATTTTCCAAAAAGTTTTAGTTGAGTGATTCTTGTTCTTGCAAAGTATAGTCAACTATTGCCGTCGTTAACAGCAAAATATTGAAACAACTGCTTAAGCTCTGCTTATCGGGTTGTGTGAAACAATACCGAAACAACAGAGATTTTCAGATTTTCTCTGTATTTTTTATTTATTATTGTGTAATATCAAAGAAAATGGCAAACAAAAAAATAGGAATAGTGAGCAGGAACAGCCCGACATATCTTAAGGATTATCGCCCTCCTGGGTTCTTGATTGATACAATGCGCATGCATGTGGATCTTTATGAAGAAGAAACCAACGTCAGGACTGTTTTGAATTTACGACGTAATCCAAAAGTAGATGTGTCAAAACCGTTGGTGCTTAACGGAGAAGAAATGGTATTAAAATGCCTATCTCTCGACGGACGAACGTTGTCATCTTCTGAGTATCAAATCACCGATTCTTTATTGATAATTCCTCGTGTTCCAGATTCATTATTCACTTTAGAAACTAAAGTAACTATTAAACCTCAAGAAAATACTCAATTGATTGGGCTTTATAAGTCGAAGAACGTCTTTTGTTCTCAATGCGAGCCATATGGATTTCGTCGCATTACCTATTTTCTAGATCGTCCTGATGTGCTAACACGTTACACTACAACAATTACAGCTGATAAAGATCGATACCCTTTTTTGTTGTCAAACGGAAATTTGATCGAATCGAAAATGCTGTGTAGTAACAGGCAATGGGTACATTGGGAAGACCCTTTGAAAAAACCTTCCTATTTATTTGCTTTAGTAGCTGGAGATTTTGATGTGTTGGAAGATGTTTTTTTCACTCGATCGGATAGAAAAATAATCCTACGACTTTTTTTAGAAAAAGGACTTAAACATCAAGGGTTTTTTGCTTTACAGTCTTTAAAAAGAGCAATGAAATGGGACGAAGAAAGATTTGGCCGCGAATACGATCTCAAAGTTTACATGATAGTTGCAGTGGGTGATTTTAATACAGGAGCAATGGAAAACAAGGGGATCAATATTTTTAATGCTAAAAATATCTTAGCTGATCCAAAAACAGCTACTGATGAGGATTACATGCGTATTGAGAATGTAATTGGACATGAATATTTTCACAATTGGTCAGGCAATCGTGTAACATGCAGAGATTGGTTTCAAATTTCCTTAAAAGAAGGACTAACCGTCTTTCGAGACCAGTGTTTTTCCGAAGATATAACGTCAAGAGCCACCGCTCGTATTAGAAATGTGAATTACTTGCGCAATGTACAATTTTTAGAAGATTCAAGTCCTACAGCACACCCAGTACGACCGAATTCGTATATTGAAATTAACAATTGTTATACAAGCACGATTTATAATAAAGGCGCAGAAGTTATTCGTATGATAAGGACTTTATTAGGATCGAAGATTTTTCGTAAAGGGATGGACCTTTATTTTTCTCGTTACGATGGGCAAGCAGTAACTATTGAAGACTTTGTTCAAGCTATGATGGACGTTTCAAGTAAAAATTTTGAACAATTCAAGAAATGGTATGACCATATTGGCACTCCAATACTTGATATGGAAAGTGAATACGACCAAGAAAAAGAAGTCCTAATTTTGAAAGTGAGACAGTCCTGTTCATCAGGGTCGTCGAAAAAATTACCATTGCACATTCCGTTAGCACTTGGTCTTTTAAATTCGGAATATGAAGATGCGACAAGTAAGTTGGACGGAGATGACAATTTTATTCGAGGTACGCGCGTTTTAGAAATTAAAAAATCTGAGGAAGTATTTAAATTTCTTAACGTAAAGAAGAAACCGATATTATCTCTTCTTCGAGACTTTTCGGCACCAGTATATTCTAATTACCCCTATAGTGACGAAGAACTTTTACAGCTTTTTCAACACGATAGCGATCCTTTTTCTCGGTGGGAATCAGGACAAATTTTTTCGAGACGTTTAATAGGAAATCTAATTAAAGATTATCAACAAAAGAGATCTCTGAAATTGGACGATCGATTCGTAGAAAGTTTTCGAGACATTGTCGTTCGATCGCATGGAGATTATGGATATGCGGCTTTGCTCATTCTATTACCTTCAGAAACTGGTTTAATGCAGTTTATACAAAATACGGATGTTGAGACCATATATAGTGTTCGTCAATTTGTGAAAAGAGAGTTGGCGAAAACCTTAGTATTGGAATTGACGACAGCCTACGAGAGGCATCGATTGCCTTCTTACACTTACAATTGGATTGATGTTGGTAAACGTGCGTTTAAAAACCGATGTTTGAACTATTTAACTGAAAATGCAGAAGACAAGCAGTATGCACTGGCTTATCGACAATTTAGGGATAGTGATAATATGACCGATGTTATCGGATCTTTATCCGCTTTAGTCAATCACGAGTGTAAAGAACGTGACCGTGCATTAGATGAATTTTATCGAAAATGGAAAGATCATCCTCTGGTAGTTAATAAGTGGATGGCGCTGCAAGCGTCATCAAAATTGCCGTCTACTACAGAAAATGTGAAGAGACTACTGCAACACCCCGCTTTCAATATCAAAAATCCTAATAATGTGTACTCGTTATTGGTAACTTTCGGAATGAATACCGTCTGTTTTCACGATAAGAATGGAGAGGGTTATCGTTTAATTTCTGATTGTGTACTCAACATCGATGCGATCAATCCTCAGATGGCTGCACGAGTACTGCAACCTTTATCGAATTGGAAGATCATGGACGAAGGTCGTCAAGAATTGATGAAAACAGAGCTTAATCGTATTGCGAAAGTTTCTCGATCGTCGTCAGGTGTTTATGAAATCATTACGAAAAGTTTGAATAGTTCTGAATTTATATAATATGAGACAAGAGACAATTTTTCCCTACAAATTTCTTCTTAAGAATGTTGTAGATAAGACCTCTGATGTTCATCAGTCGCAATTGATTTTTGTTTCTGCCCATCGCATCTCTCTCGAAGAGCAGACAAAGTGAGTGTATTTGTGAATGCCTTTAAGGGAGGGTGTGTAACCAATGCAAAGGATGTTTTTGTTCCGAAGACAGGCCAGAAAATAGTCTTTAAGACTACGATTGATAGTCGAAAACATCCTACCTTCTCTTTTCGTAAGTAAGGTATATATTTTTACCATTTGCAGAGGATCAGAAAGATATTCAAATAATTCGATGCCAGGCTACAGTATCAAAACGTTCAGCGGTACTATTAAAGCCTCCGCATCTTAAATCGGTATTGGTGAATATATTCACCAGTATAGTATTTCAGCACTCGAAGACAAGAAAATCCTCGACCGACATATGCGGGGGAAGATTGTTGAATCGAAGCACTAGCTAAACAAGGCGCTCAACTTACTGCTATCGACATAAATGATGTTTTAATTGAAATTTCCAAAAAACACTCTCAAGAATAACAATTGAAAAATCATTCCATTCGTATAGGATTGATCAGATGCAACGGTTTCTACAGCTTATTGGATTTTACTATTCTTTCTCAGATTGGAGGATTTAGTGTCGTCTTTAAGACGACTCCTTATTTTAGGTTAGTGCATTGTTATGAGTCCGTCTCCGAGCGCAGACGCTATAACATATTTTTATAGAATAGGGAAGAATTATTAGGTTGATATACATATGTAAGGCAGCAGGAGTGTTCGAAAGAGAATTTTTCGATGTTTGATTCAAGAAAAATACAAAAGAGAAATTCTGGAGTTTATAAAAAGAACGCAACAGTCTTTTCCCAATTTATTTCTTGGATTGTAGGTAGTACAGTGTGATCAATACAATGTTTTCGTTTTAAAATAATTTTGAGATCTATATTAAAAAATCGTTAGTCACATAACTTAACAAAAAAATCGAACAATAAAAAATTTAGAAAAATACCAAGCAATGATTTCCAATCTGCAAAGAAAAAGAAGATGCACGGATTCTCCCTCACATTCAATCAAATCAAATAAATACTCGTATCTCCCCCAACAAAGTTTAAAGAATGAGTAGTATAACTGTCTCCCTCAAGAAGGAAGAGAAAAAACCTTTTGTCATCCAACTTAGTCGGCTTGTGTCAGAAATGGTGATTATGGAATATACGATATTCGACTGTTTTTTGGCACTTCACCACCGGTTTTTGTATCCCGAAAATTGTTTCTTATGGAGAAAAGCAATCGGTAGAAAATCGGCTGACAGTAAGGAGATTAATTGATACCACCAATCAGTCGAGAATCAGTTGGAAACCAACTACAGAACTGTTGATAAACTTTTTTAAAACTACGAGTAAGTCGCTCATCCAGAGCGTGTTTTATTCTATAATGGACTTCGTAAAGATCGCATGTTTGGCTGGCTGTAAAGAGATAGTCGTCGCTCGTCTTTAGTTCATCAACTAATTTTAAATGCAAAGCCTGTAAAGCGTACCAATGTTCACCTGTGGATACCTGTTCGATATTCACCATTCTTCGATGTTCTTTAATGAAATCTTTGAAGATTTTATGCATTTCTTCAACTTCTTGTTGTATTTTAGCTCTCCCTTTCTCAGTATTTTTACCAAAAAGCGTTAGCGTTCGCTTGTATTCACCGGATGTAATTTGTTCGAAATCGATGGATTTTTTTTGAAGGTATCGGTGGAAATTAGGCAGTTGAGCTAGGACACCAATGGAACCTACAATAGCAAAAGGAGCGGCGATAATATAATCAGCAACGCAAGCCATTAAATAACCGCCACTTGCCGCTATTCTGTCAACAGACACTAACAATTTTATATTAGCCGCCTTAATTCTTTGCAGTTGAGAAGTCGCTAGTCCGTAGCTATGTACAACACCTCCACTACTTTCAAGACGTACAAACACTTCGTCTTTTCTATTGGCTAAAGTCAACAAAGCAGTCACTTCCGTGCGCAACGCTTCTACGGAAGAAGCATGAATATCTCCGTTAAAACTAAGAACAAAAATCCTTTTTTTTGCCTCCTTTAGTTGTTCTTTTTGTTTACGATTCTTCTTTTGAGATCTTAACTGTAATTTGAACTCGTGTTTGTTTTTTACAGCACGCAAAAGAATACGATTATATTCTTCGTATTGCTTATTGATTTTTTGAACATGCAGTTTGTTTTTAGGTTTTGCTTTTGTATGCGCAACTACACTAAGAAGTACAAAGAGTGCAATCAGAATAGACACTAGTATACTGATCAATTTAGCCAGGAACAAACCGTAATTTCCAAAAAACTCCATATCTGTATTCTATCATCAGTTGTTGTTTGATACAAAAGACCATAAACGCACATTCACAATTTATGTTCAGTTCTAACGACATTGGATAAGAAAAATGTCTGCTCAAGTGCAATTTCTAATTCCAAAATTAGTTCCAATTTCAAAATTAAATCTGGAGAGAAACGCCTTTCATTTCAGGAACTAGATAGGTAACAAAAATGCCCAATAGAGAAACGAAAGTCATGAAGATCATGATAATTGGCAATCCCATATTCGTTAAAATTATCGGTAAAAAGAAAGTTCCGACAAAAGCGCCAACCTTTCCGATAGCGGCTGAAAAGCCGTGAGCTCTAGCGCGTATATGAGTAGGATATATTTCTGAAGGAATTAAAAATGTAGTCGCATTAGGTCCAAAATTGATGAAAAAGAAACTGATACCAAATACTCCAATAAATAAAGGAAAAATGTTTCGGACACTGGGCACACTGGCGATTAGTAAGTAACAAAGAGCCATAGCAGAAAATCCTGTTGTTTGTAAAAATCGCCGACCGATTTTGTCCACATAAGCAGCTGAAAAGAAATATCCTGGAACAGCGAAACATAAAAAAATGAGAACTGACAACAACGTATGTCTTAGAAGAGACGCGTGTGGACTAATAGTATTCATAATGAGAACAGAAGATATGCCATTACCGTAAAGTGCTACATCTAATAGAAACCATGCACTAGACGTTCCAAACAAGCACTTAAGCCATTTTGAAGAAAACAATTTTTCAGGTGTAAAAGGAGGTGTGGAGTTAGTAATCGTATCTCTATGTCCTGCCAAATCGCTTACGATCCGACTTACTTCAAGAGGGGGTTGCTTACTAAGCAAAAATCGAGGTGTTTCCGCTATTTTTCTTCGTAAGTAGAATACAGAAGCCGCAGGAATCGCACCAAAAGCTAGTAAAATACGCCAGATGTATGCATAAGAAATGTGCGATACCATTAGTAGAGAAGTGAAAAGGGGGCCTACAATTAATCCAACAGCCTGCATAGCAAAAACGAGCAATACTAAGAAACCCCGATTTTTTCGATTGGCGTATTCACTAGCCACTACAGCGCTAGTAGGATAGTCACCTCCTATTCCAATACCCACCAAAATTCTCGAGACCAAAAGCCAAGTATAGGAAATAGAAAAAGCCGAAAACAATGCACCGACGAATAAAATGCATACTTCAATGCCATATATAGTTTTTCTACCCCATGTATCGGAAAACCATCCAAACACTATAGCACCAAAGGCCGCTGAAGCTAGGGAGGCGCCATTAAGTAAAGCAATTTGACTATCAGTGAGGTGCCATAAAGGTATTAACAACGAAGTAACTACTCCGATGACAAACAAATCGTAGGCGTCTGTAAAAAACCCTACCCCTGCAGTACCGACCATCCTCCAATGAAGACGACTAAGTTTTTGTTCGTCTAGTTCGAGTAAAAATTTTTCCTGTTGGTCAGTTTTCATTTGTTTCTCGTGTTGTGTTCAAAGAAACCATAACAGGTGTTTGTGACGATTTGATGACAATTTCTGCTTCTAGAATTCAATTTATGAGAATTTCAATAAAAATCTGATTTTTTAACAATACTCTCCTCTCTCTCCTTTAATATGGAAAACGGCATGTAAAGGTACTTCCTTTACCTAGTTCACTTTCAACGTGTAAATCTCCTTGGTGTCGTAGTAGGACATGTTTAACAATTGCCAATCCAAGACCAGTACCACCGTTTCCATAAGAACGCTCTTTGTTTACACGATAGAACCGTTCGGCGATTCTTGGAATGTGTTCTTTAGAAATACCAATACCGGTGTCCGATACACTAAATACAGCATAATGGCTCGAAGAATACCATTTTACGTATATACAACCCCTTGTCAGAGTATATTTGACAGCGTTGATAATGATATTTGAAAACAAACTTTTAAGTTCTTCTTCCGATCCAGTGATACATAAATTAGCTTCTGCTTCGAGATTGATGCTGTGTTTTTTTTCACCACTAATTCTTTGAGCGTCGGTACAAAGTGTTTTTAGCATTTTGGCAACAGATACATTCATTTTTTCTTTAGGAGTGTGATCGTCGCTTTCAAGGCAAGAAAGTAGCAAAAGATCATCAATAATTGTCTCCATGCGAGTACTGTATTGATACATTTGGCTGAAGATCTTTTGATAGGGCTTGATATCCAAATTGCTTTTCTTAAGCAAAGTTTCCAAATAACCTTGAATAACAGTTAATGGTGTTCGAAGTTCGTGCGAAACGTTCGCAATAAAATCTCTACGAATGCGCTCCAATTGATTAATGTGTTCTCTCGCTGCTATAGGTAACGATTTTAAATCTAGCGTACTACTGCTCTTCATGATTGGTTACAAATTGATATCCAGCCCCTCTAATTGTCTTAATCAAATGATGTCGGTCGTATTTTTTTAGTTTATCTCGAAGACGTCGAATATGAACGTCCACTGTGCGATCGTCGATGTAGACGTTTCCACCCCAAATGCGGGTGATCAGTTGGTCTCGAGTATAAGTTTTGTTGGGGTGTTCCATAAAAAAATGAAACATTTTATATTCAATTGGCGAAAGAACTAAGTGTTTTTTATTTACGGTGATTTGATATTTAGCGGTATTTATGACAATGTCTTGGTATTTGATTTCATGAAAAGGAGAAAGTAAAGGACCTCTGCGCAACACTGTTTTTATTCTTGCTGTCAATTCGTCAGGAGAGAAGGGTTTGGTGATATAATCATCAGCCCCTGTCATTAGTCCTCTAATCTTATTTTCTTCTTTGGATTTAGCAGTGAGCATAATAATCGGTACATCTCGAAAGTCAACTTGTTTCTTAATCCAGTCAATGAATTCGATTCCACTTTCGCCCGGCAACATCCAGTCGAGCAAAATAAGGTCGGGCGGTTGATTGATTGTTTGTGTTTTCGCTTTTTCTACATTTTCAACATCTATCAATCGAAATTCATTAGAAAGTGAAAAATGTAACATATCTCGAATAGCAGTTTCGTCTTCAACGAGTAACAAGGTAACAGTTTTTTGCATTTTTGATGAAATCGGGGCGAAAGGACTCGAACCTTCGACCACTGCCTCCCGAAGGCAGTGCTCTACCAACCTGAGCTACACCCCGTCTTACCGTACTACCGATGTATCCATTTATCATAACCAGAAGAGAACACAATTAGAAGCATCATTATTATACCTTAGTATTATAACTATTTCGAAAATTGGTGAAAAACAAGAAGATCACAAAATTTGTATTTGCATTTTTACACAGATTATTGGACAATGCGAATGGGTGGAAAAGTAATATTAGGATATGTGCATGGTGTGTTTTTGTCTAGAGGAAGTTTTTCAGTGTATGCGATTATTAGGACTGGAGGCAAACAATATCAAGTCGCTGCAGGCCAGACTTTACAAATAGAAAAATTGCCTCAGAGTGTGGGTGCTTTTGTAAAGTTCAGTGATGTTTTACTGATTGAAGATGATGGTGAGTTATATCTTGGGTTTCCTCAAATGCAAAGCGCCGAAGTGGTTGCTCAGGTTCTTGGCCAAAGGAAGGCCGGTAAGATTCATATTATCAAATTTAAACGACGTAAACACCATATGAAACGCATGGGGCATCGGCAGTATTTTACGACTGTGAAGGTTATGGGTATAAGTTTTGATAAAAGAAAGGAAGTGTCAGTAGGAAATTCTGCTGCTTCCGTTTCGTTGATGGATACAGTTTAAGTTTAAGTAGATAGAGTGTTATTGTTTTTTTAGGGTGTTGTTAGGGTAGTTTTGGGGAAAAGAAAGTTTAGGAGATAGAATAATTAAATAATTAGGAGATAGAAATGGCCCATAAAAAAGCGGGCGGTAGTACGCGAAACGGTCGGGATTCGAACCCTAAAATGCTTGGTGTAAAGAGGTTTGGGGGTGAACGGGTGGTTTCCGGTAGTATTGTTGTTCGGCAACGAGGGACTCGTTATCATCCGGGAGAAAATATGGGTGTAGGTCGAGACCATACGTTGTACGCGTTGGTTGACGGAAAAGTCAGGTTTTCTCGTAGGGGAATTAGACGGGGAATTAAATGGCGTAATTACGTGTCTGTTAAACCCATTACGGATTTTTGAATTTTTTTATAAAACTGTAAAACTTCTTCCTTACGGATTGTCTTTATCCTAAATGTTCTGTAATGTTCTGTATTTTTCGAATGCTTGTTATTTTTCCGTAGATTGTTTCTAGGAACCTTTTGGTAATAAAATAAATCCATAAGGACTGTTTCGAATATACGAAATTTGTAAATGAGAGATATGAAATTTGTAGACGAAATATTAGTACAAGCGGAAGGTGGAAACGGAGGAAATGGATGTTTAAGTTTTCGTCGAGAAAAATTTGTTCCTAAAGGAGGCCCTGATGGGGGTGATGGAGGTGATGGGGGGAGTGTTTATTTTATCGCAGATACGTCTGTCAATACATTGCTACAATTTTGCTATCGTCGGTTGTTGCGAGCGCAGGATGGACAATCTGGAATGAGCAGGCTTCGTAGTGGAAAACAAGGAAGAGACCTGATAATGTCTATTCCTGTAGGGACATTAGTTTATAATGTAGAAACGAAAGAATTGATTGGAGATTTAACTGAAAAAGGACAACGATTGTGTGTAGCTAAAGGGGGGCAGCGCGGTTTAGGAAATAATCGTTTTAAAAGTAGTAGAAACCGTACCCCTCGAAAAATAACTTGTGGGAAGAAAGGCGAAAAACGTATATTAAAGTTGGAGTTGAAATTATTAGCGGATGTAGGGTTATTGGGATTTCCTAATTCGGGAAAATCCACTTTTATACGCGCAGTTTCTAAAGCTGCTCCGAAGGTTTCCGATTATCCGTTCACTACTCTCTATCCGAGTCTCGGAGTGGTCTGTATCGATGATGGGAAAAGTTTTGTCGTTGCAGACGTACCGGGCATCATCGTAGGTTCCAGTGTAGGAACAGGACTTGGGGTTCGGTTTTTAAGACATCTCGAACGGACTCGAATTCTACTGCACATTGTCGATGTAGCTGTAGGAGATGTAGATTTGGTAGCTCAATCTGTACAAGAAATTTCGGACGAGCTTGAAAGGTTTAGTCGTCGTGAGATAAAAAAATCACGGTGGTTGGTCTTTAATAAGACAGATTTATTGCCTTTTGAAGAAATTGAAATGAAGTGTGCTAAGATTGTTAGCAAGCTTGGTTGGTGTGATCCAGTTTACAAGATTTCAGCCCTTAAAAAAGATGGAACACATCGTCTGTGTTGTGAATTGAGTGATACTATAGCGCGAGAACGACAAAAAACTAGCATGAACTGATTTCTTTTTTTAGGTCTTAGGTCTTTTAGGTCTTATTAGTCTCCAGTTTTTTCCAATGCCACTTACATTCTATTCCAATTCCACATTTACGCTTTTCATGTTCATCCATTTGTATTCCATTTTCTTTTCCAAAATTGGACAACTACACTAAAACCAAACCCCTACTCAAAATTCGAAATGACGATATCAAGGTCCGACTATTTTGATTAAGTCAGCTATATCTCGGTTTAAACGACTCTTCAAACGATTTGCTTTGTTTGGATGCACAAGACGCTTTCTAGAAAATTGATCAAGTAATCGAACGGTTTCTCGAAAGGAAATTTGTGCGGTCGAACAATCTTTTTCTCGGATATTCGTTAATGTCCTTTTTATGAGAGTACGTACAGAGGAACGGCGACTTGCGTTGTGTAGTCTTCTTTTTTGACTTTGTCGCGCGCGTTTTTTTGCTTGTAGAGAGCTGGCCATACAAAACTCCTAATTTTTGTAGGGGAAAGAATATACTGTTCAATACAAGGTTTGTCAATAAAACAGACCTGCGATAATATCCATCTTTTTCGCAAGTAATAATGAGAAAGTAAAATCTTATATGAGTCGACACAGATTGTTTAGATCTACATTGACTGTCTCCGGTATGACGTTTGTTTCGCGTTTGTTAGGATTTGTACGGGACGTTATGCTTGCTACAGATTTTGGTGCTGGCCCTTATTTTGACGCTTTTGTAGTCGCTTTCAAAATTCCTAATTTTATGCGTCGATTGTTTGGTGAAGGAGCTTTTATTCAAGCTTTTGTGCCTATATTGTCAGAATATCAGGCAAACTCTTTTCAAAAAGAGACGTACCGATTTGTCAGAGCAATTATTGGAAGTCTAGGCACGATTGTTCTACTTGTTGTTATATTTATCGAAATTTCCGCTCCCTGGACAACTGTGGTATTTGCGCCCGGATTTTCTCGTGATCCCACTCAACTGCGTTGTGTCGTCTATATGTTACGTATTACCTCTCCTTATTTGTTATTGATTTCTTTAACTGCTCTCACAGGAGCTGTATTAAATGTTTTTGATCGATACGCTTCATCGGCTTTTTCTCCAGTACTTTTAAATATTTCCATGATTGCAACGGTATGGTTTTGGATACCCTATGCTTCAACTCCCATTTACGCTTTAGCTTGGAGTGTCTTGATTGGTGGATTTTTGCAACTGATAACTCAACTTCCTTTTTTGTTCCGTTTGGGTTTCTCTCCTATCCCTAAATGGCAATGGCGTAATCCTGGGATAATTCGAGTTCTGAAGTCAATGGTGCCAACATTATTCGGCGTTTCTGTAGCACAGATAGGTTTAGTGATTGATAATTTTTTCGCTTCTTTTTTAAGATCTGGTAGTATTTCGTGGTTGTACTATTCCGATCGGTTAGTGTATTTTCCCCTTGGAGTTGTTGGAGTTGCATTGGCAACTGTAGTATTGCCAAATTTGTCTTGGTGCTACAGTTTAAAATCCGTTGACTCTTATTCTTCTGTACTTGATTGGGCTTTGAGAGTGGCAGCATCAGTTGGTATTCCTGTTTCCGTAGCTTTATTTGCTTTATCAGGTCCTTTGTTGGCAACGCTGATTTTTCACGGAGTTTTTACGACACAAGATGTTTTTATGACTCAAAAGAGCTTATGGGCATTTTCAATAGGTTTACCGTGGTTCATGTTCGTTAAAATTTTAGCGTCTGCTTTTTATTCTCGTCAAGATGTGAAAACTCCAGTAAAAACTGCAGCAGTGGCGATGGCAGTTAATCTTATTTTGAATGCGCTGCTCGTTCATCCTCTGGCGCACGCAGGGCTTGCTTTGTCTACTTCTTTAGCTGCTGCTTGCAATACGGGACTGCTTCTATTCTCTTTATTGAGACGTTCAATTTACAAATTGGATTCGAAGTGGCCAAAATTGATTCTGCAGTTACTAATAGCTAATGTTGCAATGGGTTTGGTTATTTTTCAGTTTTCAGGAAATGTTGAGAAATGGTTAATTTGGACTATGAAAGAACGGATTTGTCATTTATTGGTCGTTATTTTTTTAGGAATTATTACTTATTTAGCAATTTTGTGGATTACGGGACTGAGAATTTCCGATTTTCGTCTTCCAACTACAATCGATGCATATGATAAGATTAATATGCGGTAGATATCCTCTAAAAAAGGATTTGGATAATAGTTGTGTCGCTACATTAGGAAATTTTGATGGTATGCATTTAGGACACCAGTCTTTGCTCAAATCATTAGGATCTTTGGGGCAGGAATTCGGTTTGCCTACAACAGTGATTGTTTTTGAGCCTCAACCCAAAGAGTTTTTTTCAAAAAATCATCAAGTGTGTTCAAGATTGATGCGTTTCCGTGAAAAATACGCAGTATTGCAATCATGGAAAATTGACTTTCTTTTGTGTCTTCGTTTTGATCAAGTACTGGCAAACCTACCCCCGGAAAATTTTGTCAAAGAAATTTTGGTGGATCGACTAAAAGTACGAGCTATTGTTGTAGGAGACGATTATCGGTTTGGCGCTAAACGTGTAGGTAATTATCAGTTGCTTCAAAAAATGGGAGAGCGTTACAGTTTCAAAACTGTAGAAATGACATCGGTTTTGCACAAAAATCAAAGAATTAGTAGCACAAGAATCCGTCGTGCGTTAGAAATGGGAAACTTAGATTTAGCACAAAGCCTATTGGGTCGTCCCTACTGGATTTGTGGTAAAGTTATTTCGGGTGAAAAACGTGGACGTTCATTAGGTTTTCCAACAGCCAATATCGATTTACACAGAAACAAAGTGCCACTAACTGGTATTTTTGTAATTCGAGCGTATTTAGAAAATGAAGCCTTCCAAGGTGTAGCTAGTTTAGGGATGCGTCCTACTTTTGGAGGCACCCGAATTCTACTGGAAACATATCTCTTTAATCTTTCTTGTAACATTTATGGACACTATCTTCGGGTTGAGTTTTTGCATAGATTGCGACCTGAAGAATGTTTTTCGTCGACAGACGCTTTAGTGAAGCAGATACGTCAAGACGTATCAGAAGCAAAATATTTTTTCAACATTAATTTCGATTTCGACAGGACAAATAAAAGTTTATGCTGTATTGATAGTAGAGATTCTTTAAAAGAGAATGTGGGTTAATTGTTATAAATTTGTCTGGGTTGTAAAATCGTGTTTTTTCAATTATGGAGAGATGGTGGGTTGTATTTGCAATAAGTTGTTTTGATATAATCTCTTTTTCGGCATTGATTTTTCCTAACAAGAAGAGTAATCAAAAGAGCGTAGTTGAGTATGTTGTGTTATAAAAATACTTTAAATCTTCCACGAACCGGTTTTCCTATGCGCGCTAATCTGCCTCATCGAGAGCAGAAAATATTAGCCCGCTGGGAAGCATTGGATCTCTACCAACAAATCCGAGAAATACGAAATGGACGCCCAAAATTTGTTTTGCATGACGGACCTCCTTATGCTAATGGTCGTGCCCATTTAGGAACTGCTTTTAACAAAACACTTAAAGACATTATCGTAAAATCAAAAACACTAAGCGGATTCGATTCACCGTTCATACCTGGTTGGGATTGTTATGGATTGCCGATCGAAATTAATGTTGAAAAAGCTTTAGGAAAGAAAAACCTATCCGCAAGCGAGTTTCGCCAGGCTTGCCGTAACTACGCAACCTCACAAATAGAACTGCAAAAAAAAGATTTCAAACGACTGGGAGTGATTGGAGACTGGAAGAATCCCTATTTGACTATGGATTTTCGTTACGAAGCCAATACTGTTCGTGCGTTAGCTAAAACTATATCTAACGGACACTTGATTCGAGGACAAAAACCGGTGTATTGGTGCACGGCTTGTGTTTCAGCATTGGCTGAAGCAGAAGTAGAATATCGAAATAAATATTCGCTTTCTCTTGATGTAGCTTTTGATGCAGTTGATTGTAAAGAGGCAATCCGTCGATTTCGAATCGGTGAGGAGTTGCGTGTAATAGTACCAATCTGGACAACGACACCTTGGACATTACCAGCCAATGAAGCGGTTGGTGTTCATCCCAATTTGCTTTACACTTTAGTAAAGGGAAAATTGTACGATCAATATATTTACTGGATCCTAACTAGAGACTTAATTGATAGTGTCATGCGGCGCTATCACATTAGTGATTATGTGATATACGGAAGTTTAAAAGGCGAGGAGCTGGAAGGTTTACAATTACAACATCCGTTTCTTAACCTAAATGTTCCAGTTGTTTTAGGGCAACACATTACTAGCACAGTAGGAACCGGAAGTGTTCATATGGCACCCGCGCATGGGTTAGAGGATTATTTAGTTGCAAAAAAATATGACTTACCGATTAATAATCTTATTGACGAACGAGGTTATTTTATCAAAGGAACTTTATTTTCTGGTCAATCTTTTCATAAATCCAATGAACTCATTATGATTCTGTTGTCGAATAGTAGGTGTCTACTACACGCCAAAACGATTCAACACAATTATCCTCATTGTTGGCGTCATAAAATTCCGTTGATCTTTCGTGCAACACCGCAATGGTTTATCGGTATGGACAAAAAAGGATTACGTAATCGGGCATTGGCGGAAATTTTAAAAGTAAACTGGATTCCCAGATGGGGACAGAAACGTATTGGGAAAATGATTTCTGATCGTCCGGATTGGTGTATTTCACGACAACGACTGTGGGGCATTCCGATTCCGTTGTTTGTGAATAAAAAAACAGGAAATCCGCATCCAAACACTCCTAATTTGATGGAGAGAGTAGCGCAATTAATCGAAAAAAATAGTATTGATGCTTGGTTTGTTTTGGAAAAAAAAACACTATTGGGAAATGAAGACGAGAATTATGAAAAGGTAATGGATGTATTGGATGTATGGTACGATTCTGGAATAACCCATTTTGGTGTTTTGTCGGAACGATCGGAACTGCATGTACCTGCTGAACTTTATCTGGAAGGATCGGACCAGCATCGGGGTTGGTTTCAATCATCTTTATTAACTTCTTTAGCAATTCAAAGTCAATCGCCTTATAAATCTGTATTAACGTGTGGTTTTGTAGTTGATAACCAAGGACGAAAGATGTCTAAATCTTTGGGAAATACTATTTCGCCTGCTGATGTGATAAAAAGATTGGGGGCTGATGTACTGCGATTGTGGGTTTCCTCTGTGGATTGTTTCGCAGAAGTTGGTGTATCCAATGAGATTCTGTCACGAATTTCCGACACTTATCGAAAGATTCGAAATACCGCGCGATTTTTTCTATCGAATTTGTATGATTTTAATCCCGAAAGAGACATTGTGGATGCGGATCGATTGGTTTCATTGGATCGATGGGCTATTGTTACAACTCAGAGTTTCCAAAAAGAAATCATATCTGCTTATGACCAATATCGATTTTCTGTAATTTATCAGACAATTCATAATTTTTGTACAGTGAAAATGGGAAGTTTTTATTTGGAAGTGTTAAAAGATCGGCTGTATACTGCTAAAAAAACAGGATTGCCTCGTCGTTCGGCGCAAACAGCGCTGTACTATATTACAGAAGCGTTTGTACGCTGGAGTGCTCCTATTATTAGTTTTACTATGGATGAAATGTGGCAATTCATTCCGGGAGATCGAGAAGCGTCCGTATTTTTGTCTCAATGGTTTTCGGGTTTTCCGGAAATTGCATTGTGTGAACAAGAAAACCAAGAATGGGAAACACTATTACGGATTCGTGCCGAAATCAACAAAGAACTGGAAAATAGCCGTAATCAAAGTAAGATCGGCGGATCTGCATTGTCTGCAGAAATTTTTTTATACGCAGAAAAAAATGTATTCTCGACTCTAGAAAAATTTGGAGGGGAATTACGTTTTGTATTTATTACTTCCGCAGTAAAGATCTTTCCTATCGGAGAAAAACCGAAAACAGCTGTTGATACAAGTATTTCCGGATTATCTTTAGAAATTCGTGTTTCTTTATTTAAAAAATGCGCTCGTTGCTGGCAGCATTGTATAAGTGTAGGTCAAATTACGGGGCACTCTGCCTTGTGTGAACGTTGTGTCAATAATGTCTTTGGAGATGGAGAGGAACGCCGTTTTGCCTAATAGGAATATTTATTCTTCCTTAACGGGTAGGTATTTTTGTGTTGTAACAGATCCCAATGAGTACAAAGTATCTAGTAGTTTCTTGTTGGTTATTTTTTGTCCCCGTTGAGATCTTTTCTTGGCTAAGTTTATAACAGTACACTGTAGCAGTGAATCGCCTTAGGCCTTGAATACCTCAGTAGATTGGGGACAATTTGGAACAAATCGTAATTGTTATTCTTTTTTTACGGTTGCGGTATTTCTCTGTCGTATGGGTTAAGGAATACAGCGTTCTCGAAAAACGGGAAAGCTGTTTAGGATTCCTCCCGCTAATCTTAGGAGAGCGCTTTTATTGATAGTTATCGTTGATACAGAAGGACAAAAAGATCTCAAGTGCTTGTTATTTTTTCAAAAGTGACTATTATCTTTTGATTTTGTTGTTCCGGGCCGTTAGCTCAGTTGGTAGAGCAACGGACTTTTAATCCGTTGGTCATAGGTTCAAATCCTATACGGCCCACTTGTTTTTCCGTTGTCCTTTTTGCATCCTTGTTGTTTTCAAATGTTGTTTTAAGTATCAAAACAATGTCTTTACAAGAAAATGGAAGGTTAAGAGAAATATATAGAAGGATTTCCCGTTTTTTTGGAAAAAGAAAACTAATATAAGGAGTAAGGGATAGGCTAAGAAGAGAAAGAATCTAGAGTGGAATATTGTCGATCAATCGGATGCCACCGATGCGAACCGCTGCGAATCGGCGTTCTTTGTGGTCTTCAATGTAATCAATATCTATTCCTTCTTGGATTAGGGCTTCTTTGATTTGATCACAAGAAAAAGGAGAATGAAAAATTTTGGAAAAACGTCTTGCTAATTGCATCTGTTCTTTCGACAAACGACTATTCCGAGAACTTAGAGGCAAACCAAATTCGTCACGAACAGTTTCGCACTCTACAATTGTAGTGTCTAGAAAAAAGGACTTTACTAATCCTTTTATAAGCTGCAATTGTTGATAGTCTTTTGCTCCAAAATAACTGCG
Organism: Coxiella endosymbiont of Amblyomma sculptum; assembly: GCF_009883795.1. Lineage (GTDB taxonomy): Bacteria > Pseudomonadota > Gammaproteobacteria > Coxiellales > Coxiellaceae > Coxiella. Next base: position 389,458 of record NZ_CP033868.1, read on the forward strand.
AGTGGGTTTTATTAGAAGTAATAATTTCATTACAATTGTCAAAACTCCCTCGAAATGGCCTATACGAAACAGTTCTTCCTGATATTGTGGAGTGGTATGGACAATTTTATAAGAAAAACCATCAGGATAGATTTCGTTGTAAGAAGGTGTGAAAATGTAGTCGACATTACAACTTGAAGCTACATCGATATCTTTATCTATCGATCGGGGATAATTTTTAAAATCATCGTGGTCATCGAATTGAGTTGGGTTAACAAATAAACTCAAAATGGTGCACTTGTTTTCTTGATTTGATTTTCGTAACAAACTTTCGTGTCCAACATGTAAACTACCCATCGTAGGCACGAATCCTAGGGAAATCTCTTTCTTTAAAGTTTCTCTGATTAACAACCAATTGGAAATTGTATCAACTACTTTTGGCATATACTTCAATAGCAGTGTTTTTTGATATCTGGGAAATTTGAAGCTTTTACTTCTTGATCAAAATCGTCCAATGCTTTTTGGACGAGTTCGAAACCGTTCAGAAATTTTTTCAAAAACTTGGGTCTAAAGGTGTTCATGCCCAAAAGATCTTGAAGTACGAGAATTTGTCCAGAAGTGTAGGGCCCCGCTCCAATACCAATAGTAGGAATAGCGATAGAATACGTTACTTCCTTGGCTAGAAGATGCGGTATACATTCCAATACAAGAGCAAAACACCCCGCATCTTCCAGAGATTTGGAATCCTGTTTTAATTCATCAGCTGTTTCTGGATCTTTTCCTTGAACCTTAAAACCACCAATAGTATGTACAGATTGCGGTGTTAATCCAAGATGTCCCATAACAGGAATACCTGATTTTACGATGTGGCGAATTAGTTCTAAATTTCCGTCAGCGCCTTCTAATTTGATGGCATTAGCTCCCGATCGCATGAGTTTTTCGGCAGATTCCATACTAAAGGACAGGTTTTTCCGATAAGAACAAAAAGGCATATCTCCAACAATAAACTTATTAGGAATACCCATTGCTACCGCTCGAATGTGTTGTGCTACCATATCTACAGTTGTTGGAATAGTAGTTGAATAACCATACATAACCATAGCGAGACTATCACCTACTAGGACGCAATCGACTTGACTTTTTGCGATAATACAAGCAGACCAATAATCGTAACAAGTCACCATACTGATCTTTTTGTTATTTTCTTTCATACACTGAAAATCGTTGGTATTCATAGAAGTTCACACAAGACAAGGAGAAAAAAAGGAAGAGGTAAAACAACAGAGATAACCACAAGAACGGACCGAACTACAAAGAAATCTATACGCATAGGACGGAGAAGGTAAACGTAAAAGAAAGAAAAAGCAAGGTGATTTTTAATGCAATCTATTCTCGTTGTTTGCTGTGTGGATGGTTTATCTAGAAGTTCTTACAATATTGGAATACACCCTTATTAAGGTAGAATCCGAAAACGTAGTCGACACTTCAACTTAAAGCTACATCGATATCTGCATCTTTGGAGTAATAAATAAAATCATTCTAACTTGTTTTTGACATTTTTTGGCATAGAAAGTTTTGGATTGGTAGGGTGAAATCTTTGTTGTTTATAGATATACTTATACTCACTCAGAAGGTCTTAAGTGGAGTTTTTATCAGGGCGAATTTTTGAATCAGTGTTGTTTAAAACGCTATTTTATTTTCTATAGACAACTAAACTAGAGGGATCAATTATGTTGGAAATGAGGGCATTGATTGAGAAACTTGATGATCTTAAAATTCATAGTCGAGATTTGAGGAGGTGTCTTTGACTTTAATTGTAAGAAAACACAATTATCGGAAATTCGGCGCGAATTAGAAGATCCAAATCTTTGGAACGATCCTAAAAAAGCTCAGTTATTAAATCAAAAACATTCGAAATTGGAATCTCTTGTGCAACAATATGACAATCTCGAACAAGAAATTAGTGATGCGGCTTCGTTAGTTTTTCTTCTTAAAGAAGAAGACGACGAAAGTTTGCGTAAAGAATTGCACCATGAAATCGAACGCCTTAAGAACAAAATTAAGAAGATGTTGTTGCAACAAATGTTCCCTAAGAAAACCGATCTACAAAACGCTTATCTTGATATTCAATCAGGTTCTGGTGGAACAGAAGCCCAAGATTGGGCAGAAATGCTTCTTCGTATGTATTTGCGTTGGGGGGCTAAACACGAATTTGTTGCTACTGTGTTGGAAATTTCTCCAGGAGAGATAGCAGGAATTAAAAGCGCTACAGTAAAATTTGAAGGAGAATATTCTTATGGATGGTTGCGTACTGAAACAGGTATTCACCGGTTGGTTCGTAAGTCGCCTTTTGATTCCGGAAATCGTAGGCATACTTCTTTTGCTTCTGTATTCGTTTCTCCAGAAGAAATAGAAGAAGATACCGATGTTAAAATTAGTCCTGCTTCGTTACGAATTGATACTTATCGCGCTAGCGGGGCCGGGGGTCAACATGTGAATCGAACAGATTCAGCCGTTCGAATTACGCATATACCCACCGGTATTGTTGTTCAGTGCCAGAGTGATCGGTCACAACACAAAAATAAATCTCAAGCAATGAAACAGCTGCAAGCTAAGCTCTATAAGTTGAAAATGATGAAAAAAAATGAAGAAAAATCTGCTCTTGAATCTTCTAAGTCAGAAATTACTTGGGGAAGTCAAATTCGTTCTTATGTTTTAGATACATCTCGGGTGAGGGATTTGAGAACAGGAATGGAGATCGGTAATGCTCAAGCAGTTTTGGACGGAAATATTGATCCGTTCATTGAGTCGTATCTAAAGAAGAAAAAATAGTATATACAGTTTTAGAAAGATTTTATGACATATATTTCTGAACCCGGATGGAGATTTGTATGTATCTGTTTTATTCGAGAAGATTATTTAAGATGGCATCATGCTAATACCAAATGAAAGAACAATGAACGAACAAATTCTAAAACGCCAACTGAAGCTTGATAGACTACGAAAAACAGGTTTAGCTTATCCTAATGATTTCAGAAGAGACAGTTTAGCGTCTCATATACATACCACATACGACCAATGTACGAAAGAGGATTTGGAACGAGAAATTGTCTCTGTTAAAATGGCAGGACGTATGATGACTCGTCGTCTCATGGGAAAATCCGGTTTTGCTCATATTCAAGATATGACAGGACGCATTCAGATTTATATCACTCAACATAGTGTACCTAACGACGATTTCTCTGAGTTTAGAAATTGGGATCTTGGGGACATTGTTGGAGTTGAAGGAGAGCTTTTCAAAACAAAAACCGGAGAATTATCTGTCAGAGCTAAAAAAATTCGATTATTGACCAAATCGTTGCGTCCATTACCCGATAAATTTCACGGACTTCAAGACCAAGAACACCGCGTTCGGCGACGTTATCTTGATTTGATCGTCAACGAGTCGTCTCGCCGTTTATTCCAAATGCGCTCGTATATTGTAACACAAATTCGTAGTTTTTTAGACAGTCGTGGATTTATGGAAGTCGAAACCCCGATGATGCACCCTGTATTGGGAGGTGCAGCGGCGCGCCCTTTTGAAACACATCACAACGCAATGAATATGGATCTGTATTTGCGTATTGCTCCTGAAATGTATTTAAAACGTCTAGTCGTTGGCGGTTTCGAAAATGTTTATGAGATAAATCGCAACTTTCGTAATGAAGGCATTTCGAGTCAACACAATCCAGAATTTACTATGTTGGAATTTTATCAAGCTTATACAACATACAAAGAGATGATGCTGCTTACTGAAGAAATTATGAGATATTTGGCTAAGAAAATTTTTGGTCGACTGCAAATAGTCTATCAAAATATCGAAATTGATTTGAGTAAACCCTTCTTTCATTTGTCTTTGCGTGAGGCGATCCTGAAATTTAATCCCACTATAAAGAGTGCTCAAATTGATGATGTTCATGAAGCCGTCGCATTATCCGGACAACATGAAATCGCTATCCCAAAGCATTATGGCTTAGGAAAAATTCAAATGGAACTATTCAAGAAACTTGTCGAAGGAAAATTGCAACAACCTATTTTCATTACTCACTTTCCTAAAGAAGTGTCACCATTAGCCCGAAGCAGTGAGACCAACAGTTTCGTTACGGATCGTTTTGAATTCTATGTCGGAGGTCGAGAGATTGCGAACGGATTTTCCGAATTGAACGATCCAGAAGACCAAGCAGATCGTTTTTGCGAACAACTAAAATCTCGAAATTCAGGAGATTTGGAAGCAATGGATTTTGATGAAGACTACATTACAGCGTTGGAATATGGTTTGCCTCCTACTGGAGGTGAAGGCATTGGTATCGATCGTTTAGTAATGCTCTTTACCGATAGACCGTCTGTTCGAGACGTAATTTTATTTCCGCTTTTACGCACTTCCCACAAAAGGGGGTAAAATTGGGATATTGAATGGTGGTTTTCTATACAACGGAAATAGTTTCCAGTACAGAGTGATCGAAAAGAATATCGTTTTCGATGGCAGTGTCTTGTAAAACGGCCAGTAGTTTATGTTCTTTATTTTTTTTTGAAGCTGCTTCAACGATAATTCCCACATTCTGACTGTTTTGATTTCTCAATTTAGCTCCAGGTTCTGGTAAACTGTGGCAGATGACACTAGCACGATAAAGGCGACGTTTTAATTTTCCTAGGTAATGGGTACGAGCAATAATTTCTTGACCAATATAACATCCTTTAGTAAAACTCAGCGCTTCCCCCCATCGTTGCAAATTTATCATTTGTGGGATCAATTTAGTTCTGGTTTGTGGATAAATCCACACCAAACCAATTTCGACGTTCCAAGATCTCCAAAAATTTTCCTCAACTGCGACCGTTTCGACACTATTTGGAAGTTGAGCGCATGTTGTTAAATCATTGACAGTCGATAATTCTACTTTGGAAAGAATGGAATACTTTTCCAAATGATCAATAGCGCAAAAAACCATCGACTTCGGGAGGAAAAGATAATAATTTTCTCCTGCTTGATATGCAACATAAAAATTCGAAACTATTCTTCCCTTGTAATCGCAGCACGCACCGAACGACCCCTGATTTTTTGTAACCTTTCTTACGTCGCAAGTAAGTTGACTTTGCAAAAAAATCTCGGAGTTGGCACCACAAACAACTATAGCCGAAAAAAAATCTAACGGGATAGTATACACACACATGACGAACTATAACGCCCTTTAATCTTCAGGTACTGCGGAACAACAGTAAATGACATGCTAGAAATCATCTACAAAATTTTTATTCATTCACCAAATCTATCACCAAATTTATATTTTTTCCTTAACGCGCGCTTTTCGGCCTTGCAAATTTCGTAGATAATACAGTTTTGCACGTCGCACATTTCCTCGACGTTTTACACTAATAGAAGCGATCAATGGACTGTACAATTGAAAAACGCGTTCGACACCCTCTCCGTGGGAAATTTTCCGTACAGTAAAAGACGAATTGAGTCCACGATTACGGCGAGCGATTACTATTCCTTCGAAAGCTTGCAGTCGTTCTCGATCGCTTTCTTTTATTCTGATGTGCACTACAACATTATCTCCAGAACGAAAAAGAGGTATGTCCTTATCCTGCATTTGTTCTTGTTCCAAAATTTGGATAATTTTTTTCATCCTTTAATATTCCTTTTTTTTAGATTTTTAGATTCTTGTTTAGATTCTTTAATAAATTCGTCAAGTAATTTTTGTTCATCCTTACTTAGAGAGCGCTTCTCCACAAGATCTTGATGTCGCCTCCAAGTTTTACCTAGTGCTTTTTTAAGTCGCCAACGATGGATTTCCGCGTGGTTGCCACTGAGCAATATTCTGGGAACTTGACGATCTGCTGTTGTTTCTGGTCGTGTATATTGAGGGAAACCTAACAATCCAGAAGTAAACGAGTCTTGTAATACAGAATTTGTATTTTTTAAAACTCCTGGAAGTATACGAGTTAAAGCATCAATTAGAACCATAGCCGGCAATTCTCCACCACTGACAACATAATTTCCAATTGACCATTCTTCATCCACTTCAGCTTCAAGCAAACGTTCGTCAATTCCTTCATAACGACTTGATAGAAGGATCATAGGTTTGGAATCTTGCGCTTGTTTCTTTATAATTTCTTGAGTCAACAATGTCCCTTGCGGAGAGAGATGAACAACTGTAGCATTTCCACCCAACGTCGATTTAGCCAATTTTATAGCGGAAGCCAAAGGCTCAAATTTCATAACCATTCCCGGACCACCACCATAAGGTCGGTCGTCTACCCTGCGGTGGATATCTGTAGCGTGTTCTCGTGGATTCCAAAAACGCAACGACAAAAAACCAAGTTTGAGAGCTCGTCCAACTATTCCATACTCAAGTGCTTCAAACATTCTAGGAAAAAGAGTGATAACACCAACGGCCAATCTTTTTTTTCTCTTTCTGTTAAAATCTATCTTTCTTTCCTCATCCAACTTCGTTCCCCCAATTTGCAATTTAAAAACGAAAACAAGAACAATATTTTAAGGTTGATTGCTTCGAAAAACTGCCCCATTTTTTTGACCGATCGGAAACAAAGATCATTTATACAAATATACATTTATATTATACAAATATACATTTATATAAATATATAAATCAAATTTGAGATTTTTTTAATGATTTCTCAAATTGTCTAATGAGATATCTAACTCGAAAGGATACTACAGCACCTTGTCGTATCCAATAATCGGCGCGGTCCTTCTTGACTTGAAACTGTACATCATTTTTTCTTGCTACGGGGTTGTAATAACCCAACTGTTCAATAATCCGACCATCACGAGGCATACGATTGTCAGTCACCACAATGTGAAAAAACGGATTTTTTTTCCTACCCCTACGGGCGAGACGAACCACTACCACTTCAATACCCTGTACTTTAGTTGTACAAAGCAGCATTCTATGAAAAATACCAGTAAGACGCAAGAATCGCAGTGTCAAAAATTCACAAAAATACAAAATCTTGATTTCTTTGCTTTGAGAAACACGGTAATCGAAAAATAAATCAATACCAAACAATGGCCGAATTTATATTTATTTGAGTATAGTACAAATACTCGCTAGTATGATTAGCATCACAAAAATTAAGATGTGAAAAAGTATTTAATATTAAAAGCGATTGGTTATCGATCAGATTAATATTCTATGAGTATGTTGGGAATCAGATTGTTTTCCTGATTTTAAAGAAAGCAGTTCTCTTTACTTATACGAATAGAAGAATTAATCTTTATTTTGTGAGAATCATTGTTCTTTTTTGTTGCGAGAGTACTCGGTTCTCTGTCAATTTTTGGGTCATATTTCGAGTCGTAGTATATGCGAATTGTTCTGTTAGGATTTCCTGGGTCGGGAAAGGGAACTCAGTCGGAATTGCTCTCTAGTCAATTGGGTATAGCCAGAATTTCTATAGGAGATGTACTACGAGCTGCTGTTGGAATACGGAACGATCTTGGTCTTAAAATAAAAAAAGAAGTAGAAGAAGGAAAACTGGTATCGGATGAAATTGTAGTAATGTTGGTAAGGAAACTCGTAAATTTACCCAGTTGTCGCAGAGGTTATCTATTAGATGGGTTTCCCCGTACCAAAGCACAGGCGGAGTCGTTACGCATACAGAAAATCAATGTTGATGGAGTGATCGATATCGATGTACCAGAGGAAGAAGTGATTGAACGTGTGGTAGGAAGATTGGTGCATCCCGCTTCAGGACGTACCTACCATCAAAAATACAATCCTCCAAAAACAATTGGTAGGGATGATATGACAAACGAACCTTTGGTACGACGAGCGGACGATTGTGAAAAGACAATTCGAAAACGTTTGTCTGTCTATAAACAACAAACTGGTATACTTAGTCAGTATTATTCGACATGGGCACAATCGGGTGATGTACAAGCACCAAGTTACTATCGTATATCAGGTCTTGGAACCATAAAAGAAGTGTGTGATCGAATTTTAAGAGTACTAAAAACTGATAGGAAGAAAATAAAATATAGAGAATTTTAAAAAGAGCATATTGGTGGCACGCCAATTATAATAGAATGTTATCGTCTTATTGGCAAAAATGTTTCCAAAAGAAATGCAAGGATGATTGTTGTACGTTGAAGAACAAAAAAAAGAGGTGTACGGTTATTTTCTAAAATAGAGTAAAATTTTGTTCTTCAATTTCGTCTAGCTAGAAGAAAAAGAAAACGAAAGTTGTCTAAATTAATTTAGAAAAACTAACTTAAGTGGTACCCAGTTTTGGTTTTTACTTTTTTGTTACTAAGAGGATAAATAAAGTTTTTTTATTTAAAGTACTCTAATGATTGTAACGGCGTCTTGGAAAGATACGGTAGAGCGTAATATATCCTTGACTTTATTCCCATCCAAAAGCATCACATGAGGATCGATGTGGGATTATGCATATAGAACACGACATAATCTTCTCTATCTTTCTTATTTTCTCTGGTGCGGCTGTTTTATCGACTTTTGCTTTGATGACTCATCAGTCGATGTTGGTGGCTTATATACTGTTAGGGATTTTGTTTGGACCGTGGGGATTAAAATTAATTTCCGATATCGATATGCTCAGAACAGTTAGCGACGTTGGAATTATTTTTTTGTTGTTCCTTTTAGGTCTTAATTTACCTCCACAGAAATTGATTACCACCTTTAAAGAAATTATATGGATAGCCTTTATCAGCTCGATCTTTTTTGCGGCGATGGGATATCTTGTCGCTTATCTTTTTGGCTATTTGACAGCAGAATGTTTGGTAGTTGGTGGTGCTGTGATGTTTTCCAGTACCATTATTGGAATTAAATTGTTACCAACTACAATTTTGCATCATCAGCACATCGGAGAAGTAATGATTAGTGTTCTTCTTTTGCAAGACTTGATTGCTATTGCAGTTCTATTTTTGTTGCATGGAGCTTCTCAAAAAGGTAGGGTTCTGGTTGATATTGGTTTGGTAGTATTAGGGTTTCCCGCTATTCTAGTTTTTTCTTATTTATTTGGTCGGCTTGTTTTGTTTTCTCTATTTTCTAAATTCAACAGGATTAAGGAGTATCTTTTTTTATTGGCAATTGGGTGGTGTCTTAGTATGGCGCAACTAGCTTCATTATTAGGACTATCAGGAGAAGTCGGTGCTTTTATTGCTGGAGTTAGTTTAGCTTCAAGGCCTGTATCTGTTTATATTTCTGAGAGTTTAAAACCAATACGAGATTTTTTTTTGGTTTTATTTTTCTTTTCTGTAGGAGCTACGTTCGACCTTAATTTTTTACCTGTTGTTATTGTCCCAGCTTTAATTTTACTCACATTGTTAATCGGAATAAAACCTTTAACGTACCGGATGTTATTACATTGGGTGGGAGAATCTAAGCAGATAGCCTGGGAAGTGGGTATACGTTTGGGTCAAATCAGTGAGTTTTCTCTAATTATTGCTTATATGGCTCTTAGTAGTCATATTATCTCGGATCGATCGGCCTATCTAATCGAAAGCGCTACCATACTATCTTTCGTTATTTCTTCGTACTGGGTAGTTATCAAGTATCCAACACCTTTGGCGATATCCGATCGTCTGCGCAGAGATTGAGGTTACATCACGATGAGTAACACTATAAAAATACACTAATTACAGCACAGAAAAAAGTAGTTTATGGATTTGATCGTCATTTTATTATGTTTAATAATACAGAAATGTTTGCATTTTAGCAGTTATAACAGCAGGAAAAGTCGTTGGTTTGACACTTATCTCCAATGGATAGAAAAGAAATATAGATATTCGTACTTTTGGTACAGAGTTGGTGGCATCGGTGTTATTTTACCGCTATTGGTTGTCTACATTCTGTTTGCCCTCTTTGTTCATTTTTTCTTGACGATAGTTGGTGATTTTTTTCTGACAGTAGTGATTTTGTGGTATCATACAGACGCACGTACTCTTTCTTTGGAAAGAGTGATTGATACGCCGATCGATGAGTTCCTGACTCGATCCTATCGGTTCGTCTTCGCACCGATTTTTTGGCTATTAGTTCTTGGATCAACAGGTGTAGTTCTTTACGCCCTGGTAAGGGATTTAAATCGCACTACAGAAGAATCTTCTTCAGAAGAAGATAGTTTGTTGTTCTCGGCAATTGGGATACAGAGCGTACTAGATTGGGGGCCTACACAACTGACTGGGATTACTTTTGCTCTTGTGGGTCGTTTTGCAGAAACGTTTGAACGGTGGTGTTTTCATATGTATACCGGGAATACTTCCGTCCAAAAGCAGATTGTTGAATGCGGGTTAATTGCGTCAGGCATCGAGAAGGATTATATGTTGCTTTCAGAAGAATTGGCATCTGTTACTATATTGATCAATCGAGCGTTTTGGATGTGGATTGTAGTAATAGCATTATTTACAATCCGATTATGATTATTATTAATAGAGGTGCTAGTTTTTCATTGTGTTGTGTAGAAAAATCTATTCTTAAGAGGGAAGACAATCACAATATTTTATATTTTGTAATTTTGTACAGGTTTGCAAGATGGAAAGAAATGTAAATTACCGCGATTCCGATCCAAAAGAATTCCAAGAATGGAATGAAGCTCTCGATTCAGTTGTCAGATACCAAGGTGTTGAACGTGCCCAATCTCTCTTGAAGAGACTGTGGACGCACGCTGCAAAAATTGGCGTACTTGTTCCTAACGATATCCACACTCCGTACGTAAATACAATTCCTGCTAGTGTAGAAACCACACTACCTCAAAACGAAATAAAAATTCTCCAACGAGTCACAAATTATATGCGATGGAATGCGCTCGCTATGGTGATGCGCGCAAGTCGAAAAAAACTAGGGTTAGGGGGGCATCTTTCCAGTTATGCTTCGATAGCGACTTTGATTGAAGTGGGTCTAAATTATTTTTTTCGTTCGAATGATTTAGTTTTTTTTCAAGGTCATTCATCAGAGGGTATTTACGCGCGTGCTTTCCTTGAAGGAAGGATCAGTACAGACGAGTTACTCCATTTCCGTGAAGAAGCTTTAGGGAAAGGGATCTCTTCCTATCCGCATCCGCACTTAATGCCTCATTTTTGGCAATTTCCAACAGTTTCAATGGGACTTGGCCCCTTGATGGGCATTTATCAAGCACAATTGTTGAAATATTTGCATCATCGAGGATTGATCGATACAACAAGACGAAAAGTTTGGGTTTTTTGTGGAGATGGAGAAACAGGTGAGCCTGAAACTTTGGGCGGATTGTTAGTAGCGAGTCGTGAGTGCCTTGATAATTTAATATTTATCGTTAACTGCAATTTACAACGTCTTGATGGTCCTGTTTCAGGAAATGGAAACATTATCCAGGAATTGGATGGAGTTTTTCGAGGAGCAGGTTGGCGAGTAATCAAGGTTATTTGGGGACATAATTGGGAACGGTTGTTTCAAAAAGATAAATCTGGTCTGTTGTTAAAATGCTTAAGCGAGATGGTGGATGGAGAATACCAAGCGTGTCGCGCAAAAGATGGCGCTTACTTACGTGAACATTTGTTTGGAAAATATTGTGGATTAAAGAAATATGTTTCTGATATGAGTGATGACGAACTGGAGCAATTAGTAGAAGGGGGCCACGATCCTCAGAAAGTCTATGCAGCCTATACAGAAGCGTTAAAAGAAACCGGAAAGCCGACAGTTTTGTTAATGAAAACTGTTAAAGGGTTTGGTTATGGTCAAGAAGGAGAGTCAAAAAATATTGCCCACAATCTAGGAGAAATTAGTGAAAGAGGTTTAAGGATGTTTCGGGATCGATTTTCTTTGCCCTTGTCGGACGAAGAGGTAAGAGATTTAAAATTTTATAAACCCGTTGAAAAAACTACTGAGTTACAATATTTGTATAAAAAACGTGCAAAATTAGGTGGTCCGTTACCAATTCGTGACGGCTCTTACAGTTCTTTAGAGATTCCAGATTTGAACTTTTTTGATCCGATTTTGAAAGGTACTGGTACGCGCTCGATTTCAACCGGAACAGTATTTTCTCGAATTATAGGGTTGTTGTTAAAAGATAAGAATATCAAAGAACGAATTGTTCCTATTGTGGCCGATGAAGCTCGAACTCTCGGATTGGAAGGCTTATTTCGTCAATCCGGTATTTATTCGGCAAAAGGGCAACAATATACTCCGGAAGATGAAAAAAAATTGGTATACTATCGTGAACATCAATCGGGACAGATGCTTCAGCAAGGTATTTCGGAAGCGGGGGCTATTTCCAGTTGGATCGCCGCTGCTACGTCTTTCGCTAACAATGGTTATCCACTAATTCCGTTCTACGTATACTACGCGATGTTCGGATATCAGCGTGTGGGAGATTTGGTGTGGGCTGCTGCGGATATGCAATCACGAGGTTTTATTTTAGGAGGGTTATCAGGAAAGACAACACTATCGGGTGAAGGATTACAACATCAAGATTCTCATAATTTGTTGATGTTTGGTATGGTACCTACTTGCCGAACATACGATCCCACTTTTGGTTATGAGTTGGCCGTAATTATTCAGGATGGCCTGCGTCGTATGTATCGAAATAAAGAGAATGTATTTTATTACATTACACTTATGAATGAAAATTATCAACATCCTCATATGCCTAATGGGATTGAAGAAGGCATTACTAAGGGAATGTATCTCTTTAAAGAAGGTAACAGAAAATTCTCTCGGTGTGTGCAGTTGTTGGGAGCAGGGGCTATTTTGCGAGAGGTCATTGCCGCTGGAGAAATTTTAGAACAAAAATTTAACGTAGCTGCAGATATTTGGAGTGTTCCTGGTTTTAATCTATTACGTTGTGATATTGAATCTGTAGATCGGTACAATCGTTTGCATCCGCAAAAAACTCCCAGGATGAGCTATGTGGAAAAATGCCTTAGTGACCGAAAAGGTCCGGTGATTGCTGCTACAGATTATACGAAATTGCTAGCAAATCAAATTCGTCAAGCAATTAAAAAACCCTATTATGTGTTAGGGACTGATGGATTTGGCCGTAGTGATTCACGATCTGTATTGCGAAACTTTTTTGAAGTGGACACTAATATGGTGGTATATACAGCGTTGAAAGCTCTATCGGATCAAAATGAGTTTACAAAGAACCGACTCGAGAAAATTATGCAAGAATTGGATGTTAATCCGGATCGACCCGATCCTTGGGTAAGATAGAAGGAGAGATCAGTGATAAATCCAGTAGAAAAAGTTTTTGTACCGGATCTTAATGGGACGTCCACAGTTGATGTCGTTGGAATACTAGTAGAGCTAGGCGATCGAGTAGAAAAAGAGGACGGTTTGATTACTTTGGAAGGTGATAAGGCTTCTATGGATATTCCGTCGCCGTTTTCAGGTAGAATCAAAGATATTAAAGTCAAGATTGGGGATAAAGTTAAAGAAGGAGATGAGATTTTAACTGTTGAGGTACAAGAAAAGAAGAAAGGAAAAGAATTTGGTAAACAAATCAGAGGAACTCTTAAAAATCGACAATTGGAAAAGAAAGAATCAAGGGAGAAGTCTCAGACAAAAGAAATTTCTTTAGGAAGTTCTGAAAACGGAAGTTTTAATCCTGCTGTTGTATACGCAGGGCCGGTCGTTCGTAGAATTGCTCGGGAATTTGGTGTCAATCTATCAGACATTAAGGGGACTGGTAAAAAAGGTCGTGTTCTCAGAGAAGATCTGCAAAAATATATAAGGCAACAATTAAAAAAATTAAAAATTTTCGAGGAAAAGAGAGAACTTCTAAGAAGTTTAGGAGGTTCGCCTTTTCTTGTACCTCATAAAATTGATTTCTCCAAATTTGGTCCTATAGAAAAAGAAGCTTTGTCTAAAATTAAGAAGGTTTCGGGTGTTAATCTTGCTCGAAATTGGACGACTATTCCTCACGTGACTCAATTTGGAGAAACAGACGTTACCGAACTTGAAAAATTTCGGCAGAATTACGCAGAAAAAAATAAAATCCGATTGACTCTTCTGGCTTTTGTCATCAAAGCAGTAATAAGCACACTCAAATATCTTCCTTGTTTTAATGCTTCTTTAGATTCTTCAGGAGAGTATCTGATTTTGAAAAGATACTTTCATATCGGTGTAGCGGTTGACACACCTAAAGGGCTAGTAGTTCCCGTTATTCGGAACGCGGACAAAAAGGGGCTGATTGAATTAGCCAAAGAACTGGATGATATTAGCACTAAAGCTCGTACCATCGGATTAAGTTTATACGATATGCAAGGTGGGTGTTTTAGTATTTCTAGTTTGGGAAACATTGGAGGTGCGTTCTTTACGCCAATTATTAATGCACCCGAGGTAGCGATTCTAGGAATCGCACAAATGCAATGGAAATCGATCTGTTCTTCTGACAACAGTATCTGTTGTAGAGCCCGACTTATGTTGCCGTTGAGTTTATCTTACGATCATCGCGTTGTAGACGGTGTTGATGGAGCGCGATTTATCGTTTATTTGTCAGAATGCTTATCAGACGTTAGAAACTTATTATTGTAATTTGTATTTAAAAACTACTAATGAGAGAAAAAGAGAGAAAAGAAAAAATGAAAAAGGAAATTAAGACCGAGATTGTAGTATTGGGTGGTGGCCCGGGAGGATATGCTGCAGCGTTTCGGGCTGCTGATCTAGGAAAAAAAGTCGTTCTGGTAGAACAATATGAAGCAATCGGGGGTGTGTGTTTACATGTTGGTTGTATCCCTTCAAAATCTCTATTACATATAGCTAAAATTATTGATGACATCAGTAATATGCAATCTTTTGGTGTAGATTTTGGAAAATCTGATCTAGACGTAAGAAAAATCTGCGAATGGAAAGAGGGTGTTATTAAAAAGTTAGCAATTGGTTTGAAAGTTCTAGCAAGAGATCGAAACATAGAGCTTATTACAGGTTATGGAAAGTTCGATTCTCTTCATGAGTTGTCTCTTGTTGGTACAAGAGATGTTGTTCATTTTGAGCAAGCGGTTGTTGCTGTAGGGTCACGACCGATAAAGCTTCCTTATGTTCCTAAAGATCCCCGAATAATGAATTCTACAGATGCGTTGGAGTTACAGGATGTGAAAGGGAATTTATTGATAATAGGAGCAGGAATTATTGGTTTAGAAATGGCTACAATTTATCATGCTTTAGGTGGAAAAATCAGCATAGTGGAACAAACGGACCGAATTATTCCTGGAGCAGATGCGGATGTAGTGCAACCTCTGTACCAATGTATCCAAAAAAATTATGAAGAGATTTTGTTGAAGACCACTATCAGAGAAATAGTGCCTAAAGAAGACGGATTGTACGTAACTTTCGATGACGACAGTAAAACTGTATCTAAGAGAACAAAAAAATATGATCGTATTTTGGTAGCTGTCGGTCGTTGTCCCAATAGTGGATCGATTGATGTAAAAAAGGCAGGGATTAGGATCGACGATAGAGGATTTATTTCAGTAGATAATCAGATGCGAACAAACGTTTCGCACATTTATGCCGTCGGTGATGTTGTTGGCCAGCCTATGCTGGCGCATAAGGCAACGTATGAAGGGCGACTGGCAGCTGAGGTTATATCCAATAAGAGGTACTATAATGACGCTCGTTGTATTCCGGTTGTGGCCTATACAAATCCTGAAGTTGCGTGGGTTGGTCTGACAGAAAACGAGGCAAGTAGTACAAACATCAGGTATAATAAAAGTATATTTCCTTGGTCAGCTAATGGTCGTGTTTTGTCCTTAGGTCGTAGTACAGGATTTACTAAATTGCTTTTTGATGAAAGTGGTACCATTATTGGAGGCGGCGTTGTTGGAATAAATGCCGGTGATCTGATTTCTGAAATAGCTCTAGCAATCGAAATGGGCTGTAATGCGGGGGATGTTGCGCTTACAATTCATCCCCATCCGACTCTATCGGAAACCATAAAGTCGTCGTGTGAAGTGTTTGAAGGAACTGTTACGGATTTATTCTCGAAGAGAGTGTGAGAGAGTGTGATTGTTTAATTGGTTGTTGGTGTTTCGGTCTTAGACTGTTACTTAAACTAGAGATTCGTTAGTCTGAGAGTGAAATTCAAATTGGTTAAGGATTGATACAAGATGGAAATATTCTTTGGTACTGGATAATCAAGCGATAACAAAAGCTCTTGAATCAGTTTCTGAAAATTACGAATCGGTAGGTATTTTGTGCGTCATTGCCAATCGACTTTTAGACCGGCTGGATTTTATTCGTCTTGATCCTGTTCGAGTAGTAGATTTTGGTAGTCGTACAGGCTATACAACAAGAGCTTTGTTGAATCGCTACAAAAATTCAGACGTTGTTAGTCTTGATTTTTCTCTTTCTTTACTAAAGAGTTCTAAGAAATGTTTTCGGAGTCGTCTGCCTAAAATGCTAGTGGCAGAATATACTCTTTTGCCTTTTTCAGACCAATCAGTCGACTTGATTTTTTCTAATTTGACATTCCAGTGGTCTTCGGATCTTCAAAAAACTCTTTTGGAATGTAAAAGAATTCTGAAACCAGAAGGGTTCTTATTGTTCAGCACTGTTGGGCCGGATACGTTGAAAGAATTGCGGGAAAGCTTTTCTGATGAAAAGCAACACGTCCACTCTTTCTACGACATGCACGATATTGGCGATATACTAACTCAATTACATTTCATTGACCCTGTTGTGGATGTAGATTATCTAACTGTCCGCTATTCTTCTGTTCTTCAGATCATAGTAGATTTAAAATCGATAGGTGCGCATAACGTCGCTCAGAATAGAGCCCGAGGATTAATGGGAAAGAGTCAATGGGAAAAAATGCTACAAGCCTATGAAAAGTACCGGGACGAAAATTGTCTCATTCCGGTAACAATTGAAGTTGTTTATGGCCATGCTTTTATCGGATGAGGATTGATGAGATCTACGATTGGATACACAAAGGTATTGGGCAAATAAAAAATTGGAGAGCGGCTGTTGATTATATTTACAATTTATTTAAATTTGATTCACAACAATTTGCTTTTGCAAAAATTTGGTTTGGTTTGGTGTGGTGGAGGTGGCGGGAATTGAACCCGCGTCCGAAAAATTTTCCACCTCCGACAACTACATGCGTAGCATCGCCTTCTGTGTTTGTACGACTAGAGTGCTCGACGAGCGGAACATATTGTGTAGTCGCAATCCCCATATGTTTTTAGCCAGATCCAAAATTCGGGGCATCTTTTAGATAGCGATCTTGTTGTGATTATGACCACTGCTCGGAAACTACAAGCAAATTCCGATTTGTGGATAGCTACCAATAAATTAAGCAGCTATAGCGTATTGTGTATCGTTTGCAGATATACAAAGTTGCAACTGAAAGATTTTACGAGCCTATGTTGCCGACTCGGCATGCGTCTTCGGCCTAAAATTTACGTCGAATCCTGTCACCCCCCTAAATTTTCCTCGATCCAGATCATAAGAACTTTATCTCCAAAAGTAAAGTCCATAACTGAAACAATTTTTCTCTTTTTTTATGTTATGCAGAATGCCCCCCTTCTGTTGACAAACTTTCTACACAAAGACATTATGTCTTTTGCGTTCCCATTCTCGACGTTTGATCGTTTCTCGTTTGTCGTACATTTTTTTTCCTCTCACCAAAGCAATTGTGGTCTTGATACGATTTTTGTACCAATGAAAATCTAGGGGAACGATGGTGAATTGTTTCTTTTGTACTGTATTAAACAACCTACGGATCTCATATTTTTTTAGGAGCAATTTACGTGGCCTCTTGGGATCGAATTTTACGCGAAGAGTTGTGTTAGATAACGGTGAACAATGCGATTCTATCAACCAAGCCTCTGCATTCTTAAGAGTAATATAACTATCTCGAAGTTGAATGTGTCCGGCCCGGATGCTTTTAACTTCCCAACCTTCCAGTACCAATCCCGCTTCTAATTGTTGTTCAACATAAAATCTATAAAGTATCGTCTTATTTAGGACAATCACATGGAGTGCTGATTTTTCCATACGCGCGATTATTCAATATTCAAAAAGAACATGAATTTCTTTTTCCAAATTGGAGATTTTACCATAAACAAATGATCAAACAGTTTTGTATACTGAATTTGAATATTGTATATCTTGTAAAGCCAGCCGCATATCTTCCTCTGTTGTCTCCTCTGTTGTGATAGATGTAAAATGTAGAATGGTCTTGTAAAAATTATGGTGTTTCTCCAGACAGTCTGTTGTAGACATTTGATGGATTATTTTCTACAGTAAGAAGATGATTACCGTTAGTGTTTGTTATGCTACACCTGAAATGCAAGTGGAGGTTCCACTAACAGTAGAGAGAATATGTACTGTAGCTGTAGCAATTAAACGATCAGGCATTTTACAACGATTCCCCGAAATTGATTTGTCTCGATCTTGTGTAGGAATTTACGGCAAACGCACTACCCCAGACACTGGGATAAAAGACGGTGACCGAATTGAAATCTACCGTCCTTTACCCTGTCTCTGATCTCAAGAAGACACAGACTACAAAAGAATTTCTTATTTGTTTTACCAACTTCTACTCATCAACCGTCGAAAAAACACGGATAATCTACGGAATTTTCTCTGCATTTGAACCAGTTTCCGTCAATACGAACATAAAATGTATAATTGTCAATCCTTTCCACTCCCCTCTGTATCTGTAAGGATAGATATAGGCCCCCTCCGCTAAAAGAATGGATGTCTGAAAACAAGGAAGGATTAGAATTTTAGAATTGTTGTTTATAGACACAGTAAAACTTGTTGTGTGTAGGTACCAAAATACGTGTAGATATATACTTCCACAAAATACAGAAGAGCTTTTACTGTTAGTAAACAATTTATGATATAGGTATGCTGTTTTTGTGATTGGTTATAAGGTCATTTTTCGGTATTGAGCTGATGATGTGTCATCCTCAAGTGAAGATGAGGATTTTGAGATGTTCAATTTTAGTGAAGATGTATTCTTTCTAGTCTCGTCTTTCCCAACCCAACTTACGACGCAGTGTATCATAATAATTGTAATCGTTTGGATGAATAAGATGCAATAAATACTTATATTTATGGATGCAAATATTGCTTCCCGTTGTTAATTCCGCTTGGTACTTTCCATCGTTACTTACAGACAGCGGCACTTCGTTTTGAGAAGAAATCTTTATTTTTATTTGGCTGTGAGCTTGAACAACGATAGGACGACTACTCAAAGTATGGGGAAACATTGATACTAGAGCAATAGCATCCAATTGTGGATGTAAAATAGGCCCACCACCTGATAGAGAATAAGCGGTTGATCCTGTTGGAGTGGTAACAATTAATCCATCAGCACATTGACTACATACGAAGTCGTTGTTTATCAAGATATCGAATTTGATCATTTTTGTGATTTTTCCTGAAAGCAATACAACATCATTAAGCGCAATTCCTTGAGTAATAATTTTTCCTTTGTACTCGACAGTCATTTCTAAAAGGAATCGTGTTTCCTTTTTGTAATTGCCTTCTAAAATGGTGTTAATCTTTAAGAGATTATTGGGAGTGATATCTGTGAGAAATCCGAGATTTCCTCGATTAATTCCTAGAACAGGAAGTTCTTGAGGAACAGCAATATGCGCAGCGTCAAGTAGACTTCCATCTCCCCCCACTACTACTAACAAATCCGCTTTTTCTTTCAATCGATGAGCTGGTAGTACAATCAAATCTTGGTTGTCTAACATATGAGCAGTGTGTTCTTCAATAAAAAGAATTCTGCCTAAAGATACAAGGTGTGTTTTTAGGGCCTTTAAAGTGTCTGAAACCCCTTCAACTCCTTTTCTTCCCATGAGCGCAATCTGGCGAAATGATGGATTGTTCATTTAAGAATTGAGAATAACTTTTTTAAAAAAAGAAAACCATCAAGTTGTATAGTGGGTTATCATGAAATTTGAAGTGGTGAATTAGTTGGAAAGTAAGTATTTTTACTAAATTGGATTTACTTAATTTTCAATTAAAACTTGAATCTCTTAAAGAAAGAATGTATAGACTGTTTTCTTCACTTTTTTATTAAAGACAGAAGAAACGTCTCTTTGCTCTGTTATAGAGGAAAGAGGTTAGAAAAATTTCTAAGATTCAGACAGTTAAACTCCTAAGGTATATTTTACATACAGAGTTCTGTATTTGATTTACTATCGGACAGTATCGTATATCGTATAACGAAGAGGTCTAAATGAACACGAAAGAACAATCTGAATTTGAAAACGAATCCAATAATAACAACAGTACAGTAGGGAAAGTATTTCAAGAAGATAAGGCAATAAAAATGGAAAGCGATGCCATTCAAGAGATAGGTCAGCATAAAGAAAAATTGGAAAAGACCGATCATGAGAAAGCCGAGACACCTGAAATTAAGGTTCCTGAAATTAAGGTTGTTGATTTGGTAAAACAATTGGATGAGTACAAGACTCAGTATATGCGTTTGCAAGCAAAAATGGATAATTTACGAAAGCGGACGGAGAGGGAGATTGCAAATACTATAAAATATGCTGTAGAAAAACTAGTTATGGATCTGTTACCGGTGGTTGATAGTTTGACTCACGGTCTCGAAAGTCAAAAATTGACAGATTTACATTCTGAGAGTTTACGCGAAGGGATGAAACTAACACTGGATTTACTGCACAAAATTTTTGAAAAACATGGAGTCGGAACCATCAGTCCTACACTAGGTGATCTTTTTAATCCAGAACTTCATGAAGCTGTGGCTGTCCAGAACATTCCAGATACCGAACGCGATACGATCGTTCAAATAGTACAAAAAGGCTATCAACTCAATGGACGAGTGTTACGGGCAGCAAGAGTCGTTGTTTCAACAAGTTAGAACAGTACATAAAAATTATCCTAAAAAAAGGGGGGATTTTTAGGAGTTTGGTTGTATTAGTAGGGTTATTTATCAAATCCTGTTTCAGGATACACCAGTTTGGTAGAAGAGAGAATCTTCAGTGTTGCCATGGAAGAAAATGGGTATTTTTAAAAAAATTGGGATAATGAATAAAATACAGAAAATCCAGCGGATGTTTTGTTTTGTAGTGTTAGAAGGCAATGTAGAATAGCCATCTAGTTACGATGGCCGCTATTTTTTATTCTCCTCACTTTTGGTTGTGTCGAAAACTGTTAGTATATTTCACTTGAAATCTCAAAACCCTGTCCCCACCTTCTTATCTAGGGAAGGCTAGGGAAGGCGTTGCGTTGTAGGTTCTGTAGTTTTTTGATTTAGGTTCGTAGGTTTTTTGTTTTTGTTTTGATGTTTGAGAGGAGAAAGAATGGCTGAAACTATTGGTATTGATCTAGGTACTACCAACTCCTGTGTTGCGGTGATGGAAGGTGGAAAGGTCCGGGTGATCGAAAACGCTGAGGGTTCTCGTACCACTCCGTCAACTGTCGCTTATACGAAAGACGGAGAGGTGTTGGTGGGTGCATCTGCAAAGCGACAAGCTGTTACGAATCCCAATCGAACTCTTTTTGCGATCAAGCGTTTAATTGGACGTCGCTTTGATGATGTTGTTGTTCAAAAAGACATTAAGATGGTTCCGTATAAAATCTCTAGGGCAAGTAATGGAGATGCTTGGGTAAGAGTAGTGGGGAAAGACGGTCAGCAAGAAGATCTGGCTCCTCCGCAAATTTCTGCGCAAGTGCTTATGAAGATGAAAAAGGCAGCTGAAGATTATTTAGGGCATTCTGTGGAAGATGCTGTGATAACAGTACCGGCTTACTTTAATGATTCCCAGCGTCAAGCGACTAAGGATGCAGGAAAGATCGCAAATCTTAATGTAAAACGTATCATTAACGAGCCTACTGCCGCGGCGTTGGCTTACGGAATGGACAAGAAAAAAGGAGATCGTAAAATCGCCGTTTATGATTTGGGCGGAGGAACGTTTGATATTTCTATCATAGAGATTGCCGAAGTAGATGGAGAACATCAATTTGAGGTTTTGGCTACGAATGGCGATACCTTTCTAGGAGGAGAAGATTTTGATCTTAGATTGATTGATTACTTGGCCAGCGAGTTTAAGAGAGATGTTGGCGTAGATTTGCATAGCGATCCTCTAGCGCTACAGAGATTGAAAGAAGCAGCTGAAAAAGCAAAGATTGAACTTTCGTCTAGTCAACAAACCGACGTTAACCTACCTTATATTACCGCAGATGCTTCTGGCCCTAAGCATTTGAATATTCGTATCACTCGGGCTAAATTAGAGTCGTTGGTGGAAGATTTGATTGAAAAAACTATTGAACCTTGTAGGATAGCGATTAAAGACACCGGGCTTAAAGTTTCTGAAATCGACGATGTGATTCTGGTTGGTGGCCAGACTCGTATGCCGAAGGTTCAAGAAGCTGTTAGAATCTTCTTTGGAAAAGAAGCGCGTAAAGATGTAAATCCGGATGAGGCAGTAGCTATTGGAGCAGCTATTCAGGGAGCGGTGTTATCTGGAGAAGTGAAAGATGTATTGTTACTTGATGTTACGCCTCTGTCTTTGGGAATTGAAACTCTGGGTGGGGTTATGACTAAATTGATTGATAAAAACACCACAATTCCAACAAAGGCCAATCAGATATTTTCAACCGCCGAAGATAATCAGACAGCCGTTACAGTTCATGTTTTACAAGGAGAGAGAGAAATGGCTTCGGCGAATAAATCGTTAGGTCGTTTCGATCTTACGGATATTCCACCAGCGCCGCGTGGTGTGTCTCAGATTGAAGTAACGTTTGATATTGACGCAAACGGTATTCTTCATGTGTCAGCGAAGGATAAGGCAACTGGTAAGGAGCAATCCATTGTAATTAAAGCTTCCAGTGGTTTATCGGATGAAGAAGTTGGTAGAATGGTAAAAGATGCTGAAACGCATCGAGAGATGGACCGCAAATTTCATGAGTTGGTAAATGCTAGAAATCAAGCCGATGCAATGATTCATGCTTCCGAAAAAGCTGTAAAAGACTTAGGAAACAAAGATGATGGAATATCATCTGACGAAAAGGATTCCATCGAGAAAGCAGTTAAAGAGCTTAGAGAAGTAATGAAAGGAAATGATAAAGGTGCGATCGAGGAGAAAACAAAGGTGTTAGCAGAGTATTCTTCTAAACTGGCTGAACGTGTTTATGCTAAGAAAAATACTGAATCCGACTCGCGTGGTGCAAGAAGCTCTTCTAAAGAATCCAAAACTGGAAGAGAAGATGTAGTTGATGCTGAATTTAAGGAGGTCAAAGACGAAAAGCAGACGCATGTGAATGAAGACAATAAATAAGCGAAAGAAAAAACTGCAGGAACAGTTAGTTTTTCTTGTGTTTTTGGTCTTACGAATCTTACAATTTTCACTCAGCCTCTGGTTTGGTCTTTCCTTGGAAAGAAATTGGGAGGAATGTGTCTTCCATGGAAAAGCGTGATTACTACGAAGTTCTCGGGGTTAGTCGTACAGCAACGGATGGAGAAATTAAAAAGGCCTTCCGTCGTTTAGCAATGAAATATCATCCGGATCGAAATCCGGGAGATAAAGATGCGGAAATAAAATTTAAGGAAGCACGAGAAGCTTATGAAGTGCTTTCCGATTCGCGCAAGCGCGCTTCTTATGACCAATTCGGTCATTCCAGTGTAGATCAATCTTTTGGAAGCAGTTCCAGCAGTTTTGGATTTGGAGATCTTGGAGATGTTTTCGGTGACATTTTTGGGGATATCTTTGGAGGAGGAAAGACTAGTGGTAGATCCCGAGAACAACGAGGATCTGATCTGAGCTATAACCTTCTTCTTTCACTAGAAGAAGTTGTCCATGGAATCACGCAAACAATTAAGGTTTTGACCTGGATGAACTGTAAAACATGTAACGGAAGTGGTGCAAAAAAAGGCACTAGTTCGGTTACATGTCAGCGCTGCGGAGGAAGTGGTCAGATGCGTGTGCAACACAGTTTTTTACAGGTACAACAAACGTGTTCTGCGTGTCGAGGAATAGGACAAGTCATTAAAGACCCTTGCTTCGATTGCCACGGACAAGGTCGCCGCCAGCAATCAAAAACTTTGTCTGTTAAAATTCCTCAAGGAATTGATACCGGAGATCGCATTCGGCTCTCTGGTGAAGGCGAAGCGGGACTTTTAGGAGCCCCTCCGGGGGATCTCTATGTACAGATTCAAGTAAAACCGCATCCTGTTTTTCGCAGAGAAGGCAACGATTTGCATTCAGAAGTTCCTATAGACTTTGTCACAGCTTCTTTAGGAGGAGAAGTTGAAATTCCTACATTGGATGGTGCTGTACGTTTAACAGTTCCTCCAGAAACACAAAGTGGAAAGAAATTCCGCCTGCGAGGAAAAGGTGTAAAAGTCTTAAGAAGCGGCGGTATTGGGGATTTGATATGTCATGTTACAGTAGAAACTCCAATAAAGTTAAATACAGAACAAAAAGAATTATTAAAACGTTTTTCTGTGTTGTTAGAAAAAGACGGTAAAAATCATAGTTTACGTAGACGCAGTTGGTTTGATAGCGTAAAAGCCTTTTTTTCAAAAAAATGAATTCGCAATCAACCGCACTTAGAATAATCCATTGCGCTTTAGAGATAAGGTTTTCAATTAGAGAGGTCTCGCTCGATGGGTAATTTAAGCTTGTTTAGACAGCGAAATCCGGCGGCGTTGGTACTGTCTAACGGGAGTTTCTTTTCCGGATATTCTATTGGAGTAAACGGCCGGACTTCCGGGGAAGTTATTTTCCATACGTCATCTACGGGCTATCAAGAGATTCTAACAGATCCTTCTTATGCAGGACAGATTATTACTTTGACTTGCCCGCATGTCGGAAATGTAGGAGTTAATTCTGACGATCAAGAATCACACAGAATTTGGGCCTCTGGGTTGGTTATCCGTGAATTATCTTTTGTTTTCAGTAATTGGCGCGCCGAACGATCGCTTGCAGATTACTTGCAGTCCGAGGAAATTGTTGCTATTGCGGGGGTTGATACTCGACGTTTGGTGCGATTAATTCGTGAGAAAGGAGTATTGAGTGGGTGCATTGTCACCGGTAAAAACGTGGATTTAGATGAAGCTCTTGAATGCGCTCGCGCTTTTTGTTTGAAAGAAAAAAGAGATTTGACCAAAATCGCTTCTATAAAGGAAATGAAAACCTGGGTTGGGACGACAGTAAATCTTACAAAAGACTATTGTAATACAATCGTACAAAAAAAAGATGGCTATCGTGTTGTGGTTTATGATTACGGTTTAAAACGACAGATTTTGCGGTCTCTAGTGGCTAGTGGTTGTGTAGTAACCGTTGTCCCTGCTCAAACGTCTGTACAATCGGTCTTAAATTTTAATCCGGATGGTGTTGTATTGTCCAACGGACCAGGCGATCCAGAAGATTGTGGTTATGCAATTTCAGCAATTCAGGAAATTTTAGATAGAGGAATTCCTTTGCTAGGAATTTGTCTGGGTTTTCAGCTTTTGGTTTTGGCTTGTGGTGGAAAAACAAAAAAAATGAAATTTGGACACCACGGAGCCAATCATCCTGTACAAAATGTTTTAACTAGACGTATCTACATTACTAGTCAAAACCACAGTTTCTCAGTGGATGAGAAAGATTTACCAGACGTACTAAAAGCAACACACCGTTCTTTGTTTGATGGAACATTGCAAGGGATAGTGCATGAGAACAGACCAGCAATTGCTTTTCAAGGTCATCCAGAAGCAAATCCGGGGCCTCAAGATATGAGGGGAATATTTGAAGACTTTATTGAATTGATAAGAAAAAAACGTTTTAAATAGTATGCCAAAAAGAACAGATATCAAAAATGTATTAATTATTGGAGCTGGACCTATTGTCATCGGGCAAGCGTGTGAGTTTGATTATTCTGGAACTCAAGCCTGTCGAGCTCTTAGAGAGGAAGGCTGTCGCGTTATTTTGGTGAATTCGAACCCTGCTACTATAATGACTGATCCTGATACAGCGGACGCTACTTATATTGAACCCATAAGTTGGGAGGTAGTTGCGAAAATTATTGAAAAGGAAAAACCAGATGCAGTTTTGCCAACTATGGGAGGGCAGACAGGTTTGAATTGTGCGTTGGATCTGGTACGAGAAGGAATTTTAGAAAAATACAACGTTCGATTGATTGGAGCTTCTCGAGAAGCTATAAATAAAGCCGAAGATCGGGCTTTATTTCAGAAAGCTATGGCTAACATTGGATTAGAGACAACTCGTTCTGGACTAACTCGATCGATGAAAGAAGCTTGGAAAATTCTCGAAAAAGTTGGATTTCCGGTGATTATTAGGCTTTCTTTTACTCTAGGAGGAAACGGTGGAGGTATCGCATATAATAGAGAAGAATTCTTAGAAATTTGTACTCGTGGTCTTGAATTGTCTCCTGTTAATGGAGTATTGATTGATGAATCCATTGTTGGATGGAAGGAATTTGAATTGGAGGTGGTACGAGACATAGAAGACAATTGTATTGTTGTTTGCAGTATTGAAAATGTAGATCCTGTAGGTATCCATACCGGGGACTCCATTTCCGTTGCCCCCGCTCAAACATTGACAGACAAAGAGTATCAACGTATGAGGGATGCCGCTATTGCAATCTTGCGAGAAATTGGAGTAGAAACTGGTGGTTCTAATGTACAATTTGCAATTAATCCAAATGATGGACGAATGATCGTTATCGAAATGAATCCTCGTGTATCTCGTTCTTCTGCGCTCGCTTCAAAAGCCACCGGTTTTCCTATTGCAAAAGTTGCAGCAAAATTGGCTATTGGCTGTACTTTAGATGAACTACGGAACGAAATTACAGACGGAAAAATTCCTGCTTCTTTTGAACCTACCATTGACTACATCGTAACCAAAATTCCTCGATTCAATTTTGAAAAATTTCCTCAAACTCAGCCCCGATTGACGACTCAGATGCAGTCGATAGGAGAAGTAATGGCTATTGGTCGTACTTTTCAAGAATCGCTGCAAAAAGCCATTCGTGGATTAGAAATTGATGTTTGTGGGTTGGAATCGAAAGTACAGGTTACAAATCGATACGTAGATGAGATGTTGCGAGAAAATATTGGACGAGAATTGCGTTTCGCCGGTCCTGAACGTTTATGGCATCTTGCGGATGCTTTTCGAATAGGTTTTAGTTTAGAAGAAGTTCATAGAAATAGTCAAATTGATCTCTGGTTTTTAGCACAAATAAAGGAATTGGTTTGTCTGGAAGAAGCAATAAAAAATGAATCGTTAAAAGAACTGTCTCGAGAGAAGTTGCTTCATTTAAAGCGTAAGGGATTTTCCGATAAACGATTAGCGCAGTTACTAAGAACTACCGAAAAACGTGTACGAAATTATCGACATAAATTGCAAATTTTTCCTGTTTACAAGCGTGTAGATACTTGTTCTGCAGAATTTTCTGCAAATACGTCCTATCTTTATTCAACTTACGAAGAAGAAGATGAATGCTTTCCAACAAATCGAAATAAAATCATGGTGTTGGGCAGCGGTCCGAATCGAATTGGGCAAGGTATCGAATTTGATTATTGCTGTGTACACGCAGCTTTGGCTATGCGTGATATGGGTTATGAAAGTATTATGGTCAATTGCAACCCGGAAACCGTCTCTACAGATTTCGATGTTTCCGATCGATTGTATTTCGAGCCGATTACATTAGAAGACGTCTTGGAAATTGCAACAGCTGAGAAACCTAAAGGTGTTATTATTCAATTTGGAGGACAGACGCCTCTAAAACTAGCAAGAGCGCTGGAAAAAGCCAAAATACCTATTTTGGGAACACAACCTGACGCTATTGATCGGTCTGAAGATCGAGAGCGTTTTCAGATGCTGATTCAAGAACTAAATTTGCCACAACTACCTAATGGATCGGTACGTAGTGTAGAAGAAGGTTTGCGCTTGGCAAAAGTATTTTCTTATCCATTGATCATTCGTCCTTCGTATGTATTGGGTGGACAATCTATGAAAATTATTTATAGCGAGAAAGAATTAACTCGTTATATGACTAAAGATATCATCGTTTCGGAGGACGAACCCTTACTTTTAGATAGATTTTTAGAAGACGCCGTAGAAGTGGATATTGATGCAGTGTGCGATGGTGAAAACATTTTGATTTGCGGTATTTTGGAGCACATCGAGAAAGCTGGTGTGCACTCCGGTGATTCTTCTTGTACCTTTCCACCACATAATTTAAGTAAAAGTGTGCAAGATCAACTTCGAGAACAAGTTTTTTTGATAGCAAAGAAACTCAATGTAATTGGTTTAGTAAATACTCAATTTGCAATTCAAGGAGATGAAATTTATGTACTCGAAGTTAATCTTAGAGCTTCTCGAACGATTCCTTTTCTCGAAAAAGCTACAGGACTTCCGCTAACTAGGATTGCAGCTCGTTGTATGGTACATCTCTCTTTGAGAGAACAAGCCGTTCAAGAATATATTCCTCACTATTTCTCTGTTAAAAAACCTGTATTTCCTTTCGACAAATTTCTAGGTGTAGACCCTATTCTGGGTCCAGAAATGCGTTCTACCGGAGAAGCGATGGGAATAGGAAGTACTTTTGGACAGGCTTTTGCAAAAGGTCAATTAAGCGGTGGAGATACTATTCCTCAAAATGGATGTGCTTTTATAAGTGTTCGTGATGCAGATAAGGAAAAAATTGTAAAAGTGGCTGATACGTTAATACATTTAGGATTTGACATTGTATCCACTCGAGGAACTGCCAGAGTGCTGCAAAATTCTGGAATTTTATGCACGATAGTTAATAAAGTTACTGAAGGGCGCCCTCATATTGTTGATATGATTAAAAACGATCAGATTGATTTTATTATCAATACTACAGAAGGCGAAAAAGCCATTGAAGATTCAAATGTTATTCGAATTAGTGCAGTGCAACACAAAGTGTGCTATACAACAACATTGGCAGGTGGGGAAGCTACTGTTTTGGCCATACAGGCTGTTGAGTTGAACCACCTTCGGACTTTACAAGATTTGCATCGACAAAAGAGAGAAAGAAAGAAAAGTTTCTAAAGAAGGTTTCTGTTGAGAAATGAGCAAGAGGTATGTTTTTTGTTTTCTTTCGATTTGGAACTTTTTTGAGAGATTTGTTTTATTACTTTGGATTGAGAAGTAGGGGGTTATTTCTTGGTACACAACGTTGGATTCAAAAAAGTACTAGTTTTTCTAAACTGCTAAGGTTTCCATGTGTTTTGAAGGTGTTTGTGATGCGAGAAGCTATTTTTCCTATGACTGCAAATGGTGTTTCTGAATTGCGTTCAGAACTAGAAATTTTAAAAAAGATTGAGCGCCCCAAGGTTATTGCGGATATCGCAGAAGCGCGTTCTCATGGAGATTTAAGGGAAAATTCCGAATACCATGCTATAAAGGAACGTCAGTCTTTTATAGAAGGACGTATTCTAGAGATCGAGACAAAACTGTCTAACTGCCGAATAATTGATATTTCACAACTTCCCAACAAAGGGAAAGTGATTTTTGGATCTACAGTTACTTTATTAAATTACAACACTCAAACCGAATCTACTTATCAAATTGTAGGTGAGGACGAAGCTAATTTGAAAGAAAGTAAAATTTCAATATCTTCCCCTCTGGTACGGGCTCTTATCAGAAAATGTATTGGAGAAATTGTGAAAGTTCAAGCTCCGGAAGGTGTAGTGAAATACAAAATTGTAGATGTTAAATACTCTTAAAAAGGCGCAAAATTGTGTTTGTTGTGTATCCTCTGTTTTAATTTTCGGATCTGTGTATTTGGTGATGAGAGAAACAAATTTTTATGATTTCCATTTAATACTACACCCCCGGCTTGGTTGTTGTTCGCGGTCTACAGGATTTCCAGAAAGCAGATTGTCCAATGCCCTTTTGAGATCTTGACCTGTAACGGGAGTCTTTTTTCCAGGACTCGATGAATCAAATCGGCCTCGATAAACACAAAGAAGATTGGAATCGAATATGTAGAAATCGGGGGTGCAGGCTGCTTGATAGGCTCGTGCGATTTCTTGGGTTTCGTCAAAAAGATACGGAAAGGAATAGTCGAATTTTTCGGCTGTAATTTTCATATTTTCAAGAGAATCTTCCGGATAGCTTTCGGCGTCGTTGGAGTTGATAGCAACAAAGTGGATACCTTTGGTGTGGTATCTTTTTGCTGTTTCAGATAATTTCTTTTGAATATGCTGAACAAAGGGACAATGGTTACAAATAAACATAACAACTGTTGCGATTTCAGATTTTAGTTGATTCAACGAACTTTCTTTTCCACTAACAACATCAGGAAGACTAAAATTCGGTGCTTTTGTCCCTAAAGGAATCATCTTAGAAGCAGTTAAAACCATTATGATTTTCTCCTCGTTTTTTCTAAATTAATTGTTCTTGAGAGAATCGATACACAAAATATACTACGACTCCTGTCTTTTCTCAAAGACAGGATAACGATTTCCGATAACTCGGAAACTACAGTACGAATACAAAATTCTCCTTTAGTTTTTTCTTTATCAATTGATTTTTCAACTTTATGTACATAGGAACTCCTCCTCTATAAGGAGGATAGCTTTCTCCTTGAATGAGGGGCTCCAGATAGTGACGACAAGACTCAGTAATTCCGAATCCATCTTTAGTAATAAAATTTTCCGGAACTCTGTATTCTGCATTAGCAACCCGAGATAAAGGAATGGTATCTATTCGCCATTGATAATTCTGACTTTTTTCACGACAAATAGTGAGCATTATGTTAGATTTTTCCAACAGGGCATATTCGACAGCAGATTGCCCTAATGCGTACGCTTGATCCAAATCTGTTTGTGAAGTGAGATGTCGGGCGGCACGTTGTAAATAGTCAGCTACTGCCCAATGATATTTAAATCCAAGACGTTTTTTAATAATACGAGCTAGAACAAGCGCAATACCTCCTAGTTGTTCATGCCCAAACGCGTCTTGAGACTTTGATTTTTCGATACATTGGCCGTTTGGACAACGAATCCCTTCTGAGGTCACAATTACACAGTACCCGTACCTATTCACTGTTTCTTTGACTTTTACAAGAAATACTTCGATTTGCAAAGGAATTTCCGGAAATAAAATTATATGCGGAGCATCATCGGGACAGTGTTTGCCTAATGCGGAAGCTGCAGCGATCCAACCAGTGTTTCGTCCCATAACTTCTAGAATAAAAACTTTAGTAGAAGTGGCGGCCATACCTTTGACATCTAAAGCAACTTCTTGCGTAGAAACAGCTACGTATTTGGCTACAGATCCAAATCCGGGACAATTGTTTGTAAATGGCAAATCATTGTCGATTGTTTTCGGAAGCCCAATACAAACCAAAGGATTGTCTATATATTGACTCATTTGTGAAATTTTATAGATAGTATCTTGTGAATCTCCTCCACCGTTATAAAACACATAACCTATATCGTGGGCTTTGAAAACTTCAAATAAACGTACGTATTGACTTTGATCTTTATCAATATCTGAAAGCTTGTAACGACAGGAACCGAAAGCACTGGAAGGAGTATGAAGAAGAGCGGAAATGTCTTCTGGAGACTCTAGACTTGTATCAATAAGCTCTTCCTTTAAAGCTCCAATGATTCCGTTTCGTCCAGCCAATACTTTACCGATCTTAAGAGGATATTTTTTGGCAGTTTGAATGACTCCACAGGCCGTTGCGTTAACAACTGCTGTAGCTCCACCAGATTGCGCATAAAAGATGTTTTTTTTGTTCACGATCGGTTTTTCTTTGGATTCAGAGAAGACAGTTATGACACGAAATCGTTAAATTGTCAAAGCTTCAATTTTTGAGTCGGAACGTTTTTAAAGAATGTCTGAAATCTAAAGGCGGTATAAGTAATCCTCATAAAATTCCTCTATAAATGCATTTTGGTGATTTATAATGGAAATCTTCTGTATCGATCTCGTGAAACATTACCTGAGTAAATGGATTAAGACAAGTGAAAAAATCTCGTTGCATTTTGGGAGAGATCTGTTTTGAAACCAATCTGTAATAGTAAGAGCTATCAAATCTCGAATAAAAAGATATAAGAAATTTTGATATAGGTAGTGGTCCGATCAGAAAGACGAATGTCTAGATTTTAAATGACAATTTATCGATCCTATCTATAATAGTGGTAGACGAAGATTTTTAAACCTTTTACTAAAATTCTTACAATCCAATCTCGACAACAGCGGTCACATGTAGAAGATGTTTTGTGCCTGTACAAAATAGGAGGATCGCTTAGATGTATCCAGAGTAAGATAAGGAAAATGGTATTTTGGTTTGTAGATTACAAATTGTTCTACAGTAACTTGGATATCTTTTTTGTTACCAATCGTTTCCCTCCATCTTGCTTGCTTTAACGTTTGTGCAATATTATCCAATTGATCTGTCCATTGAATGTTGAAGAAAAGTTGATTAGGACGACAACCAAATTGGTTGGTTCGAAGAGTAGGCGCATATTGTAGAGAATTTTTCCACCAATCCTCAATAAGAAGATTTCGAACAGAACAAAGAGATGTGTAGCAACGTTTCAGCATTCGGTATTCGGTTTTACCGAAAGAAAACCAAGAAAACACAATAGAAAAAATCAAAAACATCAACCATTGTAAATCCCCAAAAGTTTCTTGAGGATAACGTCGATACGAAACTATAGTACTTAATAAAATAGTAAATCCAAGAGACAAACCGCCTAAAATGTCTTCTATCCAGTGTATTCCTAAGTACAGGCGAGAAAAACTTATCAAAAAAATTAAAACAATTAACAGGGTATAAGGAACCCAGTTCCACTTTTTAGAAATCTGCTGAGCTGTTAAAAAAGCAACAAAACCAAAAACGGAAAGACTAGACGCTACATGGCCACTAGGAAAAGCAAAAAAATGCTCTCGAATTGGAGAATCTACCATAGGTCGTAGAGAATGAACCACATTTTTGAAAAAAAAGGTGAGACTCTCTGACATCAGAATAGCAGCTGCTAGGTGCGCTGCAGGACGAAAAATACCTCTTGTAAAGAGAGCGACTAAAAGCAATAGAACGACGCTCGTTACTACTTTAACATCACCTAGCATTGTAATGAAAATGAGAATCCTATCGATGTTTTTTGATTGCAGGTTTTTTTGTAAAAAATATAACGAAAACTCGTTACAATTAATTAGAGGTCCTTGTACCGTAGTGATGACAGCTAATACGACAAAGAAAAAAAGACTTAAAAACGCGAGAATCAACATGGTCAATTGGCGGTGGTCCTGTGGAATTTTACGATTGGTGATCATTTGCAATAAAAAGCGGGAGGAATAACGACACTGTAGCCATATCCACAAACGATTGATAGTGCGATCGATTACGGATATGAAAAATCTGAAAAATCTCTGAATAACCAAAAAAATTAGCCAAATCAAAACAATAGTGGAGAATCCTATTAATAGGAATATCGCTATTGTGCGATAAGGCAGCTGCAAAGATGCTGCACCAAAAATTGTTCCCGGCAGTAAGTAAGCAGTCGCCCAAAATATTGTTGAAGGAATAGCTGCGAGAAAAAATCGCAACCAACTCATCTTTAAAAGCCCTGCGATTAGAGGAACAGAACTCCTTACAGGACCGACAAAACGGCCAATTAAGATACTTTTCCCTCCATGTTTTTTAAAAAAATCTTCTCCCATTTGTAACCATTGAGGATATCGTTTAAACGGCCAAATCTGATAGAGACGTTTACTCGCATTACAGTGTTTTCCTATAGAAAATCCAATAGTATCTCCCATTAACGCTCCTATCGAAGCCCAAAGTAGAGTAACGTCTGGAGAGATTGTACCGCGACCTACTAAAATTCCAATGATTGACATAGTCACAGAGCCAGGAATAATGGTTCCAACTACAGGAAGAGATTCAAAGAACGCAATAAGAAAAACAAACAATACTCCAGAATGAATATGAGATTGTAAATAACAATTAATTTTCGCAAGACAATGTGCAGTCATTTGTTATTGTTATTTTATGTAATAGAGTTTACAAAATCCGCACATTGTTTCGCTTGCAAATCAGCATGATACGAAGAACGAACCAACGGACCGCTAGAGACAGCGATAAATCCTAAATTTCTTGCGAGTTCGCCCAGTTCGTGAAATTCCAGGGGTTTTACGTAGCGATCAACCGGAATGTGATAGCGAGTAGGTTGTAAGTATTGTCCAAGTGTCATCATATCGACATTGTGTTTTCGTAAGTCTTTCATCACAGATTTCACTTCTGTATGTGT
Source organism: Coxiella endosymbiont of Amblyomma sculptum (assembly GCF_009883795.1). Taxonomy (GTDB): domain Bacteria; phylum Pseudomonadota; class Gammaproteobacteria; order Coxiellales; family Coxiellaceae; genus Coxiella. The sequence continues at coordinate 423,652 of NZ_CP033868.1, forward strand.
TTCTCCAAGACCCAGCATTATTCCAGATTTTGTGGGGATGTTAGGAAAATTTTCTTTAAATTTTTTCAATAAAGTTAATGACCATTGGTAGTCAGCACCGGGACGAACTTTTTTGTACAATCGCGGGATAGTTTCGATATTGTGATTGAAAATATTTGGTAATCCCTTAGGGAAGATACTCAAAGCCTTCTCCATGCGTCCGCGAAAATCAGGAACTAGAATTTCAATTTTAATATTCGGATTTTGTTTTCGGATAGAGTTGACGCATTGTACGTAATGCAAAGCTCCCCCATCTCGCAAATCGTCTCGATCCACTGATGTGATCACTACATATTTCAATCTCATGAGATTTATGACGTTAGCCAAATTGTTCGGTTCCTTAGGATCAAGTGGATCGGGTCGTCCATGACCAACATTACAAAAGCTACAACGTCTCGTACATTTATCCCCCATAATCATAAAAGTGGCAGTACCGTGACCAAAACATTCATTTAAATTAGGGCAAGAAGCTTCTTCACAAACTGTTACTAGTTTATTATTTCGGAGTAATTTTTTTAGATTTTTGATTTTATTGCCATTAACAGACAAACGAACGCGAATCCAATCAGGTTTTTGAAGAGGAGGAATATCGGTGTTCTCTATTTTAATAGGAATACGCGATAATTTCTCTTTTCCAAAAACCTTTTGAGTTACACTATACTGTGACATTGGTAAAGAACTCTAATGTAGTTTCTCCTTTTATAACGGGTTTCCTGTATCCGAAATTCTCTAAAAGAGATGTTGTCATGGTTCGACGAACCATGGACACACTGACATTCTTCAAATAGTTACATATTTGTGTTACAACTAATCCTTCAATCCCACAGGGATTGATATAAGTAAAAGGAGTCAAATCCATTGATACATTACAAGCCAATCCATGATAACTCCATCCATTACGTACACGAAGACCTATGGAACATATTTTTGCTTTTTCAATATAGACACCAGGAGCTGTCGTATCTCCTTGAGCGTTATTAATACCTAATTGTTTTAAAGAGTCGATAACAGTTTGTTCGATGGTACGTACAAAAGGTCGAGTCTTAAGACCAAGACGTTTGAGATCAAGTAGAAGATATACAATGAGCTGTCCTGGTCCATGGTAAGTAATTTGTCCGCCCCGATCACACCGCACAAGAGCAATCTCTTGGATTTTTTCTGCTCGGCCCAATTTTCCAGATAATCCGTTCGTAAAAACCGGAAAATGTTCTAACATCCAAACCTCATCCGGAGTAGTAGGGTCTCGCTGAGATGTAAATTCTCGCATAGCTCTCCACACAGTCAGATACGAAGTTGTCTGATCAAACTGGCGAATAATGACGTCCACGTCAGTGTTGTACTCAGTAAAAAGTTTTATAAAAAATTTTAGAACACGACAGTGTATCATAAAATTTAACGTCAATACGCTAAAAAATAAAGATACAGAAAATACAAGGACGATTTTCTTAGGAATACACAAAATTCCTACTTTCTATTTTAGAAATTTGTGCTGGATCCACACAAATGCGATCTTAGTAATTTTTCTTGTGAAGTTTTTTCTCGAGTCCTTCTGATTTTTATTGGCGATTTTAAGTTGTATACAGATTAAAAATTGGTAAATTTATTGCGCGTACAACATAAATAACACGATAACAATATGAAGTTGTGAAACAAATCTGTAAAAATCTACAGTAAAAAAATGACAGAAAATTCGTATTTTCTCTTCACAAGAAGTTACTAAAAACCTCTCTAAAAAAGAGAACAATACGATCCAGGATGCGAGATAACAGATTCGCCGAAGGATCTTCTTGTAATGCAATCAAGGGAGCTGCGGCGATTGTTCTTCCTTGAAGTACAACTCTGATTATCCCATAAGATTGATCTTTTTTTAGTGGTGCGTATAACGGTTCCAAAAATTGGATGGTAGTTTCTAGATTTTTTTCACTTCCTACAGGGATAGTAGTATATAAAGAATTGGATATACCAAAATCAACATATTTTTTTTCACCCAGCCAAACGCGTTTTTGAGTGATAATAGGTACATAAGCATTAAAAAACCGTTGAGTCTTATAAAAATGAAATCCGTAATTCAATAAGATTTCAGAATCGTTCAAACGGGCGTGGTCGGTAGGCGCTCCTAATACTACAGAAATCAATCGCATTCCTCTTCGTTGTGCAGAAGCAATCAGACAATAACCCGCTTTTTCGGTATATCCTGTTTTCAAACCGTCTACAGAATTATCACGCCACAACAGACGATTGTGATTTGGTTGTTTAATACCGTTATAAGTTAGCCATCTTTCAGAAAAAAAGTGGTAGTACTCTGGAAATTGTTTGATAAGAGCTCGAGTTAAAAGAGCCATATCATAGGCACTAGAATAGTGATTTGGATAAGGTAATCCTGTGGAGTTTGCGTAGTGCGAATTTTTCATTCCAAGGCTTTGCGCTGTCTGATTCATCATTTGGGTAAAAGTCTCTTCCGATCCTGCAATACGTTGAGCCATCGTTACACAGGCATCATTTCCGGAAGCAACGATAATACCTCGAATGAGAGAATTGATCGGAACATTCGAACCTTCTTTTAAGAACATTCGAGATCCTTTTGTACGCCATGCACCAATTCCGACTATCGCCTTATCTTCCAGTAAGCGCAATTGCTCATTCTTTAGTGATTGGAATGTCAAGTAAAGCGTCATTAGCTTAGTTAAGCTTGCAGGTTGAAGGGTCCGATCCATATTTTTCTCGGCAATTACAACTCCGGATTTAGCATCCATTAATACATAGCTTTTAGTGTTTAAATTAGGAGGGGGTGGTATCAAAGGTGATAGTATCGTGCATTTTGGATTTATCATAGGAAACCTTAAGATCAAGATTTTCCGATCGAAATTGTTTGCATTTTTATGGACTGTTTTGGTTATAAAAGTAACGGCCATTCCGGAAAAAAAAGATAGAAGAACTACAAAAAAAATGATGAGTTTTGCACGTGAAGATAAAAAATTCATGATCTCAATCGTAATAAATTCATATCGCGTTTTCAATATTGATTTCGTATGGAGTTTCTCAAATCTCTTAGTCTTTGAATAAAGATAATTAGATGCAATTTTGCGACTTATTTAAAATGATCTATTATTAATGGAATGTAATCGAATAACACCATACAATTACAATTTCTTTTACGGTATAAAATAGAGATTAATGGCTATCGAAAAAACTTTATCAATTATTAAACCGGATGCAGTTGCCAAGAATGTTATTGGCGAGATTTGTAGACGTTTCGAACGAGCGCATCTAAAGATCATTGCAGCAAGAATGCAATATTTAAGCGAGGAACAGGCTAAAAAATTCTATATCGTTCATAAAAAGAAGTTATTTTATAGAGCATTAATCGCATTTATGACTCAAGGTCCAATTATGGTGCAAGTTTTAGAAGGTGAAAACGCGATTACCAAAAATCGAAAACTTATGGGAGCTACAAATCCTAGAGAGGCAGATCCGGGGACCATCCGAGCTGATTTTGCGGATTCTATCAATGCAAACGCTGTACATGGTTCTGATAGTTACAAAACAGCAAAAGAGGAAATTTCTTTTTTCTTTAAACCAGAGGAAATCTTTTCAACAAGTGTTTCTTGAACAAACGCCGAATTCTATCTTGGAGTATCAAAATCACATTAATTGTCAATTGGACAATTTACTACCAGATCTAACGCTACCTCCTAGATTGCTACATCGGGCAATGCGCTACACTGTTATGTCCAAAGGAAAGAGATTGCGTCCACTATTGGTATACGCCATTGGACTTTTTTTTAAAGTCGATCCAAATCAAATGGATAATGCGGCGTGTGCTGTTGAACTCATTCATTGTTATTCATTGGTTCACGATGATTTGATGGATAAAGACGATTATCGTCGAGGTAGGCTTAGTTGTCACAGAGCTTTTGATGAGGGAACGGCTATACTAGTTGGTGATGCTCTACAATCATTAGCCTTCGAAGTATTGGCTCGAGAAAACAATCCTCGTCTAGTGTCTACCCTAGCACACGCTTCCGGTTCTTTAGGTATGGTTGGTGGCCAACAACTTGATTTACAACAACTCAATTTATTGGATAAGAATGCAAATAAAGAAAATATCTATCGATTAAAAACTGGTGCTTTGTTTCGTGCTGCCGTTGAATTAGGTGTTCTTTGTGCCAAGTGCTCAAATGAAATTCTATTCCAGAAATTTCGAAAATTGGGCGTCATTATCGGATTGATTGTACAATGGCGAGACGATTTAGACGACCGGTGCAGTTTGGAGACTAAAACACGCAATTTTATTGAAAGACGTGTTCAGTTGCTATACAAGAAAATAGAACAACTGGTTTCTGAATTGAATGGAAATACCGATTTCATTAATCTGGTAATTAATTTTCTGCGAGAAAAATCCCTTTCTTAAAATCTCATTGATCCGGCAGAATTCGGTGTATTTGTATTCTCCATCCTAATAACATACCTATCTCATTTGTTTGTAAAACGTTTCTTTTTTATTTTTATCGACAATTTTCCAGTTCCAAACAAGAAATTTCTAGTTTTTTTTCGACTAAAATTAAGATAAAACGATAGATTTGAAAATATTTTCGATGATTGCAATTCGGTTTTTTCTGATCGTTTCTTTGGCTGGACAATCAACACACCAATAGATTAATCATCAATTTAAGATATAATACTGCGATTAATTGTTCATCGTAGGAAAGAAGATAATGTGGCGGGTCGCCACAATTGCAGGTATGGAAATCGACAACAATACTGTACACATCGCCGACAAGATAACACCGGGGATATTATTACGTGAAGCCCGTCGGGCTAAGAATCTTCAGTATGAAGAAGTAGCAAAACAAGTTCATTTAAGTGTCCAGTGGATAAAAAATTTGGAGAAAGATGATTATTCTCAAGCCCCTGCTTTGATTTACGTACGAGGTTATCTACGAGCTTATGCCCGTTGTGTTGGACTTGAACCGGAGGAGATTATATCCGTATTCGATTCTTTAGCTTTACATAAAGAGTTTGAGCGAACTAAAGCGCTTAAGACACAATCAGTGAAACATCGAGAAATTCCAATAATTGCGCGTTCAACTCGAATGATTCCGGCGAGTTGGAAAACAATCTCTTGGGTCACTTTATTGACCTTAGTCGTCTTAATTACAATAGTTGGTGTTTGTTGGCAAGGAAAGAAACATCCAATTAGCGAGATGAACTCCATTAATACTGGTGGAGATACTATCGAGCCAAAATTCACAAAAGATCGTCCAGAAACAGAAACTAACACTGTATTCAATACGGATAATGGAAAATAAGAGATTGTTTCTAGGAAAAGTAATTTGAACAAAACAATAAAATCTGTTCGAGGGATGAGGGATATTCTTCCTAATGAGGCGTTGTATTGGTCTTTTCTTGAAGAAACGTTTCGTGCTCTGGTTATGTCTTACGGGTATCGTGAAATTCGTCTTCCAATAGTAGAGCAAACTGCTTTATTTAGACGCAGTATTGGTACAGATACGGATGTAGAAAAAGAAATGTATACTTTTTGGGATCGTAGCGGTAGAAGTGTATCGTTGCGTCCGGAAGGCACTACCGGTTGCGTACGTGCGGCTATTCAAAACGGTCTTTTCTATAAAAAAATTCAGAAATTATGGTATGTAGGCCCTATGTTTCGCTATGAAAGACCCCAAAAGGGAAGATATCGTCAATTTTATCAAGCTGGTATAGAAGCGTACGGAGTAGCAAGCCCTATTGTCGATGTTGAATTAATTTTAATAGGTCACCGTTTCTGGAAATTTCTTGGTTTAGAGAAATACGTAGTTCTAGAATTGAATACGTTGGGAACACAAGCGTGTCGACAATTCTATCGGAAAAGACTAATCGATTATCTGCAGTCTCGAAAATCCGAATTGGATGAGGACAGCCAACGACGTCTAATTACTAACCCTCTAAGAATTTTAGACAGCAAAAATCCTAATACGAAATCTATCGTTGCGGAATCACCCAAACTTTTGAACCATTTGGATGACGAATCTCGTCATCATTGGAACCAATTACAAACTCTGTTGGATCAAAAAGAGTTTTCTTATGTTGTAAACCCCGACCTAGTCAGAGGTCTGGATTACTATACTCATACTGTTTTTGAATGGGTAGTGAAGAAAAAAGATGTCCAACGAAATGATACCATATGTGCAGGGGGTCGTTATGATGATCTTGTGGAACAAATGGGAGGACCACGCGCAATACCGGCGGCTGGGTTTGCTATTGGTTTAGAACGGACAGTTTTATTACTGAGATCCGTACGTGAATGTGTATCTTATTCCGATATTTATTTTGTAGTAGATGGAGAGCGGGCAGCGGAGCGAGGATTAATGATTGCAGAACACCTTCATGATGCTCTGCCTAATTTGATTATAGAGACGCATCTTGATGGCAGTTTTAAAAGTCAGTTTAAACGTGCGGATACAAGTGGTGCTCAATGGGCATTAATTATCGGCAAGAAAGAAATGAAAACAAACAGAATAACCGTAAAAAATTTGCGTGAACTCTTACCGAAACAACAGCTTGATATCAATGAATTAATAATTTATTTACAAAATAAGCTAATAAACAAGAGAACAGTGCCTTTTACCACAGCACACACTACTTAATCACAAACACTCGTGCGCTGTTCTAATGTGCACTATTGTTGCATGTTATCGGTAAGAAAATACGACAAAAAATGGACAGAAATTAGAATGTCTTACGTAACGGATTCTACTATAATACTTTCCAAAAACGATCTGCTTAATATAAAATTCGGTATGCTTTTGTTCGTTTTTAATCGTATGTCTTTTTACTTTAAGGAAATATAAGGAGTCTTAAATAAGAGAAAAATTGTATAAATTTCTTCCGGTTATCGCTATCGTAGGAAGGCCTAATGTTGGTAAATCGACGTTGTTTAATTTCCTAACCAGAAGTCGAGCAGCAATAGTAACCAATACCCCTGGCGTTACACGAGATCATCAATTTGGAGAATCAATCATTGGATCACGTCGTGTTTTAGTAGTGGACACAGGCGGATTGGTGGATACGAAAAAATCCGTTATGGACACCTTTTTGGAAATTCAAGTAAATCAGGCAATCAAAAGATCAAATTGCATTCTGTTTTTGGCAGACGCAAGAACAGGACTTACTCCTACAGACAAAGCTATATCCGATCAATTGCGTAAAAAAAACAGAAAAATCTTACTTGTAATTAACAAAGCAGATGCAGATGCGACAAGAATGAAAAAAAACGAATTTTATCGATTAGGTCTAGACGAACCTTATATGATTTCAGCAAAAACAGGAAAAGGTGTTGATCAATTGATGATAAGAATTTTAAGAATTTTCAGAGAATTGGTGCCAGAGGGAGAAATAGAGGAAGAAGCAAAGTTGGGAACTAAAACTAAAATTGCAATAATTGGTCGTCCAAATGTAGGGAAATCCACTCTTATGAATCGATTACTAGGTGAAGAACGTGTTATTGTCTGTGACCAACCAGGAACAACTCGGGATAATATTTGTGTTCCCTACATTTGCGGAGAAAACAATTATACATTGATCGATACTGCTGGTATTCCTAGATATGGAAGAATCCGAGATACAATAGAAAAGTTTGCAGTTGCTAAGTCAATACAAACTATACGCTCCGCTGATGTAGTGGTTTTTGTTTTAGACTCTAATGAAATTGCGTATACACAAAATTTGCGACTATTAAATTTAATTATTGAGTTAGGAACACCTCTAGTTATAGCCCTTAATAAATGGGATGCGTTAAAGGATAACGAACGAAAACTAGTAAAAAGAGAAATTGGGCAAAAAATGTTTTTTGTAAGTTTTGCCTGTATTTGTTTTGTTTCTGCATTAAAAGGGACAGGCATAGAAAAATTATTTCAAGCAATTGAAAAATCTTATCGATCGGTTTATCAAAATTTAACCACAAATCAACTGACAAAGACTTTAGAAAAAGCGATTTTGGAATATACTCCTCCACCTTCTTCTTCGTTCGGTCGAAGAATACACTTTCGGTATGCCCATCTTGGCAGCAGACGCCCGTTAACTATTGTCATTCACGGGAAAAACATCCAATTCCTTCCTCAATCGTATTCTCGCTATCTTGCCAATTTCTTTCAAAAGACATTCAATTTTCTTGGGACACCAATTTATATCAAATTAAAACCAGTTTCTGCTGATCGATTGTAAAAAATCGTTTGGTTTTGAAAATAATTCTTCAACCTTGCGACCAACATGTCTAAATTTATATTTTCTAAATTTATATTTGTAAAATTTTTTGACAGGTGTTTGATGTAAGGTGTTTTATATGACTAAGTTGTTGGCCTTAGAAACTTCCACAGTTGCTTGCTCCGCTGCGCTTTGGATAAATGGACAGATTACTCAAAAATTCGAAATCGCGCCGCAAAAACATGCAGAAATCCTCTTAAATTTGGTTGATGCGCTATTGAACGATATTAGAACAAATTTAAAGGATCTTGACGCAGTTGCCTTTGGGTCGGGTCCAGGGAGTTTTATAGGTGTTCGTATTGCAACAGGTGTTGCGCAAGGAATTGCCTACGCAATGAGTCTTCCGGTGATTCCTGTTTCAACATTACAAGCATTAGCTCAAACAGCTTATCGAAAAACAAACAATGAGAAGGTGATTTCTGGTTGGGACGCGAGAATGAATTCTATCTATTGGGGAGCATACCGAGCAAATGCGGAAAAGACTATGCAAACAATTGTTAGAGACCGTGTGGATTGTCCAAAAAACATTCGATTTCCGAAAGGAAAATGGCTGTGTGTTGGAAACGCGTGGTCTATATATTCATCTTTTCTACTGATAGATGATTGCCAATTCATAAAGACAGATGTTTATCCTGACGCTGCTTCGGTAGCATCGATCGCTTATCAAAAATTCAAGATAGGCGATGTTCTGCCTCCTGAGAAAGCTGAACCTACTTATATTCGTGAAAAATAGCCATTTCTGGAAGAAAAAATTTAATTCTATGTTGAGGTTTTTCTAATTTTTATCAAGAACAAGCATGAGATGATGGAGATTGAACGTTTGTAAGTCGGGTAACAATCGCCCCTCTTAATTTTTTTATTCGAAATAAAGGGATACTTTAGCGATGTTTTGTACTCGAGTAACAATATCCTGGTACTGTGATTTTAGTTGTTTTTTTTCAGATCGAATTGCTGATAGCGGTAAACAGATTTCAATGTACACTTTTCCATCTAGATAATGGAGGGTTGTTCTTCGAATCTCTTTAAAGCTTGGAAAATTTTTCCAATGAGTTTTTAAAAGACGATGAATGTTTTCGCGATTGGGTAGATTTACTGAAGGCATGGAAGCAATATCGTTCTCTGGGTCTATATGTACAGTAACATCGGAAATACGAGAAATGTTGTTTATAAGGTTGATCTGAACTTGATCACTAATGTAGTGTCCTTCTGAAACACTAATATCCGGAGCAACTTGGATGTGAACGTCTATAAAGATATTGCTTCCATGTAATCGAGTCCGTAATCGATGGATAGCAAGAACACCAGAAACAGCTTCGATGGTATCGGTGATGCTTCTAAAAGTTTGATCGTCAACAGCCGTATCGATGAGTTCTTGAATTTTCTTCCATATTATTTTAATACCTACATACAATATTAGAAACGAGATGATCAGACTACCGATAGAGTCGAGATGTCTAATTCCTAGACGAGTGCCAATAACACTCAACAAAACAAGTAGGGAAATAAGGGCATCGTTACGATTATGCCAAGCGCTAGTACGCAACAAATCAGAGTTGATTTTGTTGCTTTTTACTAAAGTATAACGAAATAAGATCTCATTCGCTATTATGGAAACAACGGATACTATGACGACAGGAAAAGTTGATACGACAGGATGAACATGATGCAGAATGCGTTGAATTGTGTTCAAAGCGAATCCTAAAGAGACGAAGATTAAAAATGAGGAAGTAGCGATCGTTCCGACAGTTTCGATGCGACCGTGGCCGTATGGGTGTTCTTTATCCGGTAATTGCGTTCCTAGGCGACTCGCCACAATTATAAGTCCATCGAATAGGAGATCTGATACAGCATGAATTCCGTCGGCGATAGAAGCTTGCGAATATCCAACAACACCTACGTTAATCTTAAACAGAGCGAGTGCCGTATTTATAAGAGCACTTATAAACGTAATGCTTAAGAGTGTAGTAAATCGACGATTTTCAACTGTCGAAAAGCTCATAAAATAACTTGTACAATTGTTTATTGCTAAATCGTACAATTATGGTACTATTTTATCGTGCGAAGGGAAACTAAGAGTTTGTATAAAAACGAAAAGAGATAAGTTGGGTTATTGATGTTAAAAATTAGTCGACTAGCTGATTACGCTACAACGGTAATGGTAGTTTTGGCTTCTCAAAAAAAACGTTCCAGTACAACACAAATTTCCCGTACTATTCCGTTTTCGCCAGCTACTATAAGTAAAATATTGAAACTTCTGAACGGAAGCAAATTAATTGATTCCGAGCGTGGTGTTAATGGTGGATATTGTCTGGTAAAGTCACCGAAAGCAATCAGTATAGCCGAGATTATTACAGCTATTGACGGAAGACCTGCGATAACAAAATGCAGCAGCTATTCCAATCGTTGTGAATATCATTTCGTCTGTGGATTGCGTAACAATTGGAGAATTGTAAACGGATTAGTATTTGAAGTGTTAAATAATTTGAGTCTCGCGGATATGAAAAAACCGTTAGCTGAGAAACAAATAATTTCTCATCAGATATAAATTTATCTGTTATTGGTGGGTGTTTCTTGTCTTGTAATGAAGAGTTATCGGGATTGTTGCCCCGATTTTTTTAGAGATACAGTTTAGTTTGGAATAGCGACCTTGGAATAGCGACCGATGAAAATGAGTGAAAATTATTTACAAGAAATTGTTGATAAGACCTATGAATACGGATTTGTTACAGATATTGAAACAGATGTTATTGCTCCGGGGTTAGACGAAAACATCATTAGAATTATTTCAGAGAAGAAAAAAGAACCAAATTTTATGCTAGAGTGGCGATTACGGGCTTATCGTCATTGGACAACTGCTAACCCGCCCCAATGGGCTCATCTACGCATAGCGCCTATTGATTATCAATCTATTAGCTACTATGCAGCGCCAAAAGGGACAGAAAGAGAACTCGAAAATTTCGAGAAAATCGATCCTAGATTGCTTGAGACTTACGATAAATTGGGTATTCCTTTGCATGAGCAAAAACGTTTAACAGGTGTTGCTGTGGATGCTGTTTTTGACAGTATTTCAGTAGCAACAACGTTTAAGGAGAATCTTGCTAAAGCAGGAGTTATCTTTTGTTCGTTTTCAGAAGCTGTAAAAAAATATCCACATTTGGTCGAAAACTATTTAGGAAGTGTTGTTCCTTACCGTGACAATTTTTTCGCCTCGTTAAATTCGGCTGTATTCAGTGATGGATCCTTTGTATACGTACCAAAAGGGGTGCGATGTCCTATGGAATTATCCACATATTTTCGAATTAATACCGCTAATACCGGACAGTTTGAGAGGACACTAATCATTGTTGATGAAGGAGGCTATGTGAGTTATCTGGAGGGGTGTACCGCTCCGAAAAGAGACGAAAACCAATTGCACGCTGCTGTAGTAGAGTTGATAGCCCTAGCTAACGCAGAGATACGATATTCTACTGTACAAAACTGGTATCCTGGAGATAAAGATGGACACGGAGGAATTTATAACTTTGTAACAAAACGAGGTGTTTGCCTTGGAAATAACGCGAAAATTTCCTGGATACAAGTTGAAACAGGATCGGCAATTACTTGGAAGTATCCAAGTGTTGTTTTGAGGGGAAACAATTCTGTTGGAGAATTCTATTCTGTGGCTCTGACAAATAATTTTCAGCAAGCCGATACTGGAACAAAAATGATTCATCTGGGTAAAAATACTCGAAGTACAATTATTGCTAAGGGAATTTCTGCTGGACACGGACAGAATAGTTATCGCGGATTGGTCCGTATTGGCCCTACCGCTGAAAACGCTCTTAATTACAGTCAATGTGATTCTTTATTATTAGGAAATCATTGTAGCGCTCACACTTTTCCTTATATCGAAACAAAAAATTCTACGGCTCGCGTTGAACATGAAGCTACAGCTTCTAAAATTAGGGAAGACCAATTGTTTTATTGCCTTCAACGTGGTATCGAAGAAGAAGATATTGTATCAATGATTGTAAATGGATTTTGTAAACAAGTTTTTCAGAAGTTGCCAATGGAATTTGCTGTCGAAGCGCAAAAATTAATGGAAGTTAGCTTGGAAGATTCTGTTGGATAGACACTCGATTTTAAATACAAACGGAATTTCGGGAATTTGTGTATGTTAATGATAAGAAACTTGTGTGTAAACGCAAAAAACCACAAAATTCTTCGAGGAATAGAGTTATCTATCAATGCTGGGGAAGTACACGCTGTTATGGGTCCTAATGGTTCTGGAAAGAGTACTCTGGCATCTGTATTAGCTGGGAAAGGCGGTTATTCTGTTACGGCAGATGAAATGACGTATCTCAATCAAAATTTGTTGGAATTTTCTCCCGAGAGAAGAGCGGCGTCTGGGTTATTTTTAGCGTTTCAGTATCCTGTAGAAATTCCTGGTGTAAACAACCTTTATTTCTTGAAAACAGCTATCAATAGCATTCGGAAAAAACGTGATGAACCAGAATTGGATTCTCTAGACATCATGAACTTGGTTAAGGAAAAATTGGTTCTGTTGGATATGGACGATAAATTCTTAAAAAGATCGGTTAATGAGGGATTTTCAGGAGGCGAAAAAAAACGAAACGAAATTTTGCAAATGTTGATGCTCGAACCCTATCTGGCTATATTAGATGAAATTGACTCGGGTTTGGATATAGATGCTCTGCAAATCATTGCCAGAGGAGTGAACAGTTTGCGCAGCTCTGAACGCACCATTTTATTAATTACCCACTACCAACGTCTTTTGGATTACATAAAGCCAGATTTTGTACATGTTTTGATCGATGGACGCATCGTTACGTCAGGAGGTCCATCATTAGCCTATAAGATCGAAAAGAAAGGATATGGTTGGTTATAAAAAAAAATCGAGTGGAGCTTGGTCTGAAATTCTCTCTAAAAAATTGCAAAACCAGAGCGGCTGTCCTTTACGGATGTGGCGGTACAAACAACTAGAAAAATTTCTGTCGATAGGATTTCCCGATCGAAAAACAGAAAATTGGAGATATACAGACATTTCTCCAATTTCATCTCAGATTTTTTTATTCGATAAAACGACTGCCGATCTCGACATAACCGATTTTGCTATAGAGAACTCTTATCGTATAGTGTTCGTTAACGGATGTTTTTCTCCAGCCTTATCAAATTTGATATCATTGCCTGAAGAAATTCAATTGTCTCCACTAAGGACAATACTGAAAAATTACAGAAAGAGAAACTTTGTGAAAAAGATTCCAATTCTTCAAACTCCTTTTTCATTGTTAAATGATGGTCTTTTTCAAGATGGTATGTTTCTTCACATTCCAAAGAATTTCGAACTTAAAAAGCCCGTTCATTTTCTCTACTTAATGAAACCTAATCTTCCTTTTTCGATGACGCAGACCAGAAACACAATTTTTCTTGAAGAGAATTCTCGTGCTTCCGTACTAGAAGAATATTTTGGAACATTTTGTTGTCCTACGAAGATTTATTTTAACAACATTGTTACCCAAATAATTGTCGGCGCTTCTGCTAACCTGGCGTTCTATAAATTGCAGCAAGAAAACAACTCTTCTTTTCATATCGCAAATACTCAAATTAAACAATTGCGAAACAGTCAAGTAGTTTCTTTTCATTGCTTGATGGGAGGGAAGATTGGTCGAGAAGATCTGAACTATTCGTTAGCAGGACAAGGGGCTTCTTGCCGATTACTGGGATTTTATCATCTGAAAAACAAACAGCACATTGACAACCATACTTGTGTTGATCACAAATCTTCTGGATGCACAAGCCAGCAAATTTATAACGGAATCATCGGTAATAAGTCTAAAGCTGTATTTAATGGAAAAATTCTTGTTCGTCCAGAAGCTGATAAGACAGTAGCGCATCAAAACAACAAAAATTTGATGTTTTCAAACGAATCCGAAATCAATACTAAACCGGAGTTGGAAATTTATAATAACGATGTAACATGTACCCATGGCGCTACAGTAGGGTGTTTAGATGATGAGACTCTATTTTATTTGTACAGTCGTGGCATTGATCGACTTACAGCCGAATATTTGCTGGCTTGTGCGTTTGCTGAAGAAATTACGGCGAAATTACCTTGTAAGATTATTTCAGAACGCATGTACCAAAAAATAATCAAAAAATTAACACTTTCGGTGCATTCTTCAGAGGAAGAAGCGTTATGATCGGTACATTTCCCTCCTTACGGGAGGATTTTCCTATCTTAAAGGAGAGGATTCGAGGAAAGTCTCTAGTGTATTTAGATTCCGGAGCAACAACACAAAAACCACAGGTAGTGATTGATTCTATAAGTCGTTATTATTGTCATAATAATGCTAATGTGCATCGAGGAATTCACACTATCAGTGAACGGGCAACAGACTCCTACGAAAGCACGCGTAGAAAGATTAAATCGTTCATTAACGCCGCTCACTCACACGAAATTATTTTTACTCGGGGTACTACGGAATCAATCAATTTGGTCGCCGCGAGTTTTGGGGAATTGCAAATTCAACAAGACGACGAAATTGTAGTTTCGGAGATGGAACACCATTCCAATATTGTACCTTGGCAATTATTGTGTAAACGAGTTGGGGCAAAATTGAAAATAATTCCAGTGAACAGCGATGGAACTCTAAATTTATACAAATGTCAGAATTTGCTAACAGAACGTACTAGAATTGTAGGGATTATTCATGTTTCCAACGTTTTAGGGATACTCAACGCGGTTAAAAAGATAATTTGTCTGGCGCATCAAAAAAATATTCCGGTCTTATTAGATGGTGCACAAGCGATTCCTCATATAAGAGTGGATGTCCAAGATTTGGATTGTGATTTTTACGTTTTTTCTGGACATAAATTGTATGGACCAACTGGAATTGGTATTCTTTATGGAAAGACCAAATGGTTAGAAAAGATGCCTCCTTATCAAGGAGGAGGGGATATGATTCGTCAAGTTACTTTTGAAAAAACTGAATATAATTTGTTACCTTATAAGTTTGAAGCGGGCACCCCTAACATAGCAGGTGTTGTAGGGCTCGGAGCGGCTGTTGATTATCTTGTAGAGATTGGTCTTGAAAAAATTGAAGTTTACGAGAGAGCTCTGTTAGATTATGCGACAGAAAAATTACAGAAGATTCGCGGATTAAAAATTATAGGAAGCCTGATAAGCAAAATTGGAATAATTTCTTTTATCATGAAACAAATTCATCCTCATGATATTGCTACTATTTTGGACAATGAGGGTATTGCTATTCGATCGGGTCATCATTGTGCGATGCCGCTAATGGAGCGATTTCAGCTGCCTGCAACAGCGCGTATTACATTGGCTTTATATAACACATTTGAAGACATCGACAGATTGATTGATGGTTTGATTCGGGTTACCCAAATATTTAAGGGCTTAAAATGAGCAATTTGTGTGATTTATATCAAGAAATAGTGATCGACTACAGTCGGAAACCTCGAAATTTTGGATCATTGGCAAACTCAACTCACACATATAGTGGACACAATCCGTTGTGTGGAGATCAGCTGACTGTATACTTCCGAGAAAAGGGAGGTGTAGTAAAAGAAGCGTCTTTTGACGGTAAAGGATGCGCTATATCTGTCGCTTCGGCTTCGTTAATGATGGAGGCTTTAAAAGGGAAAACTGTTGAACAAATCCAAGATTTGTTTGTTCAATTTCGTAATTTAGTAACAGGAAGAGGTGCTAATACAAAAGAATTGGGAAAATTAGCTGTCCTTTCGGGTGTCTCTGGATTTCCCATTCGGGTAAAATGCGCCACTTTATGTTGGTACACCACGCTTGCAGCCTTAAACAGTTTCGCACCTGCTTGGGAGAAGAATCTAAATGCGTCATGATAAAGAACAAATCCTAGAGCTAACAGATAGAGCTTATAAACATATTCGGTCGTTAATGGAAAAATACGGGAAGAAATCTCAATTGCGTCTTTCGGTACAAAGAACAGGATGTTCCGGATATATGTATCGACCTGAGATTGTAGATTGCCCTCAGAAAGGAGATGTTTTTTTTAAAACGAAGATTGGATTAGTTATTTCAATTGATTCTCGATGCATACCCTTTGTTAGGGGTACCGTAGTAGATTATGTAAAAAAAGGTTTTGGACAATACCAATTGCATTTCAATAATCCTAATGCGATAGGATCTTGCGGATGTGGAGAAAGTTTTCACTTGAAGGAGAGACTTATTGATGACGATAAGAAAACATGAAAAAAAATCTGTTATATTAAAACGAGATACGCTAGTGACCTTAATACCTTCAGGGGTATCAACTAAGATTCTTAGAGGATCTGCGGTGACTGTTGTACAAAACTTGGGAGATACTTTTACGATAAGATTTTCCGGAAGACTGGCTCGAATTGAATCGAAAGATGCGGATGCTTTAGGAAAATCCGTTAGAAATGCCTTACAATGTTTCGTATCTGACGCTTCTGTAAAAGAGAAAGTGTGGTCTCAACTTAGTACTGTGTTCGATCCAGAAATTCCAGTTAACATTGTAGAATTGGGGTTGATATATACTTGCGATGTCGAATGTTTGAAAAATGACGACTTTCATGTGGTCATTGCAATGACTTTAACTGCTCCCGGATGTGGTATGGGGCCAATATTAGTAGAAGATGTTAAACGTAAAGTTTTAGCTATACCTCAGGTAAACGTTGTAAAAGTAGATCTTGTCTTTGATCCTCCTTGGAGTCGAGAAATGATGTCTGATTCTGCTAAATTGCAGTTGGGGGTTTTTTATTAGCAATTGAACAACAAAAGATTCAAGATTTTCAAGATTTTTTTAATGATACAAAGTAAGAATTGCTGGCTCCAGGAACACAGAAAGGATTTTTATGTCAAATGTGCGAAACAGCGGGGTTATGTTTCGCGATCAGCTTTTAAGCTCTTGGAAATTAACAAAAAATACGGGATTTTTAAATCCGGGATGTCTGTAATCGATTTAGGAGCATCACCGGGAGGGTGGTTTCAGGTAGTTAAAAAAATCGTCGGCCCCCAAGGATTGGTCGTTTCTGTGGATCTTTTACCTATGCATCCGTTTTTAAAAGGTGATTTTATCCAAGGGGATGTTCGTAAAATAAAAACTCTTTGTCGTCTGCGTGAGATGATCTGTAAAAGACCTAAACAGAAAGCAGATTGTATTATCTCTGATATAGCTCCAAATATTTCAGGCATTAAGAATACCGATCAGTCGAGATCATTACATTTAGTTGAATTGGTATGGAATTTCTCTAAAAATTTTTTGATAGCCAAAGGAGGAGGGTTTTTAGCTAAAATTTTCCAAGGTCCGGATACTAGTGTTTTTTTAACGAGTTTGCGTTCCTACTTTAAGAGAATCAAACTGCTCAAACCAAGTGCTTCACGATCCAAATCGAGTGAAATTTATATACTGGCTACTGAATTTCTGGGCTATAATCGGCAGGCGCAAAAAGAGGTAATACCTTGAGTGGAATGATTAAGAATTTATTGCTTTGGTTAGCAATTGCGGTTGTTCTCATTACAGTTTTTAGTAATTTTGGTGTACGTCAACTTGACGTTCGGCCCTATAGCTACTCGCAATTTATTCAAGCGATTAATGAAAATAAAGTCAGCAGAGTGGTAATTCAAAGTCATGAGATTAAAGGAATAACAAGAGACGATAAACGTTTCACTACCTATTTGCCTATAGAAGATAAAGATTTGATTAATCGACTCATAATCAAAGGTGTAGATGTAAAAGGCGAACCTCCCAAACAACAAAGTTTATTGTTGCACGTACTTATCAGTTGGTTGCCTTTTCTTGTTTTGATTTTTGTATGGATCCTATTTATGCGTCAGATGCAAGGAGGAGGTCGTGGCGGTGGACCTTTATCGTTTGGACGTAGTAAGGCGCGATTGCTTAATCAAGATCAAATCAGAATAACTTTTAATGATGTAGCTGGCATAGAAGAGGCAAAAGAAGAAGTTAAAGAACTAGTCGATTTTTTGAGAGATCCAAACAAATTTCAACGACTAGGTGGGAAAATGCCTTGTGGTATATTGCTTATTGGTCCTCCTGGTACGGGAAAAACTCTTTTAGCCAAAGCCGTTTCCGGAGAGGCCAAAGTACCATTTTTTACAATATCGGGTTCTGATTTTGTAGAAATGTTTGTAGGAGTTGGTGCTTCTCGTGTGCGAGATATGTTTGATCAAGCAAAGAAACAGTCACCATGTATCATCTTTATTGATGAAATTGATGCTGTAGGTCGTCATCGTGGTGCGGGGTTAGGAGGTGGACATGATGAGCGAGAACAAACTCTAAATCAACTTCTGGTAGAAATGGACGGTTTTGAGGGGAAAGAAGGTATTATTGTAATAGCGGCAACCAACCGACCCGATGTTCTTGATCCTGCTTTGTTGCGTCCAGGTCGTTTTGACCGGCAGGTGGTGGTCCCTCTTCCGGATATTAGAGGACGTGAGCGTATTCTGCAAGTTCATATGAATAAATTGCCTGTAGCGTCTGATGTTAAAGTTTCTACCATTGCTCGAGGTACTCCAGGGTTTTCTGGAGCGGATTTGGCTAATGTTGTTAACGAAGCTGCCTTACTTGCGGCACGTGGAAATAAAGAGACTGTTGGAATCGCTGAATTTGAATGCGCAAAAGACAAAATTATGATGGGGGCCGAAAGACGTTCCATGGTAATGAGCGATGAAGAAAAAAAGCTGACGGCTTATCATGAATCAGGTCACGCTATTGTGGGATTACACATGTCTGAACACGATCCTGTTTATAAAGTTACAATTATTCCGAGAGGTCGTGCTTTAGGGGTGACAATGTTCTTGCCGGAACAAGATCGTTACAGTGTAAGTAGATGTCTTTTGGAATGTCAATTGGCAGGATTGTTTGGCGGGCGAATTGCCGAAGAGCTTATTTTTGGAAAATCTCGAGTGACCACAGGTGCATCTAACGATATAGAAAAAGCGACTGATATTGCTCGTAATATGGTGACAAAATGGGGATTATCGCCTAAATTAGGTCCTTTAACTTATCGAGAAGAAGAAGGCGAAGTGTTTCTCGGACGCTCTGTAACACGACATAAAGACATTTCTGAATCGACTAGTAAAGAAATTGATTCAGAGGTTCGCCGTATTATTAATTCGGCCTATGAAACAGCAAAAAGAACTCTAGAAAAACATGTAGATCAGCTTCATCTTATGGCTAGTGCATTAATTAAGTACGAAACTATTAATGAAGTGCAAATTAAAGAGATTTTGTCTGGAAGAGAACCTTCCCCACCTCCGGAGTGGAAAGAGGACAAAGGAGATCGTGATACTTTAGTGTCGATAAAAAAAGATTTGCCTTCTTCCTAAGAGAAAGAATCCAAATTCCTGTACTCGGGAAAAAATCTTTCCTCTGAAGACCAATCAGTATAGCTTGTTTTCTCTCGAAATAAGAATCAGGAGTAAAGAAATGTTACAAGACTTAATGGTAATCGAGTAAAATATTTCTATGTCAGAAGTGAAATTTCGTCTACAGCTAAGAAAAAATAGAGAAATTGTCTTTTCTAATCCGGTTGTTATGGGAATCGTAAATGTTTCTCCCAACTCTTTTTATAATCCTCACTTTGATGCAAGTTCTGCTTTTTATACGGCGGAGAAAATGATTTGCGATGGAGCCGATATATTGGATATTGGCGGGGAAGCCACTAATCCTCTAGTGGATATCAATACAGATTCTCCGTCTCTTCAAGTGGAACTCGATCGATTGGTTCCGATTGTCGAAGGAATAAAAAAACGTTTCGATGTTTTAATTTCTGTTGATACCAGTCGCCCCCAAGTTATGCAAGCAACAATAGACGTTGGAGCGGATATTATTAATGATCAACGATCTTTGCGAATTGAAGGCGCATTGAAAGTTGTAAAAAAATCAAAAAGCGCTGTATGTCTGATGCATTTCCCTGGTCCAAGGCAATCGAGTGCGGTTTCATATGAGCATGTTTTGGCCATTGTGAAAAAAGATTTGCAAACTGCTGTAGAACGCTGTGAAAATTATGGACTTTCACGAAATCAAATGATTATTGATCCTGGTTTTGGTCAAGGTCACTTTGGAAAAAATTTAAAGGAAAATTTTTATTTGTTGAATCGTCTCTCTGAATTCTTGTCTTTTGGATTGCCTATATTATCGGGATGGTCTCGAAAATCGATGATCGGTGACGTTTTAAATCAACCGCCAAAGAATCGATTGTTTGGAAGCATCGCTGCTGATGTATTGGCTGTTTATCAAGGTGCTGCTATTGTTCGTACTCACGACGTTAAAGCCAGTCGGGAAGCGATTTGTATTGCTGAATATGCTCGAAGATTACTCTAGTTGCGTTCGGGACGAAACTGTAAATATAAATAGAAAAAAGGAATAAGAAGGAATAAGAATGCAAAAGAAATATTTTGGAACCGATGGAATTCGAGGGCAAGTTGGAAAGTCGCTTATTAATGCCGAATTTATGTTGAAACTTGGTTGGGCGATAGGGGTGATTTTAGCAGATAATCGACATTCAGCGACTGTTTTGATTGGAAAGGATACACGAATTTCGAGCTATATGATCGAATCGGCGTTACAAGCCGGATTGTCTTCTGCCGGAGTCAACACCAAATTGACAGGTCTTATACCCACACCAGCCGTTGCGTACTTAACGCATTTTGCACACGCCGATGCAGGAATTGTAATCAGCGCGTCGCATAATAGTTATCCTGATAACGGAGTGAAATTTTTCGATAAGTACGGTTTTAAATTTTCCGATAAATTAGAAAGAGCAATTGAAGAAAACATTGAAAAACCAATGCGTACAGTTTCGATCAACCGTTTAGGGAAATCTTCGCGAATGTATGAATCCTATAATCAGTATATCGAATTTTGCAAAAGTAATTTTCCTTCTCGTGTATCTCTGAAACAATTTAAGATTGTCATTGATTGCGCCAACGGTGCCACTTATTCCATTGCTCCTAGAATTTTCCACGAGTTAGGTTCTGATGTGATTACTATTGGCGATGAACCTAATGGATTTAATATCAACTATGGATACGGAGCGACTGATACTCAGCAGCTTCAAATAAGCGTTCTTAAACACAAAGCTGATGTTGGTATAGCTTTTGATGGTGATGGAGATCGACTGATTATGGTAGACGATTGTGGCGCTAGAGTCGATGGGGATGAATTACTGTGCATTATAGCTATCGACCGTTTTCGTTTTCAGAAAAAAAACTACCCACTAGGAGTTGTAGGTACTGTAATGAGCAATTTGGGATTAGAACAAACGCTAAAGCGCCACCACATTGCATTTGAACGGTCTCCAGTAGGAGATCGTTACGTTCTAGAATTAATACAACAAAAAGGTTGGTTCTTGGGAGGCGAATCTTCTGGTCATATTGTTGATCTTAGCCGTACTACTACAGGAGATGGTATTATTACTGCTTTGCAGGTATTGAGAATTATGCAAAAAACAAGCAATTCTCTGTCGGATTTGAAGAAAGTAATGGTTAAATATCCACAAATTTTAATTAATGTTCCTGTTGATAATGATGAACTTGATGTGCAGTGTCCAATTCTTAGAAAAGTGGTGACAGAAGCAGAAAAAAGATTACGTGGTAAGGGTCGTATATTGTTACGTCCATCTGGAACAGAACCTGTAGTGCGAGTAATGGTAGAAGGATACGATGAAGAAGTCATAAAAAAGACCGCTGAAACTTTGGTAATGTCAGTAGAGCGATCCGTATTCTACAGGAGTGGATTGTCCTGTAATCGAAACTGAAGAAGTTCAAGAAGTTCCGAAGTTCCACTGCTTTGTTTGGGTTACAAATTGTGAAAGTAAACAAATCCAGCGGTTCATGTTGTCTCTCATAGGAAAGTGTAAAGAGGGTTGATTTTTACTACTCGACAAATTACCGATAAATAGATACACTCTCAGGCTAATTCAAGGGAGTACAATTATGATGAGGATTAGCGAGAAAGCTCTGACTTTTGACGACGTCTTGTTGTTGCCTGGATACTCGGAAGTCCTACCTGGAGATGTTTCCCTCACCACTCATCTGACTCGAAACATAACCCTTAATATTCCCCTATTATCCGCCGCTATGGATACTGTAACCGAAGCAAAATTGGCTATCGCGTTGGCTGAAGCGGGAGGTATTGGAATTTTGCATAAAAATATGAGCCCCGAACGTCAAGCAAATGAGGTTCGAAAAGTAAAAAAGTTTGCAAACGGTATTGTATTCAATCCAATCATTGTGTCTCCAAAGAATACTATTGGAGAATTTAAAAAAATGACAAGCGTATACAATATTTCGGGCCTTCCTGTCGTAGAAGACAAGAAACTCGTTGGTATTATAACCAGTCGTGACATTCGTTTTGCGTTAGATATGAAACAGAAAGTCGCTACTTTAATGACTCCAAAAGAACGTCTTATTACTGTCAAAGAAAATGCTACAAGAGAAGAAATCGTTGATCTTTTTCGACAACATAGAATAGAAAAACTTCTTATGGTTAATAGATATTTTGAATTATGTGGATTAATCACTATGAAAGACATTTTACGTTTAAACAAAAATCCAGATTCCTGTAAAACTGTCTCTGGACAGCTGCGAGTGGGTGCAGCGATAGGCACAGGAAAAGAAGATCCTGACCGCATTTCCGCTTTGGTAGCGGAAGGTGTTGATGTTCTAGTGATAGATACCGCCCATGGCCACTCAAAGCGGGTGATCGAACAGGTAAAATGGATCAAGCAAAATTATCCAGATGTACCTGTTATTGCTGGAAATATAGCTACCGCTTCGGCGGCAAGGGCATTGGCCAATTCTGGAGTTGATGCAGTCAAAGTGGGAATAGGACCGGGTTCTATCTGCATAACTCGTATCGTATCGGGCACAGGGGTACCGCAGATTACTGCTATTGCGCAAGTGGCTTCCGAATTGAGAAACGACAATATCTTCATTATTGCAGATGGTGGAGTGCGGTTTTCTGGAGATATCTGTAAAGCGATTGCAGCCGGTGCGCACACTGTGATGATTGGCGGTTTGTTCGCCGGTACCGAAGAAGCACCAGGAGAAGAAATTTCGTATCAAGGTCGTTCTTATAAATCTTATCGCGGTATGGGCTCTACTGGAGCTATGTTTGGAACCTATGGTTCGTCGGATCGATACTTTCAAGAATCACAGAAAATTCAAACAAAGTACGTACCCGAAGGTATTGAGGGCTGTGTCCCGTACAAAGGTCCATTGCGAGAAGTTATACACCAATTGATTGGTGGTTTGCGTTCTGGAATGGGTTATACAGGATGCAAAACAATTAAAGACATGCAAACAAAAACCCGGTTTATTCGAATAACGAACGCAGGAGCCCGAGAGGGCCACATACACGACGTAGTTCTAACAAAAGAATCGCCTAATTATTCGTTGGAAAAGTAAAAGAACATCTTATTTTAAGTTTCTGTTTATTTTGCACTAGAAAGTGTGTAATGGCGTGTCCAAAAAGATTTGTCATCATAGAATTCTGATTTTCGATTTTGGTTCACAGTATACGCAGTTGATTGCCCGGAGGGTTCGAGAAATTGGAGTGTATTGCGAATTGGTTTCTTGCGATGTTGATGAGGAAAACATCCGCAGTTTTGATCCTCGAGGTATTATTCTATCCGGAGGTCCTGAAACAGTTACCGTAAGTCGTTCCTCACGCGCTCCTTCTATCGTTTTTAAAATTGGCTGCCCGGTATTGGGAATTTGTTACGGTATGCAAACAATGGCGTATCAATTGGGTGGAAAGGTTATGAACAACAAAGCCGAATTCGGTTACGCAGAATTGCAAGTGCTAAACTCTACACTACTATTTAAAAATATTGGCGATCGCATCTCTACTGAAGACATTCCTTTGTTAGATGTTTGGATGAGTCACGGTGATATTGTTACGCAATTGCCTCAGGGATTTGAGGTTATTGCCAGAACTAGTAGTTCTCCCTATGCGGCAATGGCTGATTTTCGTCGAAAGTTTTTCGGTTTGCAATTTCACCCTGAAGTCACTCACACTTCTCAAGGATTTAATATTTTGACTCGATTTGTTAAAGACATTTGCCAGTGTCAAACGATATGGACGACAAGAAATATCATTGCAGACAGTATTCGTAATATTCGCAACACAATTAAAGGAAAAGAAAAAGCAATTGTGGGATTATCTGGTGGTGTAGATTCTGCTGTAACAGCAGCTGTTATACATAGAGCGATTGGCGATCGTCTAGTATGTGTTTTGATAGACACCGGATTGCTCCGTTTGCGCGAAGCGGATGAAGTCCTATGTGTATTCAAAAAGTGGGGTATAAAGATCGTTTATATTGACGCAAAAGACCGCTTTATGAAATCTTTGGTAGGTGTATTGGATCCAGAAGAAAAACGTAAAATTTTGGGTGAACAATTCATTCGTGTTTTTGAAAAAGAAGCTAAAAAATTAGATACCAATTGGTTAGGTCAAGGAACAATTTATTCAGATGTTATTGAATCTGCGAAGACAATAACTGGAAAAAAAAGATGCGTTATTAAAACACATCATAATGTGGGAGGATTGCCGCTCCAAGTAGATTTAAAACTTATTGAGCCATTGCGGGAATTGTTTAAAGACGAAGTTTGGAAATTAGGTTTGGAATTAGGTTTGCCTTACAATGTAGTGTATCGACATCCGTTTCCTGGTCCTGGATTGGCTGTTCGAATTTTAGGGGAAATTAAGATTAAGTACATTGATATATTGCAACGTGCCGATGCGATTTTTATCGAAGAATTGAAAAAGCACAATTATTACTATTCGACAAATCAAGCTTTTGTCGTTTTTATGCCGATAAAATCGGTTGGTGTTAAAGGAGATGCGCGTCATTACGGTTATGTAGTAGTTTTGCGAGCTGTAAAAACTACAGATTTTATGACAGCACAGTGGGCAGAATTACCTTATAAATTCTTAGCAGAAGTTAGTCAGAGGATTATAAATGAAATCAGAGAAATATCACGTGTAGTTTATGATATTACCAACAAACCCCCCGCGACAATTGAGTGGGAGTAAAGGAGACAATTTTGTTGTTGTAAAATTTAGCAAAATTGTTATTTAGGACAAATACAATTGAAATTATTTAATTTCAGAAGAAAAAAGAATATATACATTCTACATTTATTCAACACATCATGATTGAATGTAAATCTGCGCTGATTTAAATTCTGTATGGTGGTACTAAACGGATTTAATTGCAAACTGTGTAAAAATCTATGAAAAACAAGCTTTCTGTTTCAGTACTTTGCGGTGGTCGTTCTGTTGAGCACGAAATTTCTATCCAATCGGCTAGAAATGTAGTGGTTTCTTTAAATCCCAACAAATATGAGGTTTCTGTAGTATTTATTGATCACAATGGCAGTTGGTACCTAATTGATCACATCGAAAATTTTTTGACTCAAACTCCTCAGAACTTGATCTCTACTCGAAAGAGTGCTCCCATTACTGTTGTATTGGGAGAACAAATAAGATCTTGGAGGTCGCTCGACGGAAAAAGTTTCTACAAGGTAGATTGTGTCTTTCCCATGATTCACGGAACTCATGGGGAAGACGGTATTTTGCAAGGATTTCTGGAGGTATTGAACCTACCCTATGTAGGTGCTGATATTCATAGTTCTTCCATTTGTATTCAAAAAGATGTTACGAAAAACTTATTACGAGCGGAAGGAATATTAGTGGCTGATTGGTATACGTTGTGGTCCAATGATCGATTGGAAGGTGTATATTCGAACCTTACCAATCAATGGAGAACTGATGAACTGTTTGTAAAAGCTGTAAATTTAGGTTCTTCTGTAGCTGCTTGTCTCGTAAGAAATGCAATAGAATTTCAAAAAGGAGCTGAAAATATTTTTTGTTATGATAATCGACTTATTGTTGAACCGAGAATATTCGGACGAGAAATTGAATGCGCTGTCTTGGGAAACAACAACGAAAATCTTCAAACTTCTTTGCCAAGTGAAATCGCATTCGACAAATACGATTTTTATTCTTACAAAGCAAAATATATAGATTCCAGTGGGGTCAAGACTACTTTGATTGTCACAGATCTCTCAAAAGAAATAATCCGAAAGATTCGGAAAACAGCTGTTGATGCTTTTAAAGTCGTTCGATGTTCTGGAATGGCGAGAGTAGATTTTTTTCTGACTACTCAGAATCAAATTGTAGTAAATGAAATAAATACGATTCCAGGATTTACTGACACTAGTATGTATCCAAAAATGTGGGAATCGATAGGATTATCCTACTCTGCATTATTGGATCGATTGATTGAGTTGGCACTAGAACGCTACCGGGATCGGAAAAAATTAATTTTTCGTTACGATAAACCTTCAAGAACACATGGGATTGAGAAATGATCACCGGCATGATGCATTATAAAAGCGAAAATTGTTAGCAATGAATGCGTTTGTTCATTTGAGAGTTTGTACTGAATATTCGATCGGTAACAGCGTAGTACGTGTGGATCAGCTTTTACAACGCGTCTCAGAATTAAAAATGCCGGCCGTGGCTTTAACTGATGAAATGAATCTTTTCGCGCTTATTAAATTTTATCGAGAAGCTATGAACAGAGGAATAAAGCCTATTATCGGAGCTGCATTGAGGTTGTCTGAAGACAAGGGGTTGTTCCATTTATTGGTTCTTTGTCAAAACCAAGTGGGTTTTCGTCATCTTATTCAATTGTTATCTCGAGCTTACGTTGAAGGAGGACGCCAACGTGAACAAGTTTCTATTCGATGGGAGTGGTTGTCCGAATTAAAAGAAGGATTAATTGTTTTATCAGGAGGACAAAAAGGCGATATTGGGCAAGCATTACTACAAAAGCGGGACGCTGTAGCGAAAAAACGATTAGCGCGTTGGATAAAATCTTTTCCCGATCGATTTTACTTAGAATTACATCGAACTCAACAAGATCGAGAAGAAGAGTATATTAATTCTGTTGCTACATTAGCTTTGGCTTACGATATTCCTATTGTATCGACCAACAATGTTCGTTTTTTACTTCAGGAAGATTTTGAAGCGTACGAGACTCGAGTATGTATTCAAAAAGGATGTGTATTGAATGATCCCAATCGCACTCGCGACTATAGCGATCAGCAATATTTAAAAAACACTGAAGAAATGCAAACCCTTTTTTTCGATATTCCTGAAGCACTAGAAAATACTTCGGAAATTGCTAAACGCTGTAACCTACAAATCACCTTAGGTGAAATTTTTGTACCTAAATTTCCTGTTCCGAATAATTTCCAAACCGAGGAAGTTTTTTTCCGTGAACAAGCAAAACAAGGCTTGAAACAGCGATTTGGTAAATTCAGAACAAATAGTAGAATATATGAATACGAAGAGCGACTGGATACAGAAACCGATATCATTACAAAAATGGGATTTTCAGGTTATTTTTTGATTGTTGCCGATTTTGTCGCATGGGCAAAAAAAAATAATATCCCTGTAGGCCCTGGGCGTGGTTCGGGAGCAGGATCTTTGGTGGCCTACTCATTGGGCATTACGGAGCTGGACCCTTTAGAACACGAATTGTTGTTTGAACGATTTTTGAATTTAGAACGTATTTCGATGCCGGATTTTGATATTGATTTTTGTATGAAAGGGAGAGATCGTGTTATTGATTATGTAATAAAACGCTACGGTTCACATGCTGTAGCGCAAATTATTACTTATGGAACTATGGCAGCACGTGCAGTATTACGTGATGTAGGTCGTGTATTGGGATTACCTTACAGATACGTCGATAAAGTCGCAAAACTTGTTCCCTTTGAATTGGGAATGACACTACAGAAAGCTTTAAAACGAGAAAAGCTTCTGGCAAAACGTTATGCAGAAGACGACGAAGTCAGAAACCTCATTAGTCTTGCAATGAAATTAGAGGGCCTGGTACGCAACGCAGGAAAGCACGCAGGAGGTGTAGTGATTGCACCTACTAGGCTAACGGATTTTGTTCCGCTTTATGCAGAAACCAATGGTGACAATCATGTGGTTACTCAATTCGATAAAGATGATGTAGAAGCAATTGGTCTTGTCAAGTTTGATTTTTTGGGGTTACGTACACTAACAATCATCAAATGGACAGTACAAAGTGTAAACATAAGACAGAAGAAGAAAAAAGAACCTCTTTTAGATATTAATTCTGTGTTGCTAGACGATAAAAAAACTTACGAACTTTTAAAGAGTTGCGCAACTACTGCTGTGTTTCAATTGGAGTCCTGTGGGATGAAAGAGTTAATACGTCGTCTTCAACCAGATAATTTTTCTGATATCATGGCGTTGGTTGCTTTATTTCGTCCGGGGCCTTTGCAGTCGGGAATGGTAGATACATTCATTTCTTGCAAACACGGAAAGAAAAATGTTCATTATGTTCATCCCGCGTTAAAACCAATATTGCGATTGACTTATGGAGTTATTCTTTACCAAGAGCAAGTTATGCAGATTGCTCAAGTGCTATCGGGCTATTCGTTAGGAGCTGCTGATGTTTTACGTCATGCGATGGGAAAGAAAAAACCGAAGGAAATGGCTAAACAACGAGAGATTTTTATAAAAGGTTCGGTAGCTCGCGGATTAAAACCTAGTTTGGCGAAGCAAATTTTTGATTTAATGGAAAAATTCTCGGGTTACGGATTTAATAAATCGCATTCGGCGGCTTACGCTCTGATTACTTACCAAACAGCTTGGTTAAAAGCTCATTATCCCGCTGAATTTATGGCCGCAGTTTTGTCTTCAGATATGGATAATACGGATAAGATTATTGGTTTAATTAGGGAATGTCGGACTATGGGTTTAGTATTGCTTTCACCTTCTATTAATAATGGGCAGTATCCTTTTGTAGTAAATGCTCAGGGCCAAATCGAATACGGATTGGGCGCGATTAAAGGAGTGGGAGAAGCTGCTGTTTTACATATTGATTTTTGTCGAAAAAAAGAAGGAGCGTTCAAAGGGCTTTTTGATCTTTGTCATCGGATAGATTTTCGGAAGGTTAATCGACGCGTATTGGAATCGTTAATTAAATCAGGTGCTATGGATTCTTTTAAAATCCCGCGCGCATCTTTGATTAAATCTCTGGATAAAGCGTTGCAGTCGGCGGAACAAAAAAATCACGATGTTCAATCAGGACAAAACGATTTGTTTGATATAAGACAAGACGAAGATTATGAGACCATTCCAGAATGGAACAATGAGGAACGATTACGAATTGAAAAGGAAACTCTTGGGTTTTACCTAAGCGGTCATCCTTTACAAGCTTATAAGAAGGAAATAAATACTGTAGGAGCTATTCCCATTAGTCAATTACCCACCTGCTCCTCTTTCGAAAAAGATTTGGTAGTGGTTGTCGGTATGGTATTGGCAATTCGTGATCTGGTGACTCGTAGTGATAGTCGGATGGCTGTTCTTATTCTTGAAGATCAGACTGGAATGGTAGAAGTAATTTTGTTTGGTGATCTTTATGAAAAACAAGTAGATGGGATATTAGAGAAAAGCGCTATTTTAGTTGTTTGTGGAACAGTAGGGAAAGATAATTTTACAGGTGGATTAAGAATTGTGGCGAATCACATTTACGCGTTAGATAAAAAAGGCAGCAAGGGACAAAACTGCTTGCCAAGCTAATTTGAACTTAAAAGGCAATCGGGTTCTAGGAAGAAGAGAGAGATGTTGCTTCTGTTCGTAAACTTCCGCCAAAGAACTTAAGATTTATTTTCTGTTTGGAAAAAAAGGAAAACGTTGTCTTTCCATGTTGACGTGTTTGAGAAGATTTGAATGGAAAAAGGAGAAGAGTTATTAAAAATTTATGGGGATTGTACAGAAAAGATGGAATCTTCTTTTAGAAGAATTCTCACCAAAGTTTAGATTGCTAGATAGAGTTCCGTTATCCCCGATCTCTTTTTTTGTTTATATTTTTCTTACTTTCTCGGTATTTTGTTATTTGTTTTGTTATTTGTACGACATCAGGAAATTCGTGCTTTGACAAAAGATTCTTTTCTGATTTTACATACTTTCCTGTTCTATCAAAATTTCTATTGTCTTTTATAAAAAGAAATTCGTATGTTAACTACTAAATTAAACGTCATTTATTTGATGGATGGCTTTTGCAACAAATTGAAATTAATTTCTTTATTAACTAAGCGTTTATCAGGAGAACGACTCGTTGCGAGTTTTAAAACCACATTAGCTTGTATGATAGGTACTTTTGTAGGAGAAATGTTTCGTATAGCAATCCCACAATGGATTTTGATTACTATCGTTGTAGTTATGGCCACCAATATTCGAATTGGCGGAACAATAATAAAGTCGTATTTTAGACTGTTAGGAACAATTATAGGCGCGTTCTTGGCGGCCGCAGCTTTATTTTTTATAGGAAATCATCCCGATGTAATTCGACTTTTATTGATTTTTCTAATAGGGATTTTTGCCTATTTAGCTTCCAGTCCAACAGACATGGCTCAATTCGGATTATTAGGCGCTACGACTATGGTTATGATACTAGACGCACAAGAACCGACATTGAAAACAGCCGTTGATCGAACTTTAGAAATTTTTCTTGGGGTTTTAATTGCTATTGTTGTTAGTCGATTTGTTCTACCTCAACACGCAAAAAAACTCCTTCGCGCAAGCATTACTCATACCTTACAGAAATTTCAGACACTTTTCGAATTTTTTATTACTAATGAACCAACTTCTGATTCTTTAAAAGAACAAGAGAAAATAGAAAATAATATGATTGGTGATATTTTAAAACAGAGTGTTTTACTACAAGAAGCCATAAACGAAGACCCTCGAGTGAAAAAGAAACGCTTTATCTACCAATCTATTTTTTTGCTTGAAAGAAAGTTACTGCGGAGCATTTATATGCTTCGACAAACTATTCTTTCAGAGCCGGAACAAATTCGAGACTTTGCTAGAAATAAAGAACTTACCGAACTTCTTCATCGAAAAATACTAGATTTGTTTAGTCTTTTGAATTCTTTATCGTCAAGACAAACGATTGTGATCTCTTTTCCGCCTAAAAAGGAAATCTATGATGTAATTGATAAAGTAGTGCGATTTTTCTTCCAGTCTAGAGGGACAACCATAAACATTTACGCTTTTGAATTTTGCTTGGAACACCTAGTAGGTGTACTGTATAAGTTGGGAAAATGGATACATAAACTCAATGAATTTCCTAAGAAGAGACTATAAATTCCAATTGGACAAACTTCTCTGTACAAAAGGATCCTATTTAATAGGCGAAGAAAGATATTCGATTGATTTAATCGCGAATCAAATCAAACTTTTTTTATTCTCTCTAAAAGAGAACTATCTTTCTGTAAAAATAAAAGAGAAAAAATTCGTTTTCACAATTTCGATTTCACAATTTCGATACCCTACCGAGGGAGGGACTCGAACCCTCATGGTATTTTTTACCACCGGATTTTGAGTCCGGCGCGTCTGTCCTGTTCCGCCACCTCGGCTTTACAAAAGATATACTCATCACTCTCTCAATTCTTAATTAAGTTGAAAAATTCAGATCGCGTTCGGTCGTCTTGATAAAAAGCACCAAGCATCAGAACAGTTGTCATATCAGAGTTTTGTTTTTTTACTCCTCGCATCATCATACACAGATGTTTTGCTTCGATAACAACCCCAACGCCTTTAGCATTGGTGACTGTAGCAATAGATTCTGCGATCTGTCTGGTAAGATTTTCCTGAACTTGAAAACGTTTAGAATACATATCTACAATACGAGCAACTTTCGACAATCCGATAATTTTACCGTCCGGCAAATAGGCTATGTGACACTTTCCAATGAAAGGGAGAAAATGGTGCTCGCATAGCGAATAAAATTCAATATTTCTAACAACAATAATTTCACTTACATCAGATTGAAAAATAGAATTTTTGACGATCTCATGCAGTTTTTCTTGATAGCCTGATGTGAGATATTCTAAAGTTTTTAGGAAACGACGAGGGGTTTCTTTCAATCCTTCTCGAAAAATATCTTCTCCTAAATGGGTTAGAATAGCTTCAATGTGTTTTTCTATTGCGTTATTCATTTTGCGTTATTCATTGCTTGATTTCTGGTTCGATCATTAAAAAATTAAAAAAGGTCTTTTCGATTTCCAGTTTATCCTGCCAGTTTATCCTGGAGGCCATTTCATTTTTCGACCCCCAAGTAAGTGGAGATGTATGTGATCTACAATTTGTCCTCCATCATAATTGCAATTGAATACAAGTCGATACCCAAAATTTGCAATGTCTTTATTCCGAGCTATCTGAACTGATGTTGTTACCATATGGCCTATGAGTTTTTTGTCTTCGTGAGACAAATCATTAATTGTAACAATATGACGACGAGGAATAATAAGAACATGAATAGGGGCTTGAGGTTCGATATCGTGAAATGCCACTATTTGGTTGTCTTCGTAAATTAATTTACCACGTTCACTTCTAGAAATTTTGCAGAAAATACATTTCATATTTGTTGATCCTAATTCGAAGACGCAGAAGCAGTGGTATCACTGCGCAATTCAATACTTTTTAAAGTAAGCGATAATGGTATCAGTAAGATGAAGACAATAGAAATGGTTCGAAAACCACTTAAAAAACCAAGTAGGCTTGCTTGTTGTTGTAAAACAACACCAAGATGTTCAATTCTCAATGGATTTAAAAAAGACAATTGGTGTACATTATTAGTCCATTGGCGAAAATTAGAATTATAAATAGTGATTTGACTTGATAAAGTATTCCAATTGATTTGTGTGGTACGACTAACAAGGGTGCTTATGAGGGAAATACCTACAGAAGTTCCTAACATTCGGGAATAACTGTATAAACCGGCGCCTTCTGTAATGTCCTTTTTAGGTAGAGTAGCCAGAGAATAAGTAGTAAGTGGAATCATCAGAAACCCCATGCCAAAACCAAGAAAAGAGTTGTTTACTAAAAATTCCTGCATTGACGAATTTAAATTGATGTGTGTGAACCGGAGAATTCCGTAGGCACAAGATAACATTCCTGTAGTTAAAATAATTTTAATATTGATACGTTTCATCAACTGTGGAACGAATATCATAGCAACGGTGCTGAAAATTCCTAAAGGTGCCATTGTCCATCCGGCAATTAAAGCCGAATAACTAAACAGACGTTCTAATAAAATCGGTTCTAAAGTGATAAAGCTAAATAGCGCTCCTGAAAACAGAGACAGTACGAGACATGAAACTCTGAAGTTAGAATCCCTAAAGATAGTTAATTTAATTACAGGAGTAGGATGAGTGAGACTTCGTATAATGAAATAGATTATGCAAAAAGCGGCGACGCAAGAAAGTGCCAAAATTGTGTTGGAATTTAACCAACCGCTTTCGTTTCCTTTATCGAGAAAGATTTGTAACGCGCCGCCCCCAATTATCATCAGAGTCAGTCCGAGCCAATCGATACGTTGGTGGTAACGTTCTGTTTCACGAATTACAAATAAAGTCAACACAAATCCCAACAGACATACCGGGAGATTAATATAGAAAATCCACCTCCAGTTTGCATGTTCAGTAATAAAACCACCTATAGTGGGACCGAATATCGG
Organism: Coxiella endosymbiont of Amblyomma sculptum; assembly: GCF_009883795.1. Classification (GTDB taxonomy): domain Bacteria; phylum Pseudomonadota; class Gammaproteobacteria; order Coxiellales; family Coxiellaceae; genus Coxiella. Next base: position 457,570 of record NZ_CP033868.1, read on the forward strand.
TGCAGCCATAATTCCAATTCCCCAGATCGCCATTGCTTTTCCTTGTTCTTCCAGAGGAAACGTTTCTCGTAAAATTGATTGAGATAATGGAATAAGAGACGATCCGAATAGACCTTGAAAAATTCGGAAAATTACCATCTCCAATAGAGATTGCGAAATTCCGCATAAAATAGATGCTATCATAAATCCTGTAATATTTGTCAAAAGCAATTGTTTTTGTCCAATACGACTACTAAAAAATCCCGTTAAAGGTAACATAACGGCCGAAGAGACCACATACGAAGTCAATACCCAGGTAATTTGATTTTGATTTGCTCCAAGAGAGGGCATCATATGAGGTAACGCGACATTGACGATAGTAGAATCCAGAACTTCCAATATGGCAACCATCATAATAGTAAGAATGGTAATCCATCTTTGAGTATGGGGATTGTCATCTTTTGGTAGTACGGAGAGGTGATTCATAGCTATTGAGCCGTATCAATAGTGACGGTACTGCTTGCGCCCAAGCGAAAAGGACAAGTTGGATTGCGTTCTACGATAACAACTTTTATAGGAAACCGTTGAATTGCTTTGACCCAATTACCACTAGCATTTTCTGATGGCAATAAAGAAAAACTCGTTTCGCTGCTTACACTAATGCTCTCAACACGTCCAAGAAACACCTGGCCTGGATACATATCAATTGTAATAGTAGCTGACTGTCCTGGATGAATATTTGCGATCTGTGTCTCTTTAAAATTAGCTGTAGCCCACCATGTTTGGTCTTCGATTAAAGCGAATAAAGATTGATAAGCACTGATATTATCGCCTTGACGTAAGCTAAAATGAGCTACGAATCCGTCGACCGGCGCTACAACGTGTGTATATGTCAAATCGAGCTGTGATTTTTCTAGAGTCGCTTTTGCTAGTTGTAATTGAGCATTGTTTCCACCAATTTGTCCACGTTCTTTAAGCAAAACTTGTAATCTATCCTGCGCTGCTACCAGTGCAATTTTAGCTATATCTAAATTTCTGACGATAAGGCAACTGTCGGTACAAGAAAAAAATTGCTTTTCCATCAAATCCAACCCTCTCCGAATAAGAAGACAAGCACGAGCGAGTTCGGCTTTTTTTTGAGATACCAAATCTCTTGCTGATTGTATGGCTGCATCAGCGGCTCGAATTTTCTGTTTGGTCTCATTGAGCTGCGCATTGGCCTTAATAAGATCGATAGTAAAAGGAGTTGGATCAATATCAAAAAGCGGTTGTCCTTTCCGAACATGCTGATGATCGTGAACATACACTTTAACAACTGCTCCGCTAATTTGAGGAGAAATATCGATTACGTTTGTTTGAACATACGCATCGTCTGTACTGGGATAACGATTTTTGTGTTTCCAGTAGAAAAAACCGATAAAGAACAGCGCAGTAATACCCAAAAGAGGCAAGACAATTTTCGAAATTTTACTCATAAGACCCAAAATATTCTAACACAGGAGAGGGGCTGTGGTAAGTAAGAAATTTCTAATAAACAAACCAAGATATTTTTGGAATTAGTGTATGGAAGAATCTTATTGTGGTATGGTAAAATCCTTTTTAAAGTATGAGATATTTGCAATCGATAGGAATCGACATTTGGCGTTTTCGTACACCTGATTCATACGGATACTTTCGTTACGATTTGTTTGATCACCAAAACCGGCAAGCAGGAATTCTGTTGGCCGATGCGATATTGCGAAATAAAATAGAAGCCCAATTGGTAGAGAAAATTGCGAGAGCTACAAGAAAACAAATTAGGGGCGGATTTCGATTTGGTTGTTTCGAATCTTCTAATGAATTCGGGAAATGCGCAATTTTTTTGGGTTCTCAAGTGTCGGAGTTTTTTATGTGTACTTTGAAAAAATCGACAACAATAATTAGAAGCTATTCTCCGGCGGATCTGTTGCGAAACGGAAAACTGAAAGTTCAAATATGGAACGATCTGAAAGTAGCTATACAATTGATGAATGCATAAAGTGCTCTAGGCATAAAGAGCTCCAGATAGTGTCGTTAACTCAGGAAAGATGAGGTCTTCGGTCTCTTCTCGGAACTGTTCCGCTTTCGCTAGGCGAAATAAACTGGATCTGAACAAATTACAAGTTCTCGATTTTTTTGTGCTGTAATTTTAATTTTTTTAGAGTTCTTCGCGTTGTTTCTAAGAAAACACGTTCTTGCTCCACAATTTCCCTAGGAGCCCTGTTCGTATAATTAGGATTATCCAGCTTTTTTAGAGAGCCTAGTTCCTTTCTTTCGAGACTGGCGATTTCTCTTTCTATTCGGGAAAGTTCATTGCTTTTATGAACTAATCCCGATAGAGGCAGATGAATTTCAAGATTGCCTACAACACTACTAATACTGAGAGGTAGTGATCTGTCAGCATCGATCCATAGCCATTGCATAACTTTTCCCAGAGGTTTTATATATTGTTCCGCTGCTTGCAAACGTTTTTTTTCGTTTTTTTGCCCTTTACTAAAAATAATTGTAACAGTTTTAGAAGGAGCAATATTCATCTCAGATCGCAATGTTCGAATGGCAGTAATGACATTTTTGATCCATTCGATTTCTGTATCTATTTTATCATCAAAATAAAATCCATTAAATTTTGGGTAAGATCCGACCATAATGCTGTCGACTTTTCCCCCTATGAGGGGGGCTATCATATGCCAAATTTCTTCTGTAACAAAAGGCATAATTGGATGTAGAAGTTGCAATAAAATTTTCAATACTTCAAGAAGAGTCATCCGAGTACCGAGTTTTTGAGAAGATTGGATATGTTCATTGTAGAGAAGGCATTTGGCACATTCCACATACCAATCGCAATATTCGTTCCAGAAAAACTCGTATAAAATTCTAGCAAGTATATCGAAGTGGTAGCAATCTAAAGCTTTTCTGGTTTCTTTTATAACTTGTTGCAAACGACTGCGAATCCAACGATCAAAAATACTGTGCGTCAAAGGATTTTTAGAATTCAAATCTTTCTCTTCTGTATTTAGAATAACAAAACGAGCTGCGTTCCAAATTTTATTGCAAAAATTGCGACAACCCGTAACACGATTCATATCGAAATTGATACTACGCCCGGTACTCGTCGCTAAAGTACAAAAAGAAAATCGTAAAGCGTCTGCGCCATAACCGGAAATACCTTGCGGAAACTCTTTACGTGTCATTTTTTCAATTTCTTGAGTCGACTTTGGTTGCAATAACGTATGAGTTCTTTTCGTAATGAGGTTTTCTAAAGAAATTCCATCAATAATGTCAATCGGATCAATAATGTTTCCTTTTGATTTTGACATTTTTCTTCCTCGACTGTCGCAGATCAGTCCGTGAATATAAACTTCACGAAAGGGAATTTTCCCAGTAAGTTTTAACCCCATCATTACCATTCTGGCAACCCAGAAAAAAATAATATCAAACCCAGTAACTAGGATTTGCGTAGGGTAAAAATTTTTGTAAAATTTTGTCTTTTTAGGCCAACCCAGACTGGCAAATGGCCATAAACTTGCCGAAAACCAGGTATCAAGTACATCAGTTTCTTGTTCCAACTTCGTTGCAGTTTCCAAACAATATCTTTTTCGAATGTCTTCTTGCGAAGAGCCAATGTAGTGTTTTCCTTCTTCATCGTACCAAACAGGTATTCTATGACCCCACCACAGTTGTCGACTGATGCACCAATCATGAACACCGGTCAACCATTGTAAATAGGTTTTTTCCCAAATACTTGGAATAAATTTTAACGATCCCGATTGGACCACTGTCATAGCTGATTTCGAAATCGATTCCATTTTTAAAAACCATTGATTTGTTAACAATGGTTCGATAATGACTCCAGAGCGTTCCCCTTTAGGAACAGAAATACGATAGGATTCGGTCTTATCGAGCAACTGACGCTCTCTAAGAGCAATCACTATTTTTTCTCGAGCATCAAAACGGTCTAATCCTCGATAAGGAAGAGGCGCGTTCTTGTTCAATCGTCCTGCAGAAGTAAGAATATTGATTAAAGGCAATTGGTGACGTTGTCCTATTTCATAATCGTTGAAATCGTGTGCAGGTGTAATTTTTACACTGCCTGTTCCAAATTTTGGATCTACAGAACTGTCTGAAATGATAGGAATAACGCGATTGGTCAACGGCAGATGCACTGATTTACCAATGTATTTTTTATGAATTATGTCGTTAGGGTGAACAGCAATGGCTACATCACCAAATAGTGTCTCAGGCCGAGTAGTAGCAACTGTGAGATATTCAATGCCATCTGTCAAAGGGTATCGGATGTACCACAGCAATCCATCAATTTCTTCTGTAACTACTTCGAGATCAGATACGGCAGTCTTTAAAACAGGATCCCAATTGACAAGTCGTTTCCCTCGATATATGAGGCCTTCACGATAGAGTCGAATAAAAGCCTCAATAGTGGATCGAGAAAAACCTGTGTCCATACTGAAACGTTCTCGCGACCAATCTATACAAACACCTAATCGACGCATTTGACAAACAATCTTATTAGCAGAACGATTGCGCCATTTCCATACTTGATCAATAAAAGATTTTCTCCCCAAATCATTTCGAGTAAGTCCTTCTCGAGCAAGATTTTGTTCCACTACCATTTGAGTAGCGATACTTGCATGATCTGTCCCCCCCTGCCAAAGAACTCGATCCCCTTGCATCTTGTGGTAACGAACCAGAATATCCATAAGAGTCTGCTGAAAACTATGTCCCATATGAAGAATTCCTGTTACATTAGGTGGAGGCAACACGATGCAATAAGGGGTTCCAGATCCAAAAGGACGATTTAATTGATTTTTTTCCCAATAATCTGTCCATTTTTTTTCAATGAGTTTTGGATCGTAAGTTTTTTTCATACTGTACTGTTTTTTATGTTTTATTCGTGATGTGAACGTTTTCTCTTCTCGTTAAAGAGAAGACTTCTGTTATTCAATCATAAAAGATATAGTTTGTCAGCGATTTATTATCTTCGTTTATTTGCAAGGAGATTTTCGACTCTCTTTTTTTTGATTACAACACACTGATTTTTTAGACAGTATTATGGTTATTGTATGCTGTCGAAATTTTTATTTTTACTTTAGGGAAGAGAAAGATTTGATGTTGAGGTTTTTCACGAGAAATTGTTTTAATAATTTTCGACAGAAATCCGTTCTCAAAACGCACTGCGAAAGACATTTTACTTTATTATGTTGTGTTGGTTATGTTGGGTTATAAAGAAGTTGATATCGTTATAAAAATAAAATTCACAAGATGATGGATGTTTTTCGTAGAAATCGAAACAAAAACTTAATCTAAAGGATAATTTGTCCAAAATTACTTGTGAACTCTAGTGGAAATGCTCTATTTTTCTGTTTCGGAACGGTAAGTGTGATGAGATTTTTTGTAAAGTGCAGTTTTGGAAGTTTCATTGGAGAATTTGCAAATTATCATAAATGCAAAAATAACCACTAATCAAAGTATTTGTGTCCAATCTCCAGGGGCTACTATTAGGTATTAAGATGATTGGAAAGAATCAAAACCAAAGACAGATACACACTTATTCTTCCATCCCGCTGCTCATTAAAGAATCTCGGTAATCAATTCCATTGAAGATACCGAATTTTTTTTGCTAACGACGAAGCGAAACCGGTGTAGTTTTTAGGAGTCAAAGATTGTAGATGTTCTTTTGCTTCTTGAGGAATGAATAATTTTTCGATAAATTCTTTCAATTGATTTTTGTTAATCGATTTATCTCGAGTGAGTGTTTTCAATTTCTCATAAGCGTTTGGCACTCTATATCGACGCATGACAGTTTGAAGAGCTTCCGATAGTACTTCCCAATGAGAATCGAGATCTTTTTTAATACAGTTCTCGTTGACATTTATTTTTTTCAGCCCCTTAAATAAGGATTTATAAGCGATAAGTGAATAACCGAATACACATCCTAGATTTCGCATGACTGTAGAATCTGTTAAATCTCTTTGCCAACGAGATATTGGAAGTTTGTTGATCATATGATTAGCTAAGGCATTAGCAAGTCCTAAATTGCCTTCGGCATTTTCAAAGTCAATGGGATTTACTTTATGAGGCATTGTTGAGGATCCGAACTCGCTTTCTACAATTTTTTGATGAAAATACCCAAGACTGATATAACCCCACATATCTTGACAAAAATCAGTTAGAATATTGTTGAGACGAACAAGAGATTGCAAAAGTTCGATCAGTCGATCATGAGGCTCAACTTGAGTGGTGTATTCACTAAATTCCAACCCAAGCATCTTCACAAAGCGCTTAGAAAAATTGGGCCAATCAAAATTAGGGTATGATACTCGGTGGGCATTAAAATTACCCACAGCTCCGTTGATTTTAGCCAACAGTTTCATTTTTGTAAAATGTCGATATTGGATGTGGAGGCGTTGTACTGTATTTGCAAATTCTTTACCTAATGTCGTAGGTGAAGCCGGTTGACCGTGTGTACGACTTAGTAAAGAAAGTTCCGCATAATTTGTTGCCATAGTCTGTAAATACAATCCGATTCTTTTGATGATAGGACCCAAGATTCTTTCTTGAGCTGTACTAGTCATAAGAGCATAAGAAAGATTGTTGATGTCTTCTGAAGTGCAACCAAAATGTACGAAATAGATTAAATCCGAAAATTTTTTTTCTTTCCTCATTTGTTGTCGAAGATAATATTCGACCGCTTTGACATCATGATTGGTAATTCTTTCAATTTCTTTAACAGACCTTGCAGATTTTATGTCAAAACTTCTCGAAATTTGCTCTAGTTTTTTGCGATCTAATGCAGTCAACCTCGGAATTTCAGAAAGAGAACGTTCACAAGATAGAAAAAGAATCCATTGTATTTCAATAAAAACACGAATTCTAATGAGACCGTACTCACTAAACACTAGTTGTAAACTTCTCAATTTTTTTCTATATCGTCCGTCAAGAGGGGACAAAGCCGTAAGAAATTCTAATTTCATATCCATTGTTTCTCTATATATATATATATATTGGTTATTTCTTAACAGAACAAGGAATTTTCTCGGTTTCTTGTAGCGTTGGTAATTACCAGCAAAACCCATATATAACATAGAGTCGTTAAAAATCAAGTCGCAATCACTGAATTGATGAAGCGCAAGATTTCTGTTTATTTTGTACAATCAGCTTTTAAATTAGTGGGTTATGGTTACAGATTTTTCTTTCTAAACCTTAGTGAACAAATACGATCATGAAGAACCTTTGCGCAAGCGACGATTTGTCACTGATTTATGTTTTAGAGATACGTTTTGAATTCGTGATTATGAAAAATATGAATCGTCTGTTCAAATAAGTTTAAAACAGCTATTTTTAATAGTTGGCAAAACTAGAGATTTGTAAAACGAGCTGAAGATCTGCTTCAACAAGTAACAAAGTTTGGTATTCTCAAAATTGGAATTGGGAACGATGATCCGGAATTTTATCTAAAATTCAAAAGTGCGAGCGAGCAGGAAATAAGTAAGGTTTTTATCTTACCGTTACTGTTTTAGAGAGAAGGTAAATTGTATTTTTAGACTTATCGAATTTTTAGACTCATTGAGATAAAATATCTCTTGAATTTTTGGTTTTTTAAAAATCTGCAGGGTCTTGCAAGTATATAAGGAAGGTTGTTAGAGATTGGAGAATATTGAACAAACATGAGAATACAAAACTTTTGTTCTTGATTTTACACTTCTGTTCGTCTAAAAAATAGGTAATGATATACATTTTGACATTCTGTACGAAGTTTATTCGTCTAGTTGATGTTGTGACAGGGCTTGTTTGTAAGCCTTGTAAGGCTAGGAAAGACTTTGTAAAACACATTGTAGAGAATGTTGCGTCTGACGTTTCATAAAGGTACAATATTCCACATCTTGAAATCCGTGGTATCGGTGTATTTTTGGGTGTTGTGCTCGGATAAATAAAAATAAAATGAAGAAGTGGGGAAGGAAGATTTGTCTTTAACGTCTAAAGAAACGGGGATGATTATTAAAACATATCAGCGGCATAAGAATGACATCGGATCTTCTGAAGTTCAGATAGCTATTTTGAGTGGAAAAATTTCTAGCCTCGCTGAACATTTTAGAAATCACAAAAAAGACCATCATTCTCGTCGAGGCTTGTTGCGTATAGTTAATCGACGAAGAAAAATACTGGATTATCTGAAAAGGAACGATACAGAACGGTATCAAAAACTCATTAAGCAATTGAAGTTACGATCATAAAATTTGTAGGAACAATCATGACAAAGATTAGTAAGACTTTCCAGTACGGAACACATCGTGTTGTGCTTGAAACGGGAGATGTAGCGCGCCAGTCGATGGGAGCCGCGATGGTGCAAATGGGAGACACTGTCGTCTTAGTAACGGTAGTTGTTCAAAAAGAAGAGGAAAAAAAAAGCGACTTCTTACCGTTGTCTGTCAATTATCAAGAAAGAATTTACGCAGCAGGAAAAATTCCTGGTGGCTATTTTAAACGAGAAGGGCGTCCTACAGAAAAAGAAACTTTAACTTCTCGATTAATCGATCGTTCTGTACGTCCTTTATTTCCCAAAAATTTTTCTGACGAAATTCAAATTGTTGCTACTGTTCTTTCTATGGATCCGGAAGTGCCTGCAGACGTTCCCGCTATTCTAGGAGCTTCAGCCGCTTTAGGTGTATCCGGTGTCCCGTTTAGTGCTCTTTTAGGTGCAGCGCGCGTTGGTTATCAAGGAAAGGAAATTGGATTCCTTCTAAATCCTTCTTTAGAAGGATTAAAGAAATCACAACTTGATCTGACTGTTTCTGGTACAAAAGATGCGATTCTTATGGTTGAACTGGAATCTAAGGAGTTGTCGGAATCCGTTATATTAGAAGCCGTATTGTATGGACACAATGCTATGCAAAAAGCTATTCATGCTATTGATGAATTTGTTGAAGCGTCTATCGTCATTACAAATAACAAATGGGAGTGGCATCCACCTGAACCTAATAGAGAATTGGAAGCCTTAATAACTAAAAAGACAAAATCTTCTCTCCAAGAAGCCTACTGTATTGTAGAGAAAGATGTTCGTAAGAATCGGATTCAAATTATTAGGGATAATCTTTTAACTGACATCACTTCAGAAAAAAATGGAGAAGGGAATTCTATTGCTGTACAGGAAGTGGTGTCTATTTTTCACGATTTGGAACGTAAAGTTGTTCGTGACAGAATTTTGTCGGGTCATCCTCGAATTGACGGACGAGACGCCGAAACCATACGTCCTATTTCTATACGTGTAGGTGTATTGCCTCGTTCTCATGGTTCGGCTTTATTTACTCGAGGAGAAACTCAGGCTTTAGTGGTTGTTACTTTGGGAACCGAGCGAGATGCCCAGATGGTCGATGATTTGGATGGAGACCGTCGTGAAGATTTTATCTTTCACTACAATTTTCCACCTTTTTGTGTCGGAAAAGTTGGTTTTATGAGCGGTCCTAAACGAAGAGAAATTGGGCACGGACGTCTAGCGAAGAGAGCGATCGTTTCGGTAGTTCCTACCAATTTGTCAGAATTTCCTTATGTAATTCGGATAGTTTCCGAGATTCTCGGATCAAACGGTTCGAGTTCTATGGCAAGCGTATGCGGGAGTAGTTTGGCGCTTATGGATGCTGGAGTCCCTGTGAAATCATCTGTTTCAGGTATTTCTATGGGATTAATCAAGGAAGGAGATAAATACAGAATCTTGTCGGACATTCTCGGTGAGGAGGATTATTTGGGTGATATGGATTTTAAAGTAACTGGTACGAGAGATGGTATAACAGCACTGCAAATGGATATTAAAATTAGAGGTATTACTGAAGAAATTATGGAGTGTGTTCTTGAGCAGGCAAGGAAAAATCGTCTCTATGTTCTCGACATAATGGATGCTGCTATTGCTCGACCCCGCTCACAAATTTCTCAATTGGCACCGCGCTATATCACAATGAAGATCAATCCAGAAAAGATTCGTGATGTTATCGGAAAAGGAGGGGTAATGATTCGGGGAATTACTGAAGCAACAAATTGTGCTATCGATATTTCTGACGATGGAAGAATTAAAATCGCTGCGTTTTCTACAGAGGAAGGAGAAGCGGCGAGAAAGCGGATTGAAGAATTAACAGCTGAAGTGGAATTGGGTAAGATGTATGAAGGCCCGGTTGTTAAGATCTTGGATTTTGGAGCAGTAGTTAAGATTTTGCCTAATTATCAAGGACTTGTTCATATATCGCAGATTTCGACCAAATGTGTAGCGAACGTACGGGATTATCTTCAGAAAGGTCAAATAGTGCGTGTTAAAGTCATTGAAATTGATAGACAAGGTCGAGTTCGTCTCAGTATGAAGCAAGTTGATTAATGTTGATTGTTGATTAATGAGGAAGGGGGGAGTTTCTGTCTGAATGAGTTCGCTATACGTTCTCAATTTATTTTCACAAGAACCACAAGAACTAGGAAGTTCAGAGATTTTTCCAAAAACTCTAAAACTGTTGACCTAAATTGTTCCTAACTGTTAGAGATATGATGACTCTGGAAAAATAATTCTAAACATCTTTTGGAAACCTAGAGGTAATCGGATACCGTCGATCTTTATCAAAAGAGCAATCTGTGATGCGAATACCAACAGGTGCTTGGCGTCTCTTGTATTCGTTGCGATTGACCATCTGTACTATTTTATCGACCATCCTGATATCGAAACCACTAACAGCCGCAATAGTATTCGGATCTTGGTTTTTCCCAATGTAATTTTCTAAAATTTCATCCAACACTGGATAAGGTGGTAAGTCATCTTGATCTTTTTGATTAGGAGCAAGTTCTGCAGAAGGCGCTCGGACTAAGACGCGCTCTGGAATGACGGGTGAAATAGCGTTTCGGTATTTGCACAATCGATACACCATGGTTTTATAGACATCTTTTAACACACTGAGACCTCCAGCCATATCGCCGTATAATGTTGTATATCCAACGGATATTTCACTTTTATTTCCAGTTGTCAAGACAATAGAACCCTTTTTATTAGACAAAGCCATTAGCAAGGTACCCCGAATGCGTGCTTGTAGATTTTCTTCAGTAGTATCTCTAAGAAGAGAAGTACTTTTTCCGGAAAGATCTGAAAATTCCGAGGCTAAACTTTGAAGGAACTCTTGAAAAATGGAGGTAATGTCAATCACAGATGTAGAAATCTTTAACGCTTTGGCTTCTGATTGTGCGTCTTCAATACTTATTTTGGAAGTAAATGCAGACGGCATCAGAACTCCGCTCACTCGAGATGGACCAATAGCGTCGACGGCGATGGCTAGTGTTAAAGCTGAATCGATCCCTCCAGAAAGACCTATAATAGCGTCAGGGAAATTGTTTTTATTGATATAATCGCGAATACCCAATACCAAAACATTGTAAATTTTTTCTTCATCCAATAGTGGTTCTGATAACAAAGGATCTTTAGTACATATATCTAATCGGCGTCCGCAATCAATTTCAACAACCATTAACTCTTCTTTGCAATAAGTACATTGCTGAACACAATCTCCATTGTGGTCAAATACCATAGAACCACCATCAAAGACAAGCCCATCTTGTCCTCCAATCAAATTCAAATAAATAATGGGAACATGGTATTTTCGAGTACGTTCTGCCAATAAATTACGTCGTCGAAGTGGTTTGTCTTGAGTGAAAGGAGAAGCATTTATGCAAGCAATCAATTGCGCTCCCGCTTTAACAGTGTCTTTTAAAGGATTTTCTAGCCACAAGTCTTCACAAATCAACAATCCAATTTTGACTCCTTTAATTTCTACAATGCAAAGTTGATTTCCAGAAGAAAAGTAACGTTTTTCATCAAAAACTTGATAATTAGGCAGTGCGTGTTTTTTATAGGTCGCAATTATCTTTTCTTCGGTAATTACAGCTGCTTTGTTGTAGTAATGCTTATCTTGAAAGTCCGGATATCCTACAATGACAACAATATGCTTAACTTCTTTAGAAATACGCCACAGCGCTCGGTGCACACGTCGATAAAGCGCGGGTCGGAAAATCCAATCTTCCGGTGGATAGCTGGTAATAGCTAATTCGGGAAACAATATAATATCAGCTCTGCTTTCACGATAAGCACGATTGGAAGTATCAATAATGAGTTGAGTATTACCTTCAACGTCTCCAACTAGCAAATTAATCTGTGCAGCCACAATAATTAATTTTTTCATGAACTCGTAATTTTATATAATCAGCGCTGCCGCTACTCTTCTTCCTTGGGAATTCAGAGCTGAATAGGTTCGGCAGGCAGCGCCTGTATCCATACATTCAATTCCGATTTTCTGTTGAAGAAGTAATTCAAGTTTTTCCGGATCTAAAAAGGAAAACTTTCTCCCAGTACCAAGAATAATTGTTTCGGGATTCAAAGAAAATATACTGCGAAAATGTCTAATCTTTATATCTTCCAAAGATTTTGGTCCCCAATTTTCAATAAGAACGGAGGGAAAAACAACGACGCTTGAGGTATAGAGCGTTTCATTGATCAAAACCGATTTGGAATCGTAAGATTGGATTCGATAATTTCCAACACCAATATTTTCAGTAAGCAACATAACTTATATTGTTTTTCGATTACAAACCAAAACACTTTGGTATTTTAAGATCTTTCTTATCTATCTTCTATCTAAACTAAAACCGGTTTGATCTGGGTGGATTGAATATAAAGAATCATACCTTTAGATTGAATTTGATCTTCTTTGTAAGTTCGACTAGAATATCACCTTTATTTTACCGATGCAATCTCAGAAGTTTTCTCAGGATTGCTTGACTGAAAGGAAAAAATGGCATGCGGCACTACGAGATCGTGATTTTGATTCATCCTGATCAGAGTAGCCAGGTATCACAGATGATTGAGCGCTATCAAACGATGATATCCGGAGGTAAGGCCAAAATCCACCGTTTAGAAAACTGGGGGCGTCGGCAGCTGGCTTATTCTATTCATAAAGCGCATAAAGCTCACTATCTTTTGATGAATGTTGAGTGTAGCAAAACTGTTCTAGATGATCTGAGAAACGCCTTTCGTTATAATGATGCCGTAATTCGCAGTCTGGTTTTAAAACGCAATCGTGCCATTATTGAGCCTTCTCTTATCGCAAAAAGTCTCGAATTGGGATAATATTCAAAGAGATCAAAGAGAAAAATCGAAATTTGTTGTGGAATCTGCCGAAGCATCACCAAAAGAAATTTAGAGAGGAGTGCATATTTGTTTCGTCGAAAAAAGTTTTGTGTTTTTAAGGCAAAAAGTATTCAAGAGATTGATTATAAAGACGTTGACTTATTAAGAAACTACGTTATGGAATCTGGCCGTATAGTTCCGAGTCGCATCACAGGAACAAGCGCAAAATATCAACGTCAATTATCCCGTGCCATTAAAATAGCTCGTTATTTGGCTTTATTGCCGTATTGTGATACGCATAGGTAAATTCAATCTTTTATTTTTTTCGAGAGATAAGTGTAATTTAGAGTTAAGGTAATTTGAATAATTTAGTTCAAAAACTAGGAGAATACCTACTAGCCGATAACATGTGCGCATCTATGTCTGCGCTAGGTTGTGTGTTATTGGGTTTCGTTTTACCTGTAGGTTTTATCGCTTCCCTAGTTTTAGGATTGATTACGCTCCAAAAAGGCTATAAAGCGAGTTTGTCCGTTTTATCTTTTATACTTTTACCTGCTATTGCCTTAGCGATAACCCAACATTTTGGATTTTTTTACAGATTCGATCTATTGTTGGCTCAATGTGGTTTAATGTTTGTACTAGCTCTGATTCTGCGTCACACTGTTTCCTGGAAACGAGTGTTGGAATCCGCTTCTTTAATAGGAATTTTACTGGTCAGTCTAATTCATCTTGTTTTTCCTAATATTCGGAAAATATGGGTGGAATTAATCAAAGGTTATTTTTTAACTAACGACTGGATGTTGACTTTTCATTTGGATACCAATCATTCTGCAGAAATTATTCGGAGTTTAGCTACTATCGCTACCGGCAGTTTTGTTTTTTTTGTTTTATTTGGAATAATTGTTTTGCTAGTTTTAGCCAGATGGTGGCAAACAGCTCTTTTTTTTCCAGGACGATTTCGATTGGAATTTACAGAGATCCGTATGGATCAAACGAGTGCAATGCTGTTGATCATTGTTACTATTGGTTTGTTTTGGCAATCGAGTTGGCTGGAAGATATTTATCCTACATTGTTACTTCCTTTTATGATAGGAGGCTTGAGTCTTCTTCATCGGTTGGCGATAAATCGGAAGGAGATGCTGTTGTTGATAATAACAATCTATATTGCTCTACTATTGTTGACTTTTTTTACAACTGTCGTTTTAGCTATCGTAGGACTTATGGACAGTTTCTGTAATTTTCGAAAACGTTATGTATTGTTTCAAAATTGAAATAAATAATAAGGATTTAAGTTATGAATACTGTAAAAGTTATTTTGCGAGAAAAAGTAAATGGTTTAGGAAATATTGGCGATCAGGTTCTTGTAAAACCTGGATACGCAAGGAATTTTCTGTTATCGCATGGAAAGGCGGTACTTGCTACAACAGAACATGTTGCAGAATTTGAAAAATATCGTGCAGATCTGGAAAAGCTGCTGACGGAACAAATAGAACGGGCTAAAGTGCGCGCAAAGGAATTAGAAGGGAAAACTTTCCGCATTCTGGCAAAATCTGGAAACGAAGGGAAGCTTTTCGGTTCAGTAGGACCGAGGGAAATTTCTGAAGCGATTGTCAGTCGTGGTTTTTCTATTGAAAAACATGAAATAATACTTCCTGAAGGGCCTATCCGTCAGATTGGAGAATACGAAATTAAAATCCGTCTTCACACTACAATTTCTACTACAGTGGAAATTGTAATATCATCCGATGAATAAAAAAATACTTCTCGAAAGCAAAAAAGTACTTCTTAGAATTAGAATGGAAGCAAAAGAAGGTTAAAAATTTATGCAAGAAACAATCTTCTTGTTTCAATGTAGAGGTGTTACACTACAAAAACTATGTTTCCGCATCAAAAAGATAAAGTTTCCCCTCCTAAAATTCCGCCTCATTCACAAGAAGCAGAACAGTCTGTACTTGGTGCTTTGATGTTGGACGACCGCGCTTGGGATTGCGTTGTAGATCGTATAAGCGCAAAAGACTTTTACCGATCTGATCATCAGAAAATTTTTGAAACAATGTCTTACTTAGTTGAGCACCATAAACCTTTAGATGTATTGACTGTGTCCGAATTCCTTAAGACAAGAGATCAACTGAGTATATCTGGAGCTTCTTATCTTTACGAATTGGCTAAAAACACACCTAGTGCTGCAAACGTTACGGCCTATGCAGATATTGTACGAGAATTGGCGGTTTTGCGAAAATTGATCGAAGTTGGAACAGATATTGTACGAGATGGATTTTATCCCAACGGTCGAGACATGAGAGAATTGTTGGATACGGCCGAACAAAAAGTTTTTAATATCTCTGAAAGTTATTCTCGAGGATTGGGTCCTTTACCAATGAACATTTTGTTATCCAAAGCAACAAATCGTATCGAAACGCTTTATAGGTCCGGTAAAATTCTTACCGGACTGTCTTCGGGATTTGTCGATTTGGATAGATTAACTTCTGGACTACAGCCATCTGATCTGATAGTTATTGCAAGTCGTCCTTCTATGGGAAAAACCATACTAGCAATTAATATTGCTGAACATGTAGCAATAAAATGCAACGTACCTGTACTCATTTTTAGTATGGAAATGCCTGCTGAAGCTTTGGTGATGCGGATGATTTCGTCTTTGGGGGAAATCGACCAACACAAAGTACGTACGGGTCAACTTAAAGACGATGACTGGCCTCGCATTACACACGCTGTAGAAATTCTTTCAGAAACCAAATTTTTTATTGACGACGCTCCCGCTCTCACTCCGGGAGAGATCCGTTCGAGAGCAAGACGTTTGGTACGTGAATACGGAAACTTAGGTTTGATTGCTGTGGATTATCTACAATTGATGCATATTTCAAAAAATAGGGAAAATCGTAATATGGAAATCTCCGAAATCTCTCGATCTTTAAAAGCATTAGCAAAAGAGTTAAATGTCCCCATTATTGCTCTATCTCAACTTAATCGTAGCTTAGAATCTCGAATTGATAAGCGTCCTATGATGCCAGATTTACGAGAATCGGGTGCAATTGAACAAGATGCTGATCTAATTGCTTTTATTTATCGTGATGAGGTTTATCACGAAGATTCTCCTGACAAAGGGAAAGCGGAAATTATTGTTGCGAAACATCGGCATGGTCCTATTGGGAAAATAGTACTTACATTCCGTGGACAATATACTCGTTTTGATAATTTTTCTTGCGAGAATATACCGACGGCGATTACGCGTTGAAAGTACACGTAATGCATCAAACATTTGCCACTATTGATTTGCAGAGACTTAAATACAATTTTTCTCGGATCAAAGAGATTGCTCCTAATTCTGCTGTTCTGGCTATGATCAAAAGTAATGGCTACGGTCACGGATTGATTCGAGTTGCTAAAACACTCGAACGTGCAAACGCGTTTGGAGTTTCTTGCATCGACGAAGCATTAATTTTAAGAAGCAACGGAATTTCGACACCAATTGTAGTAATGCGTGGATTTAGCGACAAAATGGAATTGAATGAATTCATTCAGAATGATCTAATGGCGGTGATTCATCATTCTTATCAAGTGGATCTTTTGAGAGAAAATAAAACTTTTTCAACTCTGCAGATTTGGCTAAAGATTGATACTGGAATGCATCGATTAGGTTTTTCTCCAAAGAACTTAAAATCTGTCTACGATCGTCTATCTTCTTGTCTGTCTATACAAAAACCCATTGGATTAATGACGCATTTAGCCGACGCTGATAACGAAGATCGATCTTTTACTGAATGGCAAATCAATCGATTTATTAAAATCACTGAAAATCAGCATGTTCCTAAAAGTATAGTAAATTCAGCAGGTTTATTGAATTATCCTATCGCTTTTTTTGATTGGGTCCGTCCTGGAATTATGTTATATGGAGTATCCCCTTTCTCTTGGGAAACTGGTGTTGAACGAAACTTAAAGCCCGTAATGACTCTATCCGCTAAGATAATATCAATTAAAAATTGCCGTCCTGGGGATGTAGTAGGCTACGGATGTTCTTGGCGTTTCTCAGAGAATACGCTTATTGGAATTGTCAGTATTGGCTATGGTGATGGATATTTACGTCGTATACCCAGTGGTACTCCAACTCTACTACATGGAAAAACATGTCCACTACTCGGTCGAGTGTCTATGGATATGATAGCCATTGATTTGAATCGAGAACCAAACGCCAAAATTGGCGACGAAGTGATTTTGTGGGGAAGCAATTTGCCTATTGAACACATAGCCAAACAAGCAGGTACTACCGGATACGAATTATTGTGTCGGATAAATCAACGAGTTCAATTTAGGGAAAAACGATGAGGTTTTCAGAGAGGTTTTCAGAATCAAAAAAAATTAAATTGAAGTGCCGTCGCGGTATTTTGGAATTGGACATTATTCTAAATCGGTTTTATAAAAAGAAATTTCAAAATTTGAGTGCTGAAGAAAAAAAATTGTTCAATCAACTTCTTGATGAGTCTGATTCCTTGCTTTACGATTGGTTGCTTGGTTGCAAAACTTCTTTGAATTCTCGATTACAAAGTCTGATTGAGAAAATAACTGACCTCGCTATAGAAAAGTTTTCAAATTGATTCTTTCTTTTTGGAAACACCAAATTTTTTATGATCGAGGGAAATTCAAAAAGAAGTAGGAAAATTTTGTATCTTCCTTATCTCGTACAGATAATTTACAGAGTTTCGGTTGCTACTAAGTAAAATACGATGTCCGGAAATACATTTGGGAAACTGTTTACTGTAACTACCGCCGGAGAAAGTCATGGTCCGGTATTAGCGGCAATCATCGACGGCTGTCCACCTAGGCTTTCTTTGAGTGAAAAAGACATTCAATCGGATGTTAATCGACGCAGGACTGGACAATCTTTATTTACTTCGCAGCGTAGAGAATTCGATAGAATTAAAATATTGTCAGGAGTTTTTAGAGGGAAAACTACAGGAACCCCTATCACATTATTGGTTCAAAATAATGATCAACGCTTACGGGACTATTCTAAAATAGAAACATTGTTTCGCCCTGGTCACGGTGACTATACTTATTTTAAAAAATATGGATTGAGAGACTATCGAGGAGGAGGAAGAGCTTCTGCTCGAGAAACCGTTATGCGGGTTGCTGCTGGCGCTGTTGCTAAAAAATATTTGCGAGAAACGTTGCGAATCGATATTCAAGGATATGTTTTTGCTGTAGGTCCTATTCGAGCAGAAAAAATTAATTTGTCCGTTGTGGAAAATAATCCTTTTTTCTTTCCTGATGAAAATAAAATTTCGAAACTTAAGCGGTTTATTACGGAATTGCGACGACAAGGAAATTCAATTGGTGCACAAGTTAACGTGATTGCAAGAGGAGTTCCTGTAGGGTTGGGAGATCCTGTATTCGATAAATTAGACGCTGACATTGCTTCTGCTATGATGGGAATTAACGCCGTTAAAGGAGTGGAGATTGGAGATGGATTCTCGGTGATCGAACAGACAGGATTAATTCATCGTGATGAAATGCGAAAAGAAGGTTTTTTATCTAATCATTCTGGAGGGATATTGGCCGGAATTTCTTCGGGTCAAGATATTCTTGTAAGTCTTTCTTTCAAACCGACACCCAGTATTCGAATTTTGGGAAGAACTCTCGATACCAAAGAACAAGAAACGACTGTGATTACTACAGGTCGTCACGATCCTTGCGTAGGACTTCGTGCTACGCCTGTTGCTGAAGCCATGCTGGCTTTAGTGTTAATGGATCATTATTTACGCCATAAGGCCCAAAACTTATGAGATATTGTTTGAGACAGATAGAAAAATCGTTGTGTATAACATCGCTATAGTAGGAGCAACTGGTATAGTTGGCGAAACAATCTTTCAACTTCTTCTTGAGAGACAATTCCCCGCTAGGAAAATTTATCTAGTCGCAAGCAAACGTTCGGAAGGAAAAAAAATACTGCTTGGTGGGAAACAAAAAAAGATTTACAATTTGGAAGAATTCGATTTTTCTACGATCCATTTCGCTTTTTTTGCAGCTGGGGAAGAGTGTTCGTCCCGACACGCACCACGTGCTGCAGAGACAGGATGTGTTGTAATCGATAATACTTCCTGTTTTCGCTATGAAAACGACGTTCCGTTGGTAGTTCCGGAAGTAAATCTGTCTGCCTTGACGAATTATCGTAACCGTAACATTATTGCCAATCCAAATTGTTCTACTATCCAGCTGGTGGTAGCTATAAAACCTATATACGACATTGTAGAAATTGCGCGTATAAATGTTGTTACGTATCAATCTGTTTCGGGAGCAGGTCGAAAAGCTATTCGGGAATTAGAGGAACAAACCGTTTGTTTATTAAACGGTAAACCTATAGGAAAGTTAACTGTTTTTCCCTTACAAATTGCTTTCAATGTATTGCCCCATATTGATGTTTTTTGTGACAATGGATATACGAGAGAAGAAATGAAAATGGTTTGGGAAACACACAAAATTATGGGCAATCGCAGTTTACAAATTAATCCGACAGCCGTTCGAGTTCCATTATTTTTTGGTCATTCCGAAGCTGTTTACATCGAAACTTGCCGTCCCATTAGCCTGGAAAAGGTAAGAGAATGCCTAAAGCGGGCTTCAGGGATTGTAGTGATAGACGAAAATAATTCCTATCCGACCGCCGCTAGTCATGCTAAAAATACCGATGCAGTTTTTATTGGAAGGATTCGAAAAGATATTTTCTGTTCAAATGGAATAAATTTATGGGTAGTAGCCAATAATGTCCGGAAGGGTGCTGCGCTCAATTCTGTTCAAATAGCGGAAGCATTAATTAACGAAAACTTTTTCTGACTGGTGTTTTGCGAATAAGAACGGACAGTTCAAAAAATATTTTGTCTCTATTGAGAGAGTATTTTTAACATCCAATTGTGGAGTCGTGTATTATGTCTTGATATTCCGACTATAGTTGATTTTTATGTTACACAACAGGAAAATTCTTCTTGGCATTACCGGTTCTATCGCTGCTTATAAAAGTGTCGAATTAATACGAAGATTAAGAAAACAAGGAGCGTTAGTTAGGGTAGTGATGACACCTAAGGCGCAAGCTTTTATTTCTCCGTTGACTTTCCAAACAGTATCCGGATTTCCTGTATCAGGCAAGTTGTTTTCTGCTCAAAATTTCTCTGGAATGGCGCATGTTGATTTAGCTCGGTGGTGCGAGCAAATTTTAATTGCTCCCGCCAGCGCTGATTTCATTTCACGATTGGCGTATGGTCGAGCGAACGATCTTCTTACAACCCTTTGCTTAACTACAGAAACACCAATTGCAGTAGCTCCTTCTATGAATCAACGAATGTGGTATAACGAAATTACCCAAACAAACATCATACGGCTTCAAAAATACGGTATTGAAATATTTGGACCCGATATAGGCGCACAAATATGTGGGGATTTTGGTCCGGGAAGAATGCTGGAACCTGAAGAATTAGTATATTGTTTGGAACAACGCACAGTTGAAAAAATTCTTACAGACAAATATGTACTCGTAACAGCAGGTCCAACGTGTGAAGCTATTGATCCCGTACGCTATCTTACTAATCGAAGTTCTGGAAAAATGGGCTACGCTTTAGCTAAAGCAGCTATTACTATGGGAGCTACAGTTACTTTGGTCAGTGGACCAACAACTCTGTTTCTTCCCAAAAACGTTAATCGTATTGATGTTGTAACCGCGCAAGAGATGCTTGAGGCGGTTATACAAGAAGCTTCAAAGTGCGATGTGTTTATCAGTGCAGCGGCCATAAGCGACTACCGTTCCGCTATGCCGTCGGTTACAAAAATAAAAAAGTGTAAAGTTTCTCTGTCTCTTGATTTGGTAAGAAATCCTGACATTATATCGGCAGTATCTAGTCTACCTAATAAGCCTTTTATTGTAGGTTTTGCATTGGAAACTGAAAATCATTTGGAAAACGCAAAAATGAAATTGCGGAAAAAAAATATGGATATGGTTGTACTCAATTCGGAAAAAGCGTTTGAAAGTAATGTAAATACTGTCACTGTAATCAATAAATTAGGAAAAATCCAAGATTTTTCTTCAAAAAAGAAATTCTTTTTGGCAATTGATTTGATGAAATTGATCGCTGAAAATTTGTCCAATCTTCGATGCGATAGCCATTTCGGAAGATAAGATCGAAAATTTTGTGTCTCAATATCTTCTATTGTTATTTTAGTGTTTTCTTGTTGAGAATAATTTCTTAAACTTTACTTGATATCGAATAAAAAACGTAGGGAATGATACTGCGTTTTCTTCAAAAAAATCTTTCTTAGTTATTTGTTATGATATACGAATGAGAGCAGAAAAAGAACACTGTACAATTTTTTCCTTAATTGTGAGATTGGAATCGTTATGATCCGTCGTGTTGTTTTAGGTGTAAGTTATGACGGATCTGCTTATCGCGGTTGGCAAATCCAAAAGGGTCTTAAAACGATTCAGGGAGAATTAGAAACGGCTTTACACACAGTAGCCAGTCATCCTGTTTCCACAGTTTGTGCCGGTCGAACTGATTCTGGAGTGCACGCAAATGGACAGGTAGTGCATTTTGATACAGTGTCTTACCGTAGTGGACGTTCTTGGATTTTCGGTATCAACAGCAATCTTTCTTCCGATATCAGTGTTTTGTGGGCTCAGGAAGTAGATAGGTGTTTTCACGCTCGATTTTCTGCGAAATCCAGACGGTATTGCTATCTGATTTATAATCGTGCAATTCGACCAGGAATTTTGCATAAGGCGATAGGATGGTGTCGTTGGCCTCTAGATGAAAATCGAATGAGAGTTGCTGCGCAGTACTTTATAGGAGAACACGATTTTCGATCCTTTCAAGGAAAAGGCTGTCAATCAAAAACTTCGACACGTACTATCTTTCGGATCAAAATTTCTCGCACGCAACATATGGTGGTTATTGAGGTACGAGGAAACGCTTTTTTATTACATATGGTTCGGAATATTGTGGGTATTTTGATTGATATTGGAAGCGGGCGAAAAGAACCAAAATGGGCAGAAATTGTTCTAAAAGTTAAAGATTTCTACAGAAGAACGGTAACGGTATCACCAAATGGATTGTATTTAGCAGATGTCACTTATCCTCAAGAATTTAATCTGCCTCAGACTCAATCAGGACCATTTTGTTTTAGTATATGACATTTGTCTTTGTTTGGAATTGTCAATCAGTTGTATTAAGGTAAATAGAATTTGGAAAGGTTCAGATAAAAATGAATTGGTTTATGCGATTACTTCCAAAAATTTCCACTTCCATTAAGAAAGGAGTCCCAAGGGGAATTTGGAGCAAATGTCCTTCTTGTACGTCGATTCTGTATCGTGCTGAATTGGAAAGAAATTTGGAAGTGTGTCCTAAATGTAATTATCATATTCGTATTGGTGCTAGAAAACGGTTGATGCAATTTTTGGACTCGGGAGGCCAACAAGAAATAGAGGGGCATCTGTTACCAATAGATCGCCTTAAGTTCCGAGATTCAAAGAAATACAAAGATCGGCTTAATAGCACCCAAAGATTGACGGGAGAGAAAGAAGCTCTCGTCGTATACAAAGGTAATCTTTACGATATTCCTATTATTGCTACCGCATTCGAATTCTCTTTTATTGGGGGATCGATGGGAACCGCGGTCGGAGAAAAATTTGTGAAAAGTGTAGAAATAGCTATGAAAGAAGAACGAACACTTATTTGTTTTTCAACGAGCGGAGGCGCTCGTATGCAAGAAGGTCTTTTCTCTTTGTTCCAAATGGCTAAAACAACTTTTGCGCTAGCACAACTGTCAAAACGTAGAATTCCATTTTTCTCAATATTGACGGATCCTACTATGGGAGGGGTTTCTGCTAGTTTAGCTATGTTGGGCGATGTTATTATCGCGGAACCTAATGCGTTGATTGGGTTTTCAGGACCACGAGTAATTGAACAGACTATTCGAGAAACTCTACCAAAAGGTTTTCAACGCAGTAAATTTTTGTTAGAACATGGAGCTATCGATATGGTAGTAGATCGACGCGAATTAAGAAAAATTGTGTCCTCTCTCATCGCTAAATTAATCCACCGACCAATAATAAAAAATATATAATCTACAATAATCGGAAATCTACATCAAGTTAGTCTAAATAAATTAGAGCATTCAAATCCCAATAGGAAAGAAACCCAATAGGAAGGAAAAATGGTAATTTGTCGAGATTTGCATACTTGGTTAGATTATATCAATACACTTCATTACCGTGAAATTGATCTGGACTTGTCTAGAATAATTTCTTTGGCAGGCAAATTGGGATTGTCTGATTTTTCATGTCCTGTCGTTACAGTAGCGGGAACCAATGGAAAGGGATCTGTAATTAAATCTCTCGAAAGTATTTACCTGGCTTCTGGATACCAAGTGGCTGCTTATACATCACCTCATTTGTTATTCTTTAACGAAAGATTGCGTTTCAATAATAGCCCGATGTCTGATAGAGATTTTACTGAGGCTTTTACGTTTATTGAAAAAAACCGCAATCAACAAGCTCTGAGTTTTTTTGAATTTACTACCTTGGCATGTCTCTACATTTGTAAAAGATTGGCATTAGACGTTCTCTTACTGGAAGTGGGATTGGGAGGGCGTCTAGACGCCGTCAACATTATTGATCCAGATGTTTCTGTAATTACTACGATTGGTATCGATCACACAGATTGGCTAGGAAGTGATCGGGAATCTATTGGACGAGAGAAAGCGGGAATTTTTCGAGCATACCATCCAGTAATTTGTGGTGATCCTAATCCGCCAGATAGCATTTTTGAAGCAGCTCGGTTATTAAAATCTCCTATTTTTCAATTTAGGAAAGATTTCTTCATTGTTAAAAATAAAAAAACATGGGAATGGAACGGTCCTAATGGTATTTACTATGATTCTTTGCCCTTTCCTCGATTAAAAATCCAGAATGTAGCTACTAGTTTGATGGTAATCACTCAGCTGCAAGATTGTCTGCCTGTAAGAAAATTTTCTGTAATATCCGGTATTCGAGAAGCTGTTTTGCCCGATCGTTTTGAACAATTGGAGAAACCTGTATCTGTCATTTTTGACGTGGCACATAATCCACAAGCCACTCAATATTTAGCAGAACAACTTCATCGTACGTCTTATTCGGGACAAACTTTTGCGGTATTTGGAATGCTAAAGGATAAAGACATTTTAGGTACCATTACACCTATGCTATCTTGCATTGATTGTTGGTATGTAGGAGGTTTACCAGAAGTACAACGAGGTGCTTCTGGTAAGAAGCTAGTGGATTTTTTGAGGATAAAAGGTGTCAAACATTGTTGTAATTTTGTATCAGTTAATAAAGCTTTAGAAGCAGCGATTGCGAAATGTGCAGCACAAGATCGCATTGTGGTGTTTGGTTCCTTTTATACAGTAGCTATAGCTAAAAAATTCTTTTCTCAGAACCGGTGATAAAAAACCCCTAAAATTTTGTCGATTTGTCGACAGGAATTTTTTCGAAACAAGCGAAAGACTATTTAAACAATTGCAAGAGATGGTTTTAATGCTTATATTTATTCACGCATTAATCTGTTAACTTGTCTTTTTAGATTATACAAAATCTATGATGAGACAGACGGATAAAATTGTCTTTCGGAGACGGATAAAATGAATTTTGGTATTGTGTCTTGTTTTAATTGGATCGATTTTTCTATCGTCGGAACTGTTTTTCTCTCGATTGTTGTTAGTTTTTTTCGTGGTTTTGTAAGAGAGTCTATTTCTTTAATCGTATGGATTTTCGCAGTTATCGTTGCATTTAAATTTTCGGAACCTGTTCAAGTTTTTTTACATCCATGGATTGGTTTGGGTAGTCTTCGATATGCGATCGCCTTTGGGGTTTTATTTCTAGCTGTTTTAATTTCCGGGGCTTTTATTAATTCAATGATGTGCGCACTGGTGAAAAAAATAGATCTTACTATTACCGATCGATTATTGGGCATTTTTTTTGGGGCAGGTCGAGGATTGTTCATTGTTGCTATTTTGCTTACATTTTTCGGTATCGGCGGCATCGAAGAAGAAAAGAGCGCAATTGCTCAGTCGCAATTAGCACCTAAATTTGAACCAATAGCAATGTGGCTACACCAGTTTGTTCCATCTCAGATTGGAAATATTCTTCAGTGGTTAGAAGAAGCCTCTTCGAATTAAAATCAATAAGGAGGAGTATGGTAGGATGTGTGGAATTGTAGGTATTATCGCTCGCGACTGTGTGAATCAAGATATTTATGATGCATTAACCATGCTACAGCACCGCGGGCAGGATGCAGCTGGAATTATGACAAGTGACGGTGAGAAAGTTTTTTTGAGAAAATCCAAAGGATTAGTTCGTGATGTAATTCGCGAATCTCATATGCTTCGTCTTGTAGGAAATATGGGAATTGGACATGTTCGTTATTCTACATCGGGTACAGAAAGTCCTTCTGAGTCTCAACCTTTTTATGTCAATTCCCCTTACGGTTTGGGCCTGGTTCATAATGGAAATTTAGTGAATGTTAAAGAATTGGCTGATGATTTAATTCGTGTGGACCTACGCCACCTAAATACTACATCGGATTCAGAAATTTTACTTAACGTAGTGGCTCATGAATTGCGACGCTTTGGAAGTATACATCTTTCTCCTGAACAATTATTTCAAGCTATGATAGAAGTATACAATCGAGTCGAAGGAGCATTCGCAGCAGCTTTGATTATCAACGGATACGGTATAGTGGGTTTTCGAGATCCAAATGCTATTCGTCCATTAATTTATGGCAAACGAGAAAACGGGAGTACATCGGAGTTCATTTTAGCTTCCGAAAGTATCGCTCTGGATGCATTAGGGTTTGAATTTTTGAATGATGTTAATCCCGGCGAAGTGATTTACTTTGATCGACACGGGCAAATACATCGAAAACAATGCGCTAGAAAAGTTAATCTCTCTCCGTGTATTTTTGAATACACCTATTTAGCGCGTCCTGACTCTATTATGGATAGTATACCCGTATATCAAGCACGAGCCAGCATGGGGAAAAGATTGGCTAAAAAGATTTTACAAGAGCGACCTAATCATGGTATCGATGTAATTATTCCGATTCCCGATACAAGTCGTAATGCGGCCCATGCTCTAGCCCAAGTTTTAGAAGTTCCTTATTCAGAGGGATTTGTAAAAAATCGCTATATCGGAAGAACATTTATTATGCCGGGACAAGATCTACGCCGAAGTTCTGTCCGTTTGAAATTGAATGCGATAAAAACTGAATTTGTTGATAAAAAGGTTTTATTAGTAGACGATTCGGTAGTAAGAGGAACTACTTCGAAAGAAATCATTCAAATGGCTCGCGATGCAGGAGCAAAAAAAGTGTATCTTGCCTCAGCGACTCCGATGATCCGCTACCCTAATGTGTACGGAATCGATATGCCTACAGCGCAGGAATTGATTGCATACGAAAAATCGGTCGATGATGTTCGAAGAACAATTAAAGCAGACTGGTTGATATATCAAGATCTTATCGATGTATATCAAGCGATAAACGATTCGGTCGTTTCCAAAAAACCAAAAATCTTGAGATTTGAAGACTCTGTTTTTACCGGAAATTACATTTCTGGTAGAATCACTAAAGCGTATTTGGATGAGCTGGCGAGTTCTCGTAACGACACCGTAAGGTCAGAAAAACGAATGTTGAACAACGTAAACGTACAAGAGGAAGTTTCAGACATTTTATAGATTGTAAATTAGTAAGAATTATTAATAATTATTAATATTGTAATAAATTGTAAAATTGTACGGTAGACTTGGAGTAGGAGTTTATAGAGACAAAGAAACGGACTGTAGGCCCGAAGAGACGCGGGTCGGAAGTCGGATAAAGTCCTTTAATTTTTGCACAAAAGAGGTAATTTTTGCACACAAGAGGATAAGAGGGCCTCTTTTTCCGCTCTTGCTTTCGCAGCTCTTTTTTTCTTCTCTTCATCTTTTCTTTCTTTCATTTTCCTTCATCCGATTTTTAGTATATTTTTTACGAAACCGTTCGATCCGACCTTCTGTATCGACGATTTTTTGTTGTCCGGTGTAAAAGGGATGACATGCCGAGCAGATTTCTAAGCGAAGATCGTGGTCTAAGATAGATTCCACAGTAAAGACGTTTCCACAACTACACGTCACTTTAATTTCTTGATATCTTGGATGAATTTCTTTCTTCACGACTTTTTTCTGTTTTTCTACTCCCTATCCGAAAGTGTTTTTTCGTGGGGTTTTTTGAATCAAAATTTTGGATCTTAGATTTGTTGTATTATGTAGATTTATTAAATTCTCGTATATCGTATTTTTATTTTGTTACTTGTTTACAACACACATGAAAAAATTAAAGATGCAGACAATTAACGAACGCCTACACAACTCCGAGCTACCCGAGAAAGTTCCGGAAATACAGAACGAAAAATCGGATACGAAAACCCATCGAATCGTATATCACGATACATAATAAATATCAATACTAAGAACCAAGACCACTAAGACCAATACTAAGATCCAGAGAAATATCAAGACGACTTTGCTTGAATCCTCAAAGCGTGGATATCCGATTTCATAAAATCACACAAGGCGCTATAGACCATACGATGGCAATCTACGAGATTTTTATTTTCAAAAGCTTTCGCTACAATACAAACAAAGAAATGTCCTTTTTCTCCTTTGGTAGTGTTCACATGATCTATGTGATGATCGCTTTCATCAAGTACTGTTAGGCTTTCTGGACAAAAAACTTCAGTAAGCCGCCTTCGAATTTGAATAATTCTTTCTTCTTGGAGAGACATAACTTAACACACTCCGCCGTAACATAAATTCTATATATCCAATTTCCTCTTTTATTTTTTAAGAATTTTAGTTTTTCCTAAAGTAGGCATCATGCTCGCATATCGTTGTAAGATTTGCAACTCTTTGAGAGATTACAGTAATTTTCTAAGACTTAGAACAGAAGCAAAAGCTCTTAATTCTAGAAATTAATATGAATGATGTTTATCATCCTGAATTTTTATTTCTCTGATGTACTTCTCGAATTGCTTTAATAATTCAATCTTGACAACCATTCAATCAGAGCGTTAGAATGTAAAAGATCGGTTTCGCAACTTGGAATTTGCTTGCGCGGTTTCTGCGAGAAGTGCGAGAAGATGGTTGTGAAGATCAAAAAGTTTTTTCTATGTTTCTATGTCGGATACATTTGTCCCAATCAGTTCTGTTTTTGATAAAGTTTCTGCCTATTTTTCTTTAGGGCCTTTGCTCGAGGATCCTGTTCTTATATCTGTGGGAAGATTGAGTAACAATGAAGTGTGGCGATTGAAAACTCGATCTGGATCGTATGCGTTAAAACGTATGTCTTCTGAATCCGAAGAGATTTGCAGGGAAAACGAAAAAATTGTTAAGAATTTCCAAAACTCGGGATTGTCCTCTGTTATCAGTTTTCCTAAAGGAAGTTGTCTGTACGGTTCTTATTTTTTCCAACTTTTCGATTGGATCATAGGAGAGAAATTGGTATCTGAAAAAATTACAACAAAACAGACTAAAATTGTGGGCAGTTTGTTGGCAAATTTGCACATACATGCTCTAGATCCTTCTAAATTGGATTTAGCTGTATTAAACAATTCCTTTCACAGTTGCACCTATTCTTACGACAAAGACCTTTGGACGGATGTTCTGAATAAAGCTATTTTGCTTGGAATAAAAGAAAGCGATCAACTAAAATCTTTAGCATTGCTATTGATGGAAACAGCTGAGAAAAGCAATATCGCTGCAATGCAATTATTGTCTTCTTGCATTATTGGTCATAGAGATATAAGTCCCAATAATGTTCTTTGGAAGACGAAAGAACAACCTGTTGTTCTCGATTGGGAACTGTCAGGACTTATTCATCCTACTACTGAAGTAATCGGTACTGCTTTTGATTGGAGTGTCGTGAATTCGACACAAGTTGATGAGCATCGTTATCAGAAATTAGTTCGGGAATATGTGCGTTCTGGAGGAATACTAAGTCAAGTACGATTGGCTTTTAAAGCTTTGATGGGAGTATGGTTGAATTGGTTTTTGTATAGTTTGGGAAAATTTGTTGGAGGCAAAGACTCTATTGCTAGAGTGGCTGAGTACGAAGCGATTCATACGCTATTGACTTTTAAGAAAATATACAATAACCAGGAGAAGTGGATTTCTTTATTGCGTTAAACCTGGAAGTTTGTCTTAATCTTACGCGACAAAGGTTATTTGGTAAGTTTTTCTCTCGGTCTGAGGTGGAGTGTTATTGTTGTGAGTATTTTAGTTGATTTATAGAAAAATTTTCACGCGCTTCTGGACTATTTTTACTGTGAGAAAGAAACGGAAATAATCTAAAAAGGCCTGGGTAGGGTTTCATTCTCGCAATGATTTTTGATTTTGTGGAAGTGCAATGTGGACATTAACTATTATCCTTTTAGTCGCCAACTCGGATGGATACTAAAAGAAAAAAATATGAAACTGGTAGTAGCGGAATCTTGTACTGGTGGAGGGTTATGTTCAGCCATTACTCGAATTCCGGGCAGCTCTTCCTGGTTCGACTGTGGGTTTGTTGTATACAGTAATAACTCAAAAGAGGAAATTTTAGGTATAGAGCCTCAATTGATACAAGAAGAAGGAAGCGTCAGTGAAGCGATAGCGCGTGAAATGGCTGCGAGAGCATTAAAACGAAGTCGTGCGGATATTTCTATGAGTATTACAGGAACTATGGGGCCAACTTCTGAAAAATCTATAGGAACTGTCTGGTTTGGAATTGCAAAAAAGATGGGGACAATACAATGTAGGAAAGCTCGGTTTAGTAGTGGTCGTAAACACATTCAGGATTCTTCGGTTATCTATGGATTAAAATACCTGATTCAATCCATCATAGATTGACTGGAGAAATAGATAGAGGGAAGACTACAACGGGGCAAAACTTGTTTTTGTAGTTCTGCGGTTCTGTTGTAATTGCTCTACATTTTGGATCGGATTTGTTGCGGATACGAATACAGATTTAAGGGATGAAAATGGACAACCGGGAAAAAATGCTAAGTACTATTTTATCGCAAATTGAACATCAATTCGGCAAAGGATCGGTAATGCGATTGGGTGATGCCGAAATTGCTAAAAACGTTGATGTAATTTCAACAGGTTCTTTAGGTTTAGATATTGCTTTGGGTGTTGGAGGCTTACCCCGTGGACGCGTGATAGAAATCTATGGACCAGAAGCTTCTGGAAAGACGACTTTAGCTCTTCAGACTATTACGTCTTGCCAACGAATGGGAGGTGTAGCGGCTTTCATAGACGCTGAACATGCTTTAGACGCAATTTACGCAAAAAATCTGGGTGTTAGAATTGACGATCTGCTAATATCACAGCCAGATACAGGAGAGCAAGCTTTGGAAATTACGGATATGTTAGTTCGTTCGGGTGCTGTTGATGTGATAGTGGTCGATTCTGTAGCTGCTTTAACACCTAAAGCCGAAATTGAGGGAGATATGGGCGATTCTCATATAGGACTTCAGGCGCGATTGATGTCGCAAGCACTGCGTAAACTTACTGCTAATATTAAAAAATCTAATACGTTAGTGATTTTTATCAATCAGATACGAATGAAAATCGGTGTTGTATTCGGTAATCCTGAGACCACTGCGGGTGGAAATGCCCTCAAATTTTATTCTTCTGTACGATTGGATATTCGTCGCATTGGATCGGTCAAAAGCGGAGAAGAAATTACTGGTAGCGAGACACGAGTTAAAGTGGTTAAAAATAAAGTAGCGCCCCCTTTTCGTCAGATAGAATTTGATATTTTGTATGGACTGGGCATTTCTCGTGAAAGTGAATTAGTTAGTCTTGGGGTTAAAAATGAGATTATCGAAAAAGTGGGTACTTGGTACCGTTACAATGGCAAATATATCGGACAAGGGAAAGAAAATGTTCGAAGATTTTTGGTGAAAGAACAAGAAATTGCGGAAGAAATTGAAATTCGCTTGAGAGAAAAACTATTGCCAAAGAAAACGTGCGAAAGAAAGACTTCTTAAGAAAGAAATTTGAAAATTAAATAATCTCGTAACGAATCCCCAATGTCAAATTACATGAACTGCAATCAATTGCGTCAATTTTTTATTGAGTACTTTAGAAAATTAGACCATGAGGTCGTTCCTAGTAGCTCCTTAGTTCCTACGGATGATCCGACTTTGTTGTTTACAAATTCCGGAATGGTGCAATTCAAGAATGTATTTTTAGGTACCGATGTACGTTCTTATCAGAAGGCTGTTTCTATACAGAAGTGTATACGAGCAAGCGGGAAACACAACGACCTGGAGAGTGTTGGCTACACATCTCGCCATCATACTTTTTTTGAAATGCTAGGGAATTTTAGTTTTAAAAATTACTTTAAACGTGAAGCTATTGGTTATACCTGGCGTTTTTTGACAGAGGTTTTAGAACTACCAAAAAAACAGTTATGGGTGACTATATTACAGGGTGATTGTGAAAGCGAGTCCATTTGGCTTAGAGAAATGAAAGTTGACCCAAAACGTCTGTCCCGTCACGGGAGAGAAGAGAATTTTTGGCAGATGGGAGACAGTGGACCTTGTGGTCCTTGCACGGAAATATTTTACGATTACGGTCCTACAAAAATTTACAGAGATCGTCGTGTAGAAATTTGTAATTTGGTATTTATGCAATACGATAAAGATTTGTCTGGTAATCTTTGTCCTTTACAAGAACCTTCCGTAGATACTGGAATGGGACTTGAACGTCTTGCCGCGGTAACACAAGGTGTATATAACAACTACGACACAGAATTATTTCAACACCTTCTAAAATCTCTAAGAGCGCTAATTGGCAGTGACAATCGTAGCGCTTCAGCTCGAGTGATCGTAGATCATATTCGTTCAGCTACTTTTCTTATTTCTGACGGTGTTCTGCCTTCTAATGAGGGAAGAGGTTACGTTTTACGTCGCATTATTCGTCGCGCTCTTCGGCACGGTTACAAATTGGGACAACAGGAAGTATTTTTTTATCAGATGGTAAGTCCATTGGTAAAAATAATGGGTTGTGCCTATCCTGAACTGTATAAGACGCAATCTGTTGTTGAACAGACTATCCGTCGGGAAGAAGTTCAATTCTCTCAAACACTGTGCAAAGGTCTTAAAATTTTAGATCGAGAGATGAAAAAACTACCCCATCGTACAATTCCAGGCGATGTGATTTTTCAATTATACGACACTTACGGTTTTCCTCCTGATTTGACATCAGACATTGCCAAAGAACATAATTTCACGATGGATTATATAGGATTTAATAGGGCTATGGAGAGTCATCGTGCACTTTCCAAGAAAACACAACAGCCGACTGTTACTTGTATTCGGAAGAAATATCGTTGAATAGTAGAAGCAATATATTTTATGAAGACGAATAAGTCAGCAACTGTGCTAAGTGAACAAAAGATAAGGAGCAAAGATGGGTAAATATTTCTTTTGGAATAGGGTTTATTGTGTAGGTTGTTCGGACATTGTTTGGAGTTGTATTGTACAACAGAAAAGTAGGAAAATATTTTTTAGTAAGAAGTATCAGAAGTATCAGAAGTATAAAGACGTTTGAGATTTTGTTTCTCACATCTGAGAAATTTAGTTGTTGTCCTAAATAACTTCTGATTAGCGATATATAATGATTCAAGTTTTGAAGCGAGTTGTCTATAGAAATTTTCGGGAACGCGTGGGGTCGGAAAACCGAGAAAATAAGATTGTTTAGATCGTTTCGAATTATCTTCTTGTACCTCTTTAGAAGATTGATATATAGATGATTGATATATATAGATAATAGATAAGGTGAAGACGTTGCCTACATATTCACAGAAGAGAAGCTACGTAACAGAATTGAGCGGTTTCCTAAAAACTAATGAGTAGTTTCCTGAAAATTAATTATAATGTGGATCGAAATTTAGGATTAGAAAGGCAATTACAGAATTGCAAAGAGAGAAAAATGGTTTTATGACAGGTTTAACTACAAAAGAAAGAAATTTCCTGGAAGGATTGATATTAGGGATACAAATTTACAGTCGTACTAGAGAGATGGGACAAGGGGGAGATTAAAAAACAGTTGATATTGATCGAGTACGCAATCGGAAAGACGGTATATGTTTTCTGGAAAATTGTAGAAAGGAACATTTGGAGTTTTCAGTGGCCTTAGTCGTTCAAAAATTTGGAGGCAGTTCCGTCGCAGATGTAGATGGAATAAAAAATGTCGCTCGCATTGTTTCAGAAGCACGAAAGCAGGGTCATATGGTGGTTGTAGTGGTTTCGGCGATGTACAAAGAGACGGATCGACTAATCGAATTGGCGCATTCTGTTTCTAAAACTAATGCCAATAACCTTAGGGAATATAATGCTCTGATATCAACAGGCGAACAAATGTCCGCCGCTTTGCTCAGTATGGCACTAGAAGCTAAAAATTGCCCCGCCCTTTCTTATAATGCCGCACAAATCCGTTTGAGAACAACTAATGAACATAAAAAAGCTCGCATTGTCGATATCGATCCTCAAATTTTACTGGACGATTTAGAAAAGGGATGTATTCCCGTAGTGGCCGGATTTCAGGGAATTAGCGAAATTGGAGAAATTACTACTTTGGGTCGTGGAGGATCTGATCTTACTGCGGTTGTTCTGGCCGCTGCCTTAAAAGCAGACGAATGTCAAATTTTTACCGATGTCGATGGAATTTACACCAGCGATCCTAAGGGTATTCCTACCGCCAGACGTATTTCAAAACTCACTTTTGATGCAGTGATAGAAATGTCCAGTCTAGGAGCCCAAGTACTTCAAAATCGATGTCTCGAATTTGCTGGAAAATATCAAGTCCCCATCCGTGTGTTGTCTAGTTTTCGTGATGGACCAGGAACAACAATTACCTACGGACAAGATTGTATTGAGCGGCCGCTTGTATCAAGTATTACCTTCGAAAGATGTCAAGCGAAACTCACTCTCCAAGGAATTCCCGAAAATCCTGATTTGGTCAGTCACATTCTCGATCCTATCAGTGAGACTGACACCGAAGTGGATATGATTGTTCAAGTTTCCGCTGCGGATACTAAAAAAATTGATTTCAGTTTTACGTTACAGCGAGATGACTATTTTAGAGTATATCCGATTGTACGGATGATAGCAAAAGAACTTGGTGCCAAAACAATATTGGGCAATGATGACGTTTCTAAAATTTCTTTAGTAGGTGTGGGAATGCGTTCCCATGCGGGAATTGCTTCTCGGATGTTTAGCGCTCTGGGACAAGAAGGAATTCGTGTGCACTTAGTAACCGCTACTGAGGTTAAAATTTCAGTTTTGATTGATGAAAAATATTTAGAGGCGGGCATCAAAAAACTACATTCAGCTTTTGATCTTGATCGATAACGCAATTGGTTATAGTTAGAAGTTATAGTTAGAAGATATTATTATTATTTTTTTACATTGTTCTTAAATTGACGGAGAGATGGCCGAGTTGGTTGAAGGCGCTCCTCTGCTAAGGGAGTATGGGGCGGAAGCCCTATCGAGGGTTCGAATCCCTCTCTCTCCGCGCATTTGCTTAAGGAATATTTGGTTGGGAAAAAAGCATAATTAAAGTAAACTTCTTCTCCTCTATTTCTATCACGTTCTATCACGGTGCTAGTCTGATGATTTTCCATTCCCGATCGTCTTGTCTTAAATAGAGAATTCGGTCGTGCAAACGATGTTTTTTCCCGATCCAGAATTCCATCCGTATTGGAATTAAACGAAAACCACCCCAGAATTCAGGACAATATACTTTCTCAGGAAAGTTTTTTCGATACTTTTGGTGTCGATCAATTAGATACCCACGATTGGGAATTTCTTGACTCTGTTCTGAGATCCATGCGTTAATTTGGCTTTCGTACGGACGAGTTTCGAAATAAGTTTCTGATTCTTTTCGTGCTAATTTTTTAACGTACCCTTCTCCGCATACTTGCTTATAAATTTTCGGCCAATAAAACACCCAAGCCGCATTGGGATTCTCTGATAAATCTTTAGCTTTTCTGCTGTAGTAATTTGTAAAAAAGAGCAAACCCCCACCGGAAATTCCTTTGAATAATACGGTGCGTGCAGTAGGTTTTCCTTTTGAATTAGCGGTAGCTAGAGTCATTGCGGAAGGATCATCGGCGGTATGCTCCTTCTGGGCTTCTTTATACCACAATTCAAACTGTTCTAAAGGATTGTCTAGGAAATTCGATCGGAACAAAACTAAATATTTTCCTCTTTCGAGAATCTAAAAAGTAATTTACTACAGAAATTGTTCTTTCTGTTATTTCTAATCTCTTAAACCTATTCCTCTTTTCATAAAGAAATAGGTAATACCAAATAAAATAACAGTAAAAATCAACATCAAAAGGTAAGAAAGAGTGAGTCGATTGTCCGCAATCCCTAAAAATCCATATCGAAAGTTATCAATGATGTAGCTGATGGGATTTACGTAGGAAATGTATTGCCACGCGGTCGGTAGTAAGTTTATCGAATAAAAAACACCACCCAGATAAGTCAATGGAGTTAAAACAAAAGTAGGAATTATAGAAATGTCATCAAAACTTTTTGCATAAATGGCATTAATTAACCCGGACAGTGAAAAAATACTAGATGCCAAGAACGCTGTCAACAGAACAGTAACCACAGAATGAATGTACAAGTGCGCGAAGCAAAGAGCAATGATGGATACAATAACACCTACAACAATTCCTCGCAAAAGACCGCTACTCATAAAACCTAAAAGAACGGTTAGGCTAGAGATTGGAGAAACCAAAATTTCTTCGATGTGTCGTTGAAATTTAGCCCCAAAAAAAGCCGAAACTGAGCTAGAATAGGAGCTGGTAATTACATGCATCATAACAAGACCAGGGGCAATAAATTGAACGTATTTGTGTCCTCCCATAACAAAACCCACTTGGATACCAATAACTCGGCCAAAAATAATGAAGTACAAAATGCTTGTTATTGCAGGTGGCAAAAGCGTTTGAGACCAGATTCTTGTGATGCGTTTCAACTCTGTAACGATAATCGTTTGATAGGCTATTCGCTCTCTTTTGAAATTCATAATTTTACTTCCCCGCTGTCAATCTGAGAAACAATTCTTCCAACCGATTGGACTTGTTTCTCATACTAGTCACTTCAATTTCATACCGTTTTAAATTCTCAAATAAAGCATTCAAATTTCTTTCTTTGGGAACTTCAACTTCTAAAGTTATAGGATCTCTTACCCAAAATTGATATCCTTCCATTTTAGGTATATCTTTTATCGGTTCTCTCAGATAAAGAATAAATCGTTCTGTATCGAGCTTGGTTAAAATATCTGACATAGTCGTATTTTCAATGATTTCACCGTGATCGATAATGGCGATATTTCGACACAAACGTTCGGCTTCTTCGAAATAATGAGTAGTCAAAATAATTGTTGTTCCCTGTTGATTCAATTTTTGAAAAAAGTTCCACATAGAACGACGCACTTCGATGTCTACACCCGCTGTCGGTTCATCTAATATTAGCATACGTGGATTAGGAACAAGAGCTCGTGCAATCATTAGCCGGCGTTTACATCCTCCTGAAAGTTGACGGGCTATATTGTTACGTTTTTCCCATAACCCTAATTGCTTCAAATATTTTTCAGCTTGTGGCATTGCTTCTTTACGAGAGATACCATAATATCCTGCTTGCTGCAGTACAATATCCAATACTGATTGAAAAATATTGAAATTAAATTCCTGAGGAACAAGTCCAATATAGGCCTTGGCCGACGCAAAATCCTTATCAATATCATGATCATAGACGACCACTTTCCCACTGGTTTTGTTTACCAGAGAAGTAATAATTCCTATCGTCGTTGACTTTCCGGCACCGTTAGGACCAAGCAAAGCAAAGAAACTACCTGCATTTACCGAAAAATTAATACCTCTTAATGCTTGTAGGTGATTTTCGTATGTCTTTTTTAAGTTTTTAACAATAAGTGCTTTCACGTATTGGTGAACGGATCGGCAATCTCTAAGTAACTTCTTGTAGAAAATGTACTGTTACAAAATTCGATCGCTTTTTCACCTCATAATTATTAATTTTTAATGTTACCTAAGTTATTATTGGACAATTTGGACAGCAGAATTTTTCGTTGTATTTCTTTATTTTTATCTCTTTTATAGATTTTTAAAAAATCCTAAAGTTCTTGTTAGAGATAGTAGATAGGTAGAGGCCAAATAATAACCAAAATAAAAAAAACTGTTACGGTCATTAGTGTCACAATCCTACGCGAAAGTCAAGAATCCAAGCGATTTAGAGAAACAAAATATTTTTTGTGCGGAACTTGCTTTGGGAAGGTAAGTTGTGTTATACGTACGAGCCTGGGTTTTTTCCGTACATTAAGTGACGAAATGCCCCTAGATGCGCGGAGTAGACTGCAACGAATCTTGCTTCGTTTGCTTCGCCTCACTTGAATTCGTAAGAGGAGACAATTGTTCATGTCATCTAAGTTTTTGATCTCAATAATAAGCTTGTGTAGCACTCTAACTTCTTCTTGGGCGGTTGCGCATCAGCAAGTTGATCGTATCCGGGTGGGTCAATCGGAACAGAAAAAGCAAATCGTAAAAAAGGTTGTACAACGTACTCGTTGTCGTTTGGAAAGCGTTTCTCAAGAATTTAATCCCTACGGAATTAAAGATTTTAGTAGATTTCCGGGGTTAGTGATCAACGTCCCTACAATTCGAGAAGACGCTAGAATACTTATTCGTCAATACCAACTCGAACAAGAATGTCGTGAGTTGGGCATTCCGATTCCTTCATTTCCACAAGCAACCTTTAGTGGAAAGTTAGAAGATCAGTTGGATTATAAAAACCAGTACTCGGGACTAAAGACCTCAAATATCAACCTCAGTAGTGTAGAATTGGACACTTACGTTCGAAGCAATTTATGGACATCAGGTTATATGTCTTTGAATTATGACCCTAGCAAATCAACAAGCGGTTCATCGCATATATTTGTCGACCGTGCATTTATCGCCATTGGGAATTTAAGTCGATTTCCTTTTTATGCCAGTATCGGACAAGTTGATGTGCCTTTCGGACGTTACAAAAGTGCAATGATTACTTCTCCGGTTACGCAGAGTCTCGGACGAACTCAAACTCGCGCCGTAACCATAGGATATCAGCAAACAGGAAATAGCGCTTTACATGCCGAAATGTTCGGTTATCAAGAACCAAAAAACCTATTTCCGTCTCAAAATAGTAGACGAAACCAGTGGGGTGCAGATATTGGTTATGAATTTAATACCGGAGGACGCATCGGTAGTGAGATAGGTGCAAGTTTGATTTCTAATCTTGCGGATTCTCAAGGAATGCAGGAAGCGGTATTTTCGTCGAAAAACAAAACTTTGCACCATGCTGTACAAGCGGTTGATTTGTACGGTAGTCTTTCTGTTGATCCTGTGATTTTCACTGCTGAGTATGTCAGAGCCTTAAAAAGTTTTGATGTATCTGATGTCGGGTTCGAAAATCAAGGAGCTTGTCCCACTGCTTTCCATACTGAGGTAAATTACGTATTTCATATGGGTTCGAGACCCGGATCTTTCGGGTTCGGATACGGTCATACCACACAAGCAGCAATTCTTGGATTGCCTCAAGATCGTTACAGCATTTTTTGTAATGTTGGTATTTGGAAGGATACAAATTTTTCTTTAGAATATCGTCATGATGTTAACTATCCAAAAGTTGTTGGTGCTGCTATTATTGTTGACGATTGCGGAAGTAAAAAATCGATTCCTTCCAGCATCCTCATCTCTGGTTTGGATAAGAGTGATAACGTTGTGACTGCACGTTTTGATCTTTACTTTTGATTATAATCTAAATCGATTATGATCCTAGAAGATACCTCCTCCTTTTTTCAAAGAAAGGAGGAGGTTTTCTGTTTTTGTTTTGTGATTCATCAAAACTGAAGTAAACAAAATTTTCTTAGAATTTTTGACAATTGAAAGACGTATGTTTTCAAAAATTTGCACAGTTAGTGCTATACTGGTTCAAATATTACGGTCGTCACGATCTTCCTTGGAAGAAGGATACAACTCCGTATCGAGTTTGGATTTCTGAAGTTATGCTACAGCAAACACGAGTCACAACAGTAATTCCTTACTTTGAACGCTTTGTACAACAATTTCCAACTCTTAAGATTTTATCTGTAGCAGATGTTGACGAAGTTTTGATTTACTGGTCTGGTTTAGGGTATTACGCTCGTGCCCATAATCTTCATCGTACTGCCCAAATCATCTACAAACAATATCATGGAAAATTTCCTACCACCATAGAAAAATTGACAGCACTACCTGGAATCGGTCGATCGACTGCGGGCGCTATTCTTTCGTTTGGTATGCACCGATACGCAGTACTTTTGGATAGTAATGTAAAAAGAGTATTGTCTCGTTATTTCGATTTAAATGTTCTTCCAAAAAATGCAAATGGAATTAATTTGTTATGGAGTTTGGCAAAAAAATGCACTCCTCAAAAACATTGTTGGGATTACAATCAAGCTATAATGGATCTCGGCGCTATAGTATGTACTCGTGTGCCCAAATGCTTAATTTGTCCTTTACAGGATTCTTGTTTTTCTTATCAGAAGAACACTCATCAGATTAAATCTCTTGTTGAAAAACCAAAGAGAAATAGGCTACAAAAAAAAAGTATTTATTTAATCGTACTTCAAAATTTTCAAGGTCACATTTTTCTTGAAAAACGCCCCTTAACAGGGATATGGGGTGGATTGTGGAGTTTCCCTGAATGTCCTGTCAATGTAGAAAATTTAGAGCTTTGGTGCCATATAAGATTTAATATCGATAGCACTACAAAAATTGAATGGTGGAATCCTTTCCTTCATAAGCTCAGTCACTTAATTTTAGAAATCAATCCGATTTTATTAAAATCTTATACGAAGGATTCATACATTCTTGCAGAAGATAAGTCTGAAATTTGGTACAAAGACAATTTTTCTCTTCCAGGGGGGATCGCCGCACCAATAGCACGATTGATTAGACAATTGAAACAAAAATGAAACTTATAAATCGCCGAATTTTCTGCAAAAAATTAGGTGAAGAAGCTGATGCTTTACGTTACCAACCTTATCCTGGAAAATTGGGAAAAAAGATTTACGATCAAATTTCCGAACAAGCTTGGAAATCGTGGCTGTCGTATCAGACCATTTTAATTAACGAATACCATCTTAGCCTCATTGATCCGGACGCTCGTTGTTTCCTTGAACAAGAAATGAATAGATTCCTCTTTGGAGGAAAAAATGAATAATCCAAAAAATTTATTGGCCAGATAGCTCAGTTGGTAGAGCAGAGGACTGAAAATCCTTGTGTCGGCAGTTCGATTCTGCCTCTGGCCATCCGTATAGAGAATTGGAATTAAAGGATCAACTTTTAATGAACGAAACTATCGACCTAATCAGCTTGGGGCCTTTATAAACTAGTCCTGTATAAATTTGTACTAAGCAAGCCCCTGATTGTAGGAAAGCGGTGGCATCTTCAGGAGAAAAAATTCCTCCAACACCAACAATCGGAACAGAATTTTGCACTAGTGTACGAAGTTTCTTGACAACAAAAAGAGATCTAGAAAAAAGAGGTCTTCCGCTGAGACCCCCTCTTATACCCGATTGTGCCGGTTGATTTTTTTTCGACTTTTGGAAATTACTTGTTGTATTTGTAGCAATTAAACCGTCTAGACGGTATTTTAAAGATACCGAAGCGATAAATCGCAATTGTGTTGGAGTTAAATCTGGAGATATTTTAAAGAGTATTGGTACACGTCTTCGGTGTTGACCTTCCAATCGGCATTGTTCTTCTTGAAGTCGATTGACCAATTTTGGAAGATATTGTTCAGATTGCAATTTTTGTAAATGAGGAGTGTTAGGAGACGATATATTTATCGTAGCATAATCCACATAAGGATAGGCTTTTTCAAGACAATGCTGATAATCTTCATAAGAATTTTTTAACGGAGTAGTCAAATTTTTACCAATATTGATACCAACAATACCTTGCACCGTTCGCTTCTTAAGCTGTTCTACACAATAATCTATACCTAAATTGTTAAAACCCAAATGGTTAACGAACGCCTGAGATTTCAACAATCGAAACAATCGAGGCTTTGGATTGCCTAGTTGAGGTTTTGGGGTGACAGCACCTATTTCTACAAAACCAAATCCGAGCCCAAGTAGTACATCGATGTAATTTCCGTTTTTGTCTAGGCCCGCTGCAAGTCCGATTGGATTTGGAAAATCCAAACCAAATACTGATATAGGTTTTTTTGGAAAATTTCTTAAATATTTTCTGATCATCCAAGGATGATAAAATGCTTTCAAAGCGGACAAAACCAGATAGTGTGCCTTTTCAGGATCGAATTGAGATGACAAAAAATGTAGACATTTATAGACCATCGTCTTTTTACTACTTATATTTTATATTGCAATTTTATACGTATCGTTCTGAACATTAGCTCTTAAAACAGATTTTTAAAAAAGACAAAATGTTTCTCATCATTGTATAAACAGAGGACAAGGAATTTTACATAATACTATTTAAATCGCAAATCGGATGTCATAGAATCCAAAATCAAGACTGAAATATTTTTTCCATTTTGGGTTTTCATTCCACTTGCGGTGAAGAGGTCTTTCTCAAATCTTCTGTATTGTTTCTCCTTTTTTAGGAGAGGTTATGTAATCCCAACAGACCAAACAACAGTGTTTTTAAATTGCTGTTGACAACAAAATTTTAGAAGGTTAAGACTATGAAAAGAATGGACAATCTGAGAATAAAGACCGTACGACCTTTAATATTTCCGGCACTACTTACCGAAGAATTGCCTCTGACAGAAGAAATTTCGTCTGGGATAGAGTGTGCGAGAACTGTTGTAAAAAAGATTCTCCATGGAGAAGATGACCGACTGCTAGTTGTGGTTGGTCCGTGTTCTATAAACGATCCTCAAGCCGCTATGGAATATGCTTCTCGACTTAAAGATTGTGTTTCTCGATATTCCGAATTGTTTATCGTTATGCGAGTCTATTTTGAAAAACCTCGAACCATTGTCGGATGGAAAGGGTTGATAAACGATCCTTATCTGAACAAAAGTTTTCAAGTCAATCAAGGTCTTCGAATCGCCCGACGTTTACTATTGGATATAAATCAATTAGTTCCTACTGGTAGTGAATTTTTGGACACTATTATCCCCCAATATATTGCTGATTTGACAACATGGTCAGCTATAGGAGCTCGCACCACCGAAAGCCAAATTCACAGAGAACTTGCTTCAGGACTTTCTATGCCAATTGGTTTTAAAAACGGGACAACGGGAAGTATCCAAGTTGCCATTGACGCCGCCCTTGCAGCTCATCATCCTCACCATTTTCTTGGTATATCTGAACAAGGTATTGCCTCTATTGTCAGTACTACGGGAAACCAAGATAGTCACATTATTTTACGAGGTTCTGTTAGAAGTACCAACTACGATTCATCAACAATTTCCGAAACTGTAAAAAGATTGCAATCAGTATACTTATCTCCTTTACTGATGATCGATTGCAGTCATGGTAACAGCGGAAAAGACCATACAAAACAAATACAAGTGATAAATTCAATCTGTGATCAGATGCGCCGAGGGAATTTCTCAATTTTTGGAATTATGATCGAAAGCAATTTACTTGAAGGGAAACAAATTCTAAAACTCGGAAAACTTTTACAGTACGGACAAAGTATCACCGACGCTTGTATTTCTTGGA
The DNA here is from genome assembly GCF_009883795.1 of Coxiella endosymbiont of Amblyomma sculptum. GTDB lineage: Bacteria > Pseudomonadota > Gammaproteobacteria > Coxiellales > Coxiellaceae > Coxiella. The sequence continues at coordinate 500,583 of NZ_CP033868.1, forward strand.
ACGATACAAAAAAAGCACTCGATAAACTAGCCGAAGCTGTCGCTGTTCGTCGCCAAAAAAAACAGTTCTAGTGATTTTTTATTCACCGCCTGATTGGAATCAACTAGGGGTAAGTCCTCTTAGCATTCGTTGCCGCTCGACCTCGTATAAACAAATTCCACACGCTACGGAAACATTCAAACTTTCTATGTTGCCTCGAAGAGGAATCTGCGCTAGAAAATCACAGAGTGTTTTAGTTAGCCGACGTATTCCCTTACCTTCATTTCCTATGACGAGAGCAATATCTCCAGTCAAATCGATATCTTGTATATGAGAACTCGCGTCGATTGTGGCTCCAACAATCCAAATTCCTTGTTTCTGAAGCCAACGAATGGTGCGAGATAAGTTTGTCAGTTGAATAAACGGTAATATTCCAACAGCGCCACAAGCCACTTTTCGAACAGTAGGTGTTATACCAACTGCTCGATCCTTGGGTACGATTACAGCTTGAGCACCTAATGCTTCTGCATTTCGAAAACAGGCACCCAAATTGTGAGGATCATTTATTTGTTCTAGAATTAGTAACAACGTAGGAGTTTCTCGATTTTTTATCATAATTTGCAGTGCGTGCTCATCGAAAGTTTCAAAATTTTGGCATTTAGCGATTATCCCTTGGTGATTTTTTCCCGCTAAAGTGTTTAATTCCTTTCGGGATCTGTACTCAATAGTTATGCCTAATTTTTCTGCTTTTTCAACCAAAATTTGCAATCGTTGGTCTTCGCGATTTTTTTGCACGCTCAGAGTGATAACGGTATGAGCCGCCGTTTCTAAAAGAATTCGCACAACGTGAATTCCACAGACGATTTCCATTACTTGTATTTTATTACTGTTTGTTGAAGAAAATTTAAATTTCTTTAAGATGCTAATAAAATTAAGTGTAACAATTTATATTAAAAACAAAAGGATCACAATCTTCGTGAAGCGTTTTTTGTTCTTCCACTTCGGTATTCCGTTCTTTATCAGTAAAGTATTTATTGCTTTTTTAGGGTGTACTATAAAAGACGGACCTCCTCAATATCATGTAGACGTCAGTAAAATTCCCAATGCAAAACCCAAATGTCTCCCAAAAAGCAAATACGGCAATCCCTCATTTTATGTAATGCATGGAAAACACTATCGTATTTTACAATCTGTTCGCGGATATAAAAAACGCGGTATCGCTTCGTGGTACGGAATTAGATTTCATGGAAAACCAACCGCGACACAAGAGCCTTACGATATGTTAGCAATGACTGGAGCAAGTCCTATTTTGCCCATTCCCTGTTTTGTTCGAGTAACCAATTTGAGCAATGGACGTTCTGTTATCGTTAAAATTAACGACCGAGGTCCTTTTGTCTCTCATCGTATCATTGATCTATCTTACGTAGCCGCTAAAAAACTGGGTTACGTCGATAAAGGAACTGCGTTTGTAGAAGTAAAAACAATTGATACCTATACATCCATCTTCAATTGATTTAGGATATGAAATTTTAACCAAGCATCGTATTGTCTCTTTTTTTGCAATTTAAAAGAGTGAACTTTGGATTTTTCGCAGAAAATTCTACTTGATCAAGACGACTGTGTTCAAATTTGGATTCATTGGAGATTTGAAGGTTCTTCTTTTTAGAAGTCAGTCAGTGGTTTTTTCGTGAGAATTACTTGGAAAGATGTGTTAGGAGAGGAGAAGAAAAAGCCGTATTTCCAAACAATCCTAAATTTTATCAACAAAGAACGAAAATCCGGGAGGATCATTTATCCCCCTCAAAAAGAAATTTTCAACGCACTAAAACTGACACCGTACGAATCGGTAAAATCGGTCATTTTAGGACAGGATCCGTACTACAAATCCAATCAAGCGCACGGTCTGGCTTTTTCTGTACGTTCTGGAATTGCTCTTCCGCCTTCTCTTCGCAATATTTTCAAAGAGCTATGCGAAGATTTAAGAACATCCGTTCCCCTTCAAGGGAATCTGGAAAAATGGGCTACACAGGGAGTCCTCTTACTAAATGCAGCTCTGACTGTAGAAGAGGGAAAACCCCAATCTCACGCTCATATTGGATGGCACCGATTCACCGATTGTATCATTTCCAGTTTGGATAAACACCCTAAAGGTATTGTGTTTATTTTATGGGGTACCTACGCACAACAAAAAGCCAATCTAATTACCAACCCCCATCATCGTATCTTGAAAGCTCCACATCCTTCTCCATTTTCGGCAAATCTGGGGTTTTTTGGGTGTCGGCATTTTTCTAAAGCCAATACATTTTTACGAGAAACGAATCGTTGGGAAATCGATTGGTCTCTATAGAGAGAAATTTATTGAATGCATAAAGAAAAAAGAGAAAGTTGAAATATAATTTTCTTCTTTTTTCCTTATAGACTGTATATTTTTCTTTACGATTCTGCAATTCGCGTGAAAATACGGTGATTTGACATTTTTGGTATTGAAAGATAGAGTTTTCTTTATAAAAGCAAAGCGCCGAGGTGGTGGAATTGGTAGACACGCAAGTTTCAGGTACTTGTGGAGGAGACTCCGTAGAGGTTCAAGTCCTCTTCTCGGCATACTTGAAGGTGGATGAATGCTCAAAATTCTGCAGTATCCGGATCCCCGGTTGAAAACCGTAGCAAGACAAGTCGAAAGTTTTGATGACGAGTTGCAAAAAACCATCGACGAGATGTTTTTAACTCATTACAATACCAGAAATTGCGCCGCTTTGGCCGCTACGCAACTGGATCTGCAAAATCCTCAACACATCACTGTTATTGATTTCTCCCTAAAGAAAAATCGACCTTTGTGTCTTATTAACGCAAAAATTGTCAGACGTTTGGGACAAAATACAGAAACAGAAGGTTGTATGTCTGTAGGCGGAAACATTTATGAAAAAATTACTCGTTCCTCTAAAATCAGAATACGTGCACAGGATCGCTACGGAAATCCATTGGAGTTTGAAGCGAACGGGTTTATGGCAAAATGCATTCAGCACGAATTGGACCATTTGCACGGAACTATTTTCCTAGATCATTTGTCGTTATACAAAAGAAGGAAAATTGACAATCGGTTTTTCCAGCTGCTGTAAGAGATTAGAACCAACTAAAATATTAATATTATGGCTCTTGTGAGATGTGGAAATCTACAGAAACTTTTCCCCTTTCTTCTGACTGTTCAAGACACCTTCATTGGAAATCTTATATTCGGTTATGTAAGCCGCGTATTGTACTACTGGTAGTATGGACTGCTTTAGTCGGTATGTACTTGGCAAGTCCCGGAATTGTACCGTGGCGTATTTTATTTTTCGGCAGCTTGGGAATTGCACTTTCCGCTTCTTCTGCAGCCGCACTGAATCAGATTTTAGAATATCGTCTTGATGGATGTATGCGTCGAACAAATCAGCGCCCGATTGTGCAGGGAGAGATTAGGATCCGCAGCGCAATAATTTTTTGTGTCATTTTATGTGTTTTGTCTATGATAATTTTGCTCAGAGGTACTAATGTATTTGCTGCTCTTTTAACTTTAGGTGTTCTTATTGCTTATACAGCGATCTACACGCTCTATCTAAAACGTGTTACTTCGCAGAACATTGTGATTGGAGGATTGGCGGGTGCTTTTCCCCCTGTGTTGGGGGGGGTGTCTTCTACAGGACGTATCAATCTTTCTAGTATAGTGCTTTTTTTAATTATTTTTTTTTGGACTCCTCCGCATTTTTGGGCCCTGGCCATTCACTACATCGAAGATTACAAAAAAACGGAAACTCCTATGTTGCCTAATGTTTACGGTATTCTGTACACCAAACTAAATATTTTAATTTATACGTTGTTGCTTTCTGTGGTCAGTTTCTTGCCTTATATTTTTAGGATGTCTGGATGGATATATTTTTCCAGTTCTTGTTTTCTAAATTTAGGTTTTGTTTATTGGGCAATTCTTCTGTATGTGAGTGAAAATCCTAAAATACCCATGCAAGTTTTCCGATACAGTATTTTGTACTTGACTCTTTTATTTTTAGCTCTTCTTTTCGATCATTATTGGATTTTCCTTCACAAGAAGCTATTGTAGAAATTTACAGATTGTACAACCCGATCACAAAAGAAGTGGAGAGAAGAAAAGTAAAAGTATCATTACTTAACTAACTACTTGTTTATCTCTACTTTTCTTTTCTTAAAAATGTTTTCCCGTACGATAGTATGTTTTCGTTCTGGACCCGTAGAAATTATAACAATTGGAACGCTAAGTAGCGATTCAATACGCGCAATGTAGTTACGAGCCTCTTCAGGAATTTGTCGATAATCCGTAAGTCCATAAGTAGACATTTTCCATCCAGACATTTCTTCGTATACGGGTTCGCATTTTTCTAACAGCGACCGATCAAAAATTGATTCATACAGTATTTCTCCATTACAACGGTATCCTATACACAGCCGGACGGTTGTAAATTCATCCAAAACGTCCAGTTTTGTTAAAACTATGCACGTCAAACTGTTTATTCGAATGGATTGGCGCATGACGATCGTATCGAACCAACCGCAACGTCTAGGACGACCGGTCACTGATCCAAATTCATTGCCTCGTTTCACCATTTTTCTTCCATTCGCGTCTTTTAATTCTGTAGGAAAAGGCCCAGAGCCAACTCGAGTCATATAAGCCTTTGCAATTCCCAAAACTCGATCAAAGTAGAGAGGACCAAATCCACTCCCTGTAGAAGCCGCACCCGCTGTGGTGTTTGAAGAAGTCACATACGGATAAGTTCCAAGATCAACATCCAATAGCGAGCCTTGCGCTCCTTCAAAAATAATGTGTTTTTTTTCTTGGTGGAATTTGTACAATAAAGCAGTTACATCTCCAATTAAAAAGCTTATCTCTTCTCGTATTTTGACTAATTGATTGTAGATAGAAACGTAATCGAGAGGTCTCTGCGAATAGTATTTCAACTGAAAATTGTAGTAGTCAGTGGCTTTTCTGATCTTCTCCAAAAGGAGATCAGAGTTCAGTAGCAAATCTACCGCTCGAATACCGCGACGGGCTACCTTGTCTTCGTAAGCTGGTCCAATCCCTTGACCGGTGGTTCCAATAGCTTTTTTTCCCAATGCGGTCTCGCGTGCTTTGTCAAGTACAGTGTGATAGGGCAATAGTAAGTGACAATGGGCGCTAATTTTGAGACGGTTTATTACCGGAATTCCTTTATTTTCCAACTCATTAATTTCTTCTACTAAAGCCAACGGAGATAAGACAACTCCATTTCCGATTAAACAAAGTACATCCTTTCTTAAAATACCAGAAGGAATCAAACGCAAAACTGTTTTTTTACCATCGATAATTAGAGTATGCCCTGCGTTATGACCGCCCTGAAAACGGACAACCGCTGCAACTTTTTCCGTAAGAATGTCAACGATTTTACCTTTACCTTCATCTCCCCATTGGGTTCCTAAAATCACTATGTTCATTAACCAATCTCTAATAAGCTATCACAATTTTTATAAATGCAAACAGACCATAATACCACAAGGCAATGGCAGTACAGAAAATCATACACAATAAAGATTTTTTTATCTCTAAAAAAGAAGGCGATACTGACTAAAAACAGTGTGAAAATTTCATCAACTTCGTACTGCCAATACAAAGAAAGACAGATTTTTCCAGAATAATACTGTTGTTGTTGGTTAAAATGAGATTTAAGATAAGCTGCAACAATTACACTATTTGGGTTAATTGCGATTGTTCGGTTGTGTGACAGTTTTCTGGTCTATATTTTATTATCTTCGAGCTCTCCTCCATCCGAGATGTACAAATAAGTTTTGTTGCCCGCAAATTTTCCTCTCAGAATGCGTGTCTTGGATCAAGGAGTTTTTATCTTCAAACTGGTTGCTGGGTTCCTCTATCCTTTCTTAGAAAAATGTTGTGATTTTTCTTGATCGGCCAATTTTTTGTTTTTGAATCAAATTGTCTACTTATTATTGGTTTAGAGATTTTCAATTTAGACAGTGTATTGATATGTTTCAGTAAAAAGGGAACAATGTTCGTTTTTACCTCTAACATTGGAGATTCGCATTAATTCGTCCATTAGTTTTACTAGATAGACAAAAGATAGTTGATACTATATCGAAAAAAGGAACAACTCGATTTAAGTTGCTGAAGTATATAGATTCCACAAATACGTATTTGAGAACAATGCCTTATCTCGCGAATAGGATTGAGATTTGCGTTGCAGAGACGCAAAAATCGGGTAGAGGACGCTTTTGTCGCTTTTGGCATTCTCCGTTCGGACAAAACATTTACTTGTCTCTTCGGTATCCTTTTAGAAAGGATGTTAGCAAATTGGAAGGTTTGAGCTTAGTATGTGGACTGGCTGTATGTCGCGCTGTTGAAACAACCTGTCGTTTACCCTTTCCTGTCTTTATCAAATGGCCTAACGACGTTATGTGCAAAAACAAAAAATTGGCTGGAGTTTTAATTGAAATTCATCCGAGTACATCGAAATTTTGTTCCGCTATCGTTGGGGTTGGGCTCAATGCAAATATGAAAAACGATCTTGAAAGGATTATTAGTCAGAATTGGACATCGTTAGTGAATCTAACTGAAATTTATCAAGACAGAAACAGACTCTGTTCTTCACTGATTAATAATTTGGTCCATTATTTGGAACACTTTAGCAGATACGGTTTTAGTTTTTTTCAAAGTCTTTGGAAAAAAAAAGATTACCTTTTCAATAAGCCTTTGTGTCTAATTGAATCGAGTAAAAACCAATTCTCCGGAATCGGAGCGGGTGTTAATGAGAAAGGAAATCTCATACTCAAACTAACCGATGGACTTCAAAAATCTTTTTTCTCCGGAGAGACTAATCTGATAAAATGATCGAGGCCTGTCGTTTCGTTCGAGCGAGAGCGTACAAAATCGTTTGTTGTATCAGCAACAATCCTCTTTTCCTCTTATTGTTTTTTATACAGAGATCTTTAGGCACACATCAACAACACGTTTTGCGGTCTTGGATATCAATTGTAATCTATAAAGTAAAGAATAGACGGAGAAAGGAAGAAATTTTTTCAACCCATTTCTTATTTCTTAAGGAAGAAAACTCTCTGTTCTCTAAGTAATTTCGTAACCCTACATTTCCAATAAAATCTTCGGGTTCTTGCAACCGCCGATATCAGTCGGTGTGAATGACTCCTTCCGGTGAATTTATAAATTTTCACTAAAGAATGGCTTGGATTTAACAAATCCTATATACCCTTAATCTTCGTAAAAACCTACGAATCAAAGTTGTTTTTCTAGAATCTACAATGCTCCGGATAAACAAATAACAACAAGTGCCTTCTGAAAAATTATTCGCTATCTCGGTACCTAATGAGAACAAGTTTTTCTCAGTTTCGATAATTTTAGGAGAAAAAGAATCATAAAAATTCCTAGAAATACTATTCTTCATTGCGATTCACTAACACGCGTAAATGAGAAAATAAGTCAGTAGCCAGTAATCCTCTTTCTCCTCCCTCCTGAGCAGCGCGGTCCGCAGCTAATGAATGGATAAAGACTCCTACTTGTACAGAGGAATGCACCGAACCGAACCGTTGAGCCAATAAACCTCCGATGACACCACTTAAAACATCCCCCATACCTCCGGTAGACATACCCGGATTCCCGGAAGGACAAATCGAAATTTTGTCTTTTTTTCCTTTAATCAAAGTACCGACTCCTTTTAAAACTATTACTCCTCCATAATTGCGAGCTAACCGTCGAATCGCTTTGAATCGATTGCTTTGAATTTCTTGGCAAGATACGCGCAATAATCGAGAAGCCTCCCCAGGATGGGGAGTTAGTACCCAATCTTTTCGGTAAATGGGATTGTCAGCCAATAAATTTAGACTATCGGCATCAAGCACTTTAGGAATTTCAGTACGTAAAACTTTATCTAGCAAAGATTTTGCCCAACTCGATTTTCCTAATCCCGGTCCAATCACTATAACTGTAGCTGATTCAAAAAGACTGTCCAAATTATCGGCTTCAGCTATCTGATAACACATTAATTCGGGGCGAGAGCCGCTGACAATCGGTATATGTTCGGGACGAGTTGCCACAGTGACAAGACCGGCTCCTACTCGAGCGGCCGCTTCGGCCGCCATACGGACCGATCCCCCCATCCCATAGTCTCCTCCAATCACCAACACATGCCCATAATCTCCTTTATGAGAGTTTCGTTCGCGTCTCGGAGGAAATAGAAGACGAACTTGAGGCCAGTCCAATAAGCAGACATACGTTTCTACTTTTGAGAATACACAATCGGGGATTCCTAAGGCATTCCACACCACTTTTCCGCAGTAGTCCGGCGCTTGAGCAGTGTACAATCCTTGTTTTAAACCAACAAAGGTAATCGTTAAATCAGCTTTTACGGCTTCCGATCGCACTTCTCCGGTATTGATATTGACACCTGAAGGAACATCGATAGAAAGCACTGGTTTTTTAGCTTTGTTGATAGCTGCAATGATTTCGCTATAAGGCAATTTAATTGCCCCTTTTAAACCGCTTCCTAAAAGAGCATCTACAATCAGTTCTCCCTTAAAACAAAGGGGTACTGGAAAATCTTGAATTGAGAGACCCTGACTTTTGCAGTCTGCGACCGCTTGAGCTGCGGGTCCTCGGTAATTGACGTCCGCGAGAGGAGAATAAATAGTGACTTGTAAACCTTCTCGATGTGCTAAATAGGCAAAAACCAGTCCGTCACCTCCGTTGTTTCCTTTTCCACAGCAAACTGTGATTTCTCTAACAGTTGGCCAGTGCTTTCTCAGAACTGTGAAAGCGGCTTTTCCTGCTCTAAACATAAGATCATACGCATCAACACCTGATGCAACCGCCAATTGTTCCAGCTTATAAATTTGCTGACGTTGGTAGAGTCTTGTCATAAAGTCCATTTTATATTCTACAATTAATCAATTTTTTCTCAACATAGTATATTAATATTTTTTACACACTAAAGATTCGATCGAATCGCGAAATTTGGAGAAAATCTCGATTGCAATCAACCTCATCATATTTTTCTCAAAAACTGTTTTACTAAACGCGCTATAAACCACAATAGCTTGTCGCAATACAATCTAGAGGGGACCCTCCACTGTTGTTTCAAATCACTTATACCGTCTTCTTTCGATAAAATTTGTTCATCTGAACGGATGCTTATCTTAATCAAGAGAAGCGGTTTAGCGCGAGATTGGCAACACAGAAACTCGTACAATTCTAATTAGAATATTTTTTGATCCTGAATAACAATTTTTAAATCGGCTGACCGATAATAGATATACTTTCGGATTCTCAAAAATGAGAGTCGACGAGCAGTTGATGATGTACATCGAATGAAGTTTCGCGATAGTAAAACGTATATACTGTATGTTACACAGTTTTCGTGGATTTTGGCAATTTTCTGTTTTCGTTTCCATGTTTCATACAATCATTGAATAGTTTGAAAATAAGAAAGCGCGCTTTTTTTGCAAAAGGCTTATACTTGTACAAAGCCCCGGTAGCACAGTTGGAAAGCGCAGTCCCCTCCTAAGGGACAGGTCACAGGTTCAAGTCCTGTCCGGGGCATCATTTGAAAGATTAGAGGTTAGTAGTTGTATGAAAACAAAAATGCGAATCGAAAAAGACAGTATGGGTGAAATTGAGGTTCCTGCTGATAAGTACTATGGAGCGCAATCTCAGCGTTCGTTGACAAACTTTTCTATTGGACGAGAAACTATTCCGATAGAACTTATAAAAGCTTTTGGAATTCTAAAAAAAGCGTCTGCTCTTACTAATGAGAGCTTAGGTGAACTTTCTTCGGAAAAGTCAATTTACATTATTCAAGCGGCTAATGAGATTATCAATGGAAAACTTAACAGTCATTTCCCTTTAAAAATATGGCAGACTGGAAGTGGTACTCAAACCAACATGAATATCAACGAAGTTATCAGTAACCGAGCTATTGAATTGATGGGTGGAAAAGTTGGAAGTAAACATCCAATTCATCCCAACGACGATGTTAACAAATCTCAATCGTCAAACGATGCATTTTCGACAGCTATGCATATTGCTTGCGCGGATATGATTTTCTATAAAATGATACCGGTCGTAGCAACTTTACGAGATACTTTGCAACAGAAGTCTACCGATTTTATCAAAATTATTAAAGTAGGCCGGACCCATTTACAAGACGCCGTACCTATTACTTTAGGACAGGAATTTTCAGGATATGTGGCGCAATTGAATCACAATCTAGAAACAATTATTAGCACTTTACCTGTTCTCTATCGACTAGCGTTAGGTGGAACCGCTGTTGGAACAGGAATAAATACACCTCCTCAGTTTTCTGAAAAAGTAGCTAAACACATTGCAGAATTGACGAAATTGCCTTTCTACTCTGCCCCTAATAAATTTTCCGTATTGGCAGCACACGATGAAATAGTTCTTATAAGTGGTGTACTCAAGACTCTTGCGTGTTCTTTAATAAAAATTGCTAATGACATCAGATGGTTGGCTTCAGGACCTCGCTGTGGGATTGGAGAAATTTTCATTCCAGAAAACGAACCTGGTTCCTCAATAATGCCGGGAAAAGTAAACCCTACGCAATCTGAAGCTTTGATAATGGCATGCGTGCAAGTGATGGGAAACGACGTAACCATTACGATTTCTGGATCTCAAGGTAATTTTGAATTGAATGTGTTTAAACCAGTAATGGCGTATAATTTGATTCAATCTATTTATTTACTGACGGATGGCTGTCGTTCTTTTAATGATCGTTGTGCTGTTGGTATCGAACCGAATGAAGAAAAAATTGATACTTATCTTAAAAATTCTCTAATGCTAGTAACCGCTTTAAATCAAGTTGTGGGTTACGATAAAGCGTGTGAAATAGCCAAAAATGCTTATAAGAATGGTCTGACTCTTAAAGAAGCTGTACTGCAATCAAACTATCTAACTGCCGAAGAGTTTGAAAATTTTGTCGACCCTGAAAAAATGGTAAGACTCTGAAGGTGTTTTTCGAATGCGGTCCGCAAAAAATGGCATTTTCAGGAAATTTGTAAAAACAGACAATTTTCCGAAAGGTCTTTTTGATAGAAAATTCATTTTTATTTTTGTTACAAGAAGGATCTTTCATTCGAAAATCTCTTCAAGAAATCGAAGTGTTTCAAACCAAGAATGTTTGTCCGCTTGTAAGTTATAAACAGTGCCCATACTAAAATCATTAGCTTTGGGATTAGTAAAAGCATGCATAGTTTTCCCAAATGTATGCAATTGCCATTCTGCTTTTGCGATCGTCATTTCTTCTTCGAATTCAAGAACAACGTTAGGAGGGACCATAGGATCTTCGTAACCGTGCATAACCAAAACTTTCGCCTGTATATTTCTTGCTGGAATTTCTTTCGACGCTTGCAGTAAACCATGGAAAACCACCACTCCTTTCAAATTGGCACCACTGCGCGCTAAATCGAGAACGCAAAGCCCTCCAAAACAATATCCTACAGCAGCAATTTTGGTTACATCCGCTATTTTTATTTGTTCAGTTACTTCCAATCCTGCTGTAAATCTTTGAAGCAGTCTCTTACGATCTTGTACGAGAGGTAGCATCAATTTTCGATTGGTTTCTGGATTGTCACCCAGTATTCCTTTTCCGTAGACATCCGTAGCGAGACCAACATAGCCCAATTTGGCTAAACAACGCGCTTTTTCTTCAACAAAAGCGTCTCGACCGCCCCAGGCGTGAGCGATAAGAACTACAGGCCGTTTCTGCCCTACCGAATCTTCATAAGCTACATAAGCTTGAAAAACAACACCATCGTTTCGATACTCGATTGTTTGAATGTACAATAAAAAACCTCCTTTAGAAAAAGAAAAGACCCACCGGAACGGATCGCTAAAATACAGACAAGAAATACAAACGATTGTCTGTAACGAATAAGACGATTACAAAACTTCTCCTTGCATCAGAAAAATTGGGAAGAGAGGAGAAAAGTGTACTGCAAATCGGTACAATTTTCTACATTTATTAATTTGTTAATTATTGAATCGTATAGACTAGACTTAGAAGAGTCTTACGGAAAGCATTTTTATTTTTTTATTCAGAAAAGTAAATTCATCAAATTTTCGAGTTTTCAAGACAAATAAAAGTCCTCTTTTCTGTGGGTGCAACAGATACCTACTCGATCAATTTTTTTTTAACGTTTTCCCAAATAGAAGGCATTCGACGTAAGTGGCACAATTGTTCGGCGATATGAGAAATCGTATTGTCAATTTCTTCTTCTGTAGTCAATCGTCCTAAACTAATTCGAACAGAATTATAAGCTTCTTCACGACCCAAACCCATTGCTAACAATACGTAAGAAGGGTTAGGATTTGCAGAATCGCACGCCGATCCACCTGAAATTGCTATCTTTTGTAATCTCACCATTAGAGACTCGCTTTCTATACCATCAAATCTGATGTTTAAACAGCCGGGGATACAAGGAGCTGTTTCCGCATTCAACTGTACACCATCTATCTGAGATAATCCCGACCAAAGACGGTTTTTCAATCGAATAATTTTTTTTGTATCTTGGAACATACGTTTTTGAGCCAAAGAAAAAGCCACACCCATACCTACAATTTGATGAGTGGGTAATGTTCCTGAACGCAATCCGTTTTCATGGCCACCACCATGGATCAAAGGTTCTAATCGAACGCGAGGAGTGCGACGCACATACAAAGCGCCGATTCCTTTCGGTCCGTAAAGTTTATGGGATGAAAAAGACATCAAATCAACTTTCATACGACGCAAGTCGATAGGAATCTTTCCTACACTTTGTGCTGCGTCTACGTGAAAAAGAACACCGTATTTTCGTGTAATCTCTCCTATAGCGGCGATATCTTGAATAACGCCAGTTTCATTGTTTACATGCATGCATGAAGCCAAAATGGTATCAGAGCGAATAGAATTTTTAAATTCACACAAATCCAATAATCCATTGTGTTTAGGATTTAAATATGTAATTTCGAAACCTTTAGAAGATAAATAAGAACACGTATCCAATACAGCTTTATGTTCTGTACTTACTGTAATAACGTGTCTGCCGTTACGGTGATAAAAAAAAGCGGAGCCTTTCAGGGCTAAATTGTCCGATTCTGTCGCTCCCGAAGTCCAGACAATCTCTTTAGGATCGGCGTTTACTAATTTTGCGATGGATTTTCGTGCTTTCTCAATCAATTCTCGAGCGCTCCATCCGTAAACATGACTTTCCGAGGCAGAATTTCCGAAGTTTTCCTTTTTAGTCAAACAATCTCTTATTGCTCCCGCTACAATAGGATCTACAGGTGTTGTCGACATATAATCCAAATAAATAGGCAATTTTGTCATTTCCTAACACCGACACAATAAAACCATACACACAACGAGAAACATATAATAATTCCTAGTGCACTCGTTATCCGAGATAATCCGGGGGTTGTCGCCAATGCCAATACATCTGAATTACCTACAATGGCAAACGGAACCGCTAAAATTACTCCTACCAAAGCACTACCGGCTACTGTACCACAAGCCGCTAACATTCCGTTTTGATTGAAAGAAGGTTGCGGATCTTCGATTCCTTCCAGGGGAGGGATTTTTTTCATTTTCCAAGGTTTTTTAACCAAAAAATTTATGAATCCACCGATAACTACAGGAGTGATTACTTCTGGAGGTAAGTAAATACCTAATCCAAACGCCAAAGCGGGCAATCGGAAATGGAATTTTCTCAGAACGGTGTCAATCATAATGACTATTATAGCTACTATCCCGCCTAAAATAACCATTCCCCAATCGAGATGGTGATCCAATACTCCTTGAGAGACTACAGCCATTAAATCCGCTTGTGGTGCCGCTAACATTTGAGACGGATCCATTCCTGAATGTGGATACACACCGCCGATACCATAAGCATTAAACAAAAGTTGCAGTACTGGTCCGATGATAAACGCTGAAACGCTAACACCAACAGCCATCATTAGTTGTTGCTTCCAAGGTGTAGCGCCTATCATTTTGCCTGCTTTGAGATCTTGAATATTTTCTCCTGCAATTGATCCAATACCAGCGAGAATAGCAGTGATTACAATAACTGCAGAAGCAATATAATGAGCTTGTGTTGTCCCCTGAACTTCAAACATTGTTGAAAACAAAAACGAAAGCAACAGTATAGCGGTGATCAAAAGACCGGACAAAGGGTTGTTGCTTGATCCGACCAATCCACAACAATAGCCAGATATAGTTGCTAAAAGAAATCCGATGATTATTACGTAAACAACCGAGACAAAAGAGACGATCCATAAAAAAAGAGTAGTTGCTACAATACAAGAGTGATGCAAATAATAGAAAGTGTAGAAAAATAAGGAAAAAGACAAAATTAATACGCTGATAACGATTCGAGAAGATGAGATGTCTGTTTCAGTTCGTGAGCAATTTCTTGTGGTTTTTCCCAATCCTTCTCGCCGAGAATTGACTAGAGAAAATCGAATTTTTCTTGCCACCAATTTCAGTAAAAGAAACAATGTCCATATTCCACCGATGAGCATTGTCCCTACACCGACAAAACGCAAATGCGCATTCCACAATTGAGTGGCCGCATTGTACGCTGAATTTGTATTAACAGGCAACCCATAATGTAGACCAATGAAAGGTAATAAGATCAACCATCCTACAATGGATCCGGAAAATAGACTCACTGCCACTTCTAGACCAACGATAAATCCTGTAGCCAGCACAGCGGGAGTGGATCCTATTGAAAAACCAAAAATAGTTCTTTTTCCTACAAACGTCCACATTTGTAAACTATCAGAAACAACTTTTAGCCCCATTTGCGCAAAAGTTACAAGACCGCCAACCAAACCTCCTTGAACCAACAGCTTCATACCGGATTTTCTTTGAATACTCATTTTAAGAAGATTTCCTATGGCTGTCCCTTCGGGAAAGGGTAGAATAGGAAGGTTCAGTATGACTTTACGCAAAGGAACGGAAAATAAAACTCCTAACAGCCCTCCTATCAGGGTAATAACGGAAATTTCCCAATAGGGGAAATTTTTCCAAATTCGAAAGAAAATCATAGCTGGCAGAACGAATGCTATAGCGGCGGCACTGCCTTCTCCCGCAGAAGCTGCTGTTTGAATTAAATTGCTTTCCAAAACATTGTGGTTTTTAAATAACCTCAAAATTCCCAGCGACAACACTGATGCGGGTATTGAAGCAGAAATAGTAGTTCCTACTTTTAGGGCAAGATAGGCATTCGCTGCCGATAAAAGAATGGCCAGCAGAATGGAAAGTACTACAGACTTAAAAGTGAATTCTGGCAATTTGGTAGAATCCGGGATTAACGGTGTGTTTTCTCTGTTTAAATGCATTTTCCATCTTTCCATGTAGTAGCAGTAAGAGAAATGTTATCAGTAATTTCCCTACGTATAAATAGTAATAGTGTTTGGTACGCGCCACAAAATATCAGTTTTTACGGAAATCCTTATCTACCAAACCGTTACGTTTGTTACGAATAATTTAAGTATTGGTAAAACGGTGTCTATCGAAATTCGACGTCGTAAAATCGATTCGAGTTTCTAAAAAACCACAAAAAAACTAATTCGTAAAGTAAATCACATATTTCTACGAGTTCTGAGTTATAATTCGAAGATTTCCTCATGGAGTCGTCATGTACCCAATGCTCAATACTGCTATTCAAGCTGCTCGTAACGCAGCGCGCATTATTGTCCGTTTTGTGGACAGAATTGATGTTCTTGATATCAAAGAGAAAAATCAAAACGATTTTGTTACTCAAGTGGATCAACTGTCTGAACAAGAGATTATTCAAACCATTCGTAGAGCCTATCCGGATCATACTATATTGGCCGAAGAATCGGGTTTACATAAGTCTCGAGATGACTTTATCTGGATTGTTGATCCGTTAGATGGCACCACCAACTTTATCCATGGTTTCCCTCAAATAGCGATATCTATTGCTTTAAAATATCGCGAAAAATTGGTGATAGCTGTCGTATATGATCCTCTCTATCAAGAATTATTCACAGCTGTTCGAGGTAGCGGTGCTCAATTGAACAATCGTAAAATTAGGGTTAGTACTTGCGCAAAAATAAATGAAGCGCTTATTGGAGCCAGTTTCCCTTTTAAAGAGCAAGCGCTTTTGCAAACGTATATTAAATCTTTTAAAGCCATTTTACCTAAAGCCGTTGGAATTCGTCGTTCAGGTTCGGCGGCTTTAGACTTGGCTTATGTAGCCTCTGGACGGCTGGACGGTTGTTGGGAAATAGGACTAAAACCATGGGATATGGCTGCGGGTGTTTTACTCGTTGTGGAATCAGGTGGTTTTATAGGTGACCTTCGAGGAAAAGAAAATTATATGGAAGGTGGAAATGTTGTTGCTGGAAACAACAAAATTTATAAATCTTTACTGAAGCTGATTGCACACTCAAAGAATTGAAAGACGTAGAGCGAAATTTTCTTTTTTTAATGCACAAAATTAATTCTCTTACAAAAATTTCTTTTGCAGAGTCTTATAAAATTTCCTCAAGACTAACAAGAGCTAAAGGGATAAGAAAAAAATCAAAAGTATAAAGAACATTATTCTTCGATCCTTGTAATAGGACAGATAGGGCGTTGGTTAAAACCAAAAGTAATTACAGCCAGAGAACTGGCTATGTAGATAGATGAATAAGTACCTGTAATAATTCCAATAATTAAAGCCAGAGAAAAAGGTCGTAGTACAGTGTTCTCGCTACAAACAAATAATACTATAACAACAATCAATGTTAATCCTGAAATTATCATAGTTCTGGAAAAAACTTGGTTGACAGACAAATCCACAACTTCCATCGGAGTTCTGCAAAAGTCCTTCTGCAAATTTTCGCGAATTCGATCAAAAACTACGATGGTGTCATTAAGAGAATAGCCTATGACTGTCAAAATTGCTGCTAGTACAACCAAATTGAATTCTAAATGAAAAAAAGAGAAAATTCCTAAAATCAGTATTGGGTCGTGAATCAAAGCAACGAAGGCGCCTACGGCAAAACGAAGATCGAATCGTACGATAATATAGATCGCTGTGGAAATTAAAGACGCAATGATCGCCAGACCCCCATATTCCAACGATTTCTGATTCACTTGGGGGCCAATGTAGTCCACCGAATCTATAGTACCTTCTAATATTACTTGCATTAATTTCTTTTTGATCTGCTCTTGCGTAAGGGTTTTATGTGACGCTACCCGAACTAGAATATGATGAGCATCATAAACCCGAACTACAGCTCGAGGAAAACCTTGATCTAATAAGTTTTTTCGAATCACAGCCGTATTAATTGGATGTACAAAGCTTGCTTCAATTTGTGTGCCCCCTGAAAAATCCAATCCTAAATTTAATCCATAGACGAAAAGAGAGGCAATAGAAGCCACAAAAACGAAGATGGACAGAATACCCGCCCATTTACGTTGACGCATAAACGGAATCCCAATGTTGTTTTTGAAAAATTCCATTAACGTTTAAAAATCATTTGGTAGTACTACTCCCAATAGATAATTGAGAAACACTACGTTTCTTATAAATTAAATTGACAACTGTACGAGTAAAAAAAATTGCCGTTAGCATGGAGGAAAGAATTCCGATTGTAGTGGTAACCGCAAATCCTTGAACAGACCCTGAAGCTAGACTGAACAAGACGACCATTACGATCAATGTCGCCACATTGGCATCAACAATGCTGGCAAAAGCTCGATCATAACCTATTTTAATACTCCTCACAGGAGAAATTCCATTGCGGAGTTCTTCTCGGATGCGTTCGTTAATCAATACATTGGCGTCTAAAGATATTCCTATAGTCAATGCAATTCCAGCAACACCCGGTAGTGTTAGTGTCGCTCCTAAAATCGACAAAGTCGCAACAATCAGAACGATATTTAATCCCAACGCAATATCTGCAATAATTCCGAATACTCGATAGTAAAATGCCATAAAAAAAGTCGTTAATAACGCGTTAATTTCTACAGAGATTGTGCCAACATGGATATTTTCTTGTCCAAGACTTGGACCAATCACTTTTTCTTGGATAAAATCTATCGGCACAGGATAAGCGCCGGAACGCAGTAGTAATGCTAAATTCTTAGCGTACTCTGAGTCGGAAAGATTGGTGATTTGAAAATTGTTTCCCAAAGCTGTCTGTATGGTCGCTATATTGATTATCTTTTCTGTTTGATGATGTTGTACAATCGTTTTTCCATTTTTCAGATGGTGACAAATGGTTTGAGTTTCCGTGTATACCACTGCTATTGGTTTTCCTATATTTTTCCCGGTGATTTGATTAAAAGAAGCCGCTTCATTTCCGTGCACTCGTACTTGTACAATCGGTCGCCCATCTTCTCCAAAGGTACTGACAGCGCTAGAAATTGAAGTGCCTTTTAAAATTATCTCTCGCTTCAATAAGACAGGTTCTCTTTTGTACACATATAATTTTGAATCAATAGGTACTATCCCGATTCTCGCAATTTTTTTGGCGTCGTTTTTTGTATCTACTAGACGCAGACAGATTGAAGCTACTTTTCCAATGATATCTTTGGCTAGGGCAGTATCTTGAACACCCGGTAGATCGACGCTAATACGATTTTCTCCTTGTTGTTGTATTTCTGGTTCAGAAATACCAAGGTTGTTGATTCGAATCCGCAGAATAGAAATTATTTGATCAACAGTATTTTTTCGAATTTGATATACCAATTCCTTCGAAGGAAGGCCCTCAATCCCAAGCCTATGAATTTTGACAAATCGGTATTTCTCAAATTTTCTTCGTAACAAATTTATTCCGTGTTTCTGTTCCTTCAAGTTATGGAAACAAATGATGATATTTTGCGGATTGCTACTTTTTGCAGAATTGCAACGAATCGTTTTACAAAGTACAGCGATCATATCACGAACGTCTCTGTTTTCTTGCGCTTTAACCATAGCGTCGACACTAATATTTAGCAAAAAATGAATGCCACCTCGAAGGTCCAATCCCAGTCGCATTGGTTTTGCGCCGATTTCTTGAAGCCATTTTGGAGTACGAGGCGCCAGGTTCAATGAAACCGAATAATCTGCACCGATTGATTTTTGAATAACATCTTGCGCTCTAAGTTGCGTCTCTGTATCGGGAAATCGTACTAAAATTGTATTCGCAGATCGCTGAAAGGATTTACACGCGATTCTTTGAGTTAGCAAAATCAGTGCGATCTGTCTTTCTACAACATTAAATACAAGAGGAGGGGTTCCTTCTTTCTTTGAAATTTGAATGGCCGGATCTTCTCCATATACATTAGGCAACGCATACAGAATACTTCCTAAAATCAACAATACAAGAAAAACACAACGCCATAGAAGACGATGACATCGAACCATAAAATACCATTAAAATTTTCGAATTTACATCTTTGACATCGAGTCGATGGTGTCTTTAGGCAAGACTGAGGCAATTGATCCTTTTTGTACAGTAATTTCTATATTTTTTGCTATTTCGAGTATCACAACGTTTCCTTTCAATCGCGTCACTCTACCTAAAATACCACCGGTTGTCACAACTTCATCTCTAGGAGCAATCTTCTCTAACAATTGTTTGTGCTCTTTCGCCCGCTTAGCTTGAGGTCGAATTAATAGAAGATAAAAAATTAGAATCAACAAAAGAGGTAACCACAGCATAGACCAAAAACTTGTAGGGCGAGAAGGCTGTGGATCGGAAACTGACGACATCGCATAGATCGCATCAACACCCAATAGATTTGCAAAATTCATAAATAGCTTTTCCTTATATCCTTAAAAAAGATTAAGATTGAGTTTATTAGAAAAATGTTTTAATGTACCTGTTTCGCATCAAAGACGCAAATTTCCATCTAGGAAAAAGCAAACACTAGGACGATGATATCTCAATTTTTCTTTACGGCTCCACGAGGATTTTGTTAAATTTCAAGAAAAATCAAACGGTTGCTGTAGGTCTGTCAGGAGGTGTCGACTCTTCTGTGGCCGCATTCTTTCTGAAAAAATCCGGGTATAAAATTTTTGGACTCTTCGTACAAAATTGGGAAACTGATGCGGAAGATTCGTTTTGTACGAACATAAAGGATTTAAATGACGCCAAATCTGTTGCCGATTATATCGGAATTCGTTTTTATACAGTCAATTTTAGCAGAGAATATTGGGGCAATGTTTTTCAATTTTGCTTGGACGAATTTTCTAAAGGAAGAACACCAAATCCCGATGTTTTGTGTAATCGAGAGATTAAATTCAAGTGTTTGCTCGAATACGCTAGAAAGCTAGGTGCAGATTATCTCGCTACAGGTCACTATGCGCGCTTAAAAGAAGAAAATGGTTTTTTTAAATTGTTAAAAGCCTACGATGAAAATAAAGATCAAACTTATTTTTTATATCTTCTGAATCAGTACCAACTGGCTCATGTTTTGTTTCCGTTAGGAAATTACCAAAAATCCGATGTTCGTACAATAGCAAAAAAATTCGGTATGATTACTCACGCAAAAAAAGACAGCACCGGAATTTGTCTTGTTGGTAAGAAAAAATTTAAAGAATTTCTCAGTGAATTTTTTCTAGTACGTCCTGGAAATATAGAAACACCAGAAGGTACAATTATAGGTAAGCACTACGGTATTACGTTTTACACCCGCGGACAACGTAAAGGACTTTGCGTTGGAGGACGCTCTGGTAGCGAAAAAAAGCCTTGGTATGTTATTGACAAAGACACCAGAAGAAACGTATTGGTTGTCGGTCAAGGACGCGATCATCCTCTTCTGTATACTACAGAACTTACTTGTTCCGATGTACATTGGATTCAGGGTACTCCACCTGCATTACCCTTTCTTTGCAAGGCCAAAATAAGATATCGTCAGACGGACCAATCGTGTATTGTTTCGCTGCTTACCGACAATCTCTATCGAGCAAGATTTAAAAATCCACAGCGAGCGATAACTCCCGGTCAATCTGTAGTCTTTTACTCAGAAGACCAATGCTTAGGAGGGGGGACTATCGTCGAGTAATGAATAACCAAAATTTGAAACCAATACACCGCGCAACGCCTTTCTAAAGAATGAACCGGTCATTGTATGTGCTAGAAACATTCTTTTTTCTTTTCAAAAATCCTTGTTTTTCAGATTTAAGTTAATCTCAAAAGAAGTGTTTTTTAAAGAACATGAAAATAAGAAATTAATGAGGGAGCTTACAAATTTTGTAACGCCCGGAGGGATTCGAACCCTCGACTTCCTGGTTCGAAGCCAGGTACTCTATCCAAACTGAGCTACGGGCGCTTAAAGGGAAAATATCCTATCACACCTTTTGGTGGGAGCGTAAGAACTAAATGCATTTGTTTATTGTCTGTTTTTCTAATTTCTACAAATCATCTTGCAAATCATCTTTTTCGTTAATAAAATTGGAGCTGTTCGTTTTCTGTTTAAACGCTAATTGATTCGCTGCTCTGCTTATTTCTGACTTAGTAAGGTAGTCCTTTGTTATGACGTCCTTTTCTGTCCGTAAAACTGTATGGTCTTTAACACCTATGGTAATAGCGTTAGCTCTGGCGATGGATATCTATATACCAGCTGTTCCTAGTATGTCGTTGTTATTTCACGTTTCTCCTGGAGAAATGCAGCTTACTTTGAGTCTTTTTATGCTTGCTTGCAGTGTCACCCAGCTTATTATTGGTCCTTTATCTGATCAATATGGACGTCGACCAATCGGTATTGTTTCCATCGCAATTTTTGCGCTGGGCTCATTTCTTTGTGCAAATTCTACATCAACAATACAACTGATTTTGTATCGTGTTGTGCAAGCTGTTGGATCGGTGGGAATGCTTGTTGTAAGTTTTGCTACTATTCGTGATCTTTATCACGGAG
The DNA here is from genome assembly GCF_009883795.1 of Coxiella endosymbiont of Amblyomma sculptum. Taxonomy (GTDB): domain Bacteria; phylum Pseudomonadota; class Gammaproteobacteria; order Coxiellales; family Coxiellaceae; genus Coxiella. Next base: position 522,476 of record NZ_CP033868.1, read on the forward strand.
AAAAAAGCGGAAAGACTTATAGTTATTTGAACGGTATTATTGCACTTTCTCCCATGTTTGCTCCGTCTCTAGGAAGTTATTTAGACATCCATTTTGGATGGCAAGCTACGTTTCTTTTTTTATTAATTACTTCCTTATGGGCTGTTTTAAGTGTTTTACTGGCTGTACCAGAATCGTTGCCTAAAAACAAACGCGTTCCATTAAATGTCCATACGTTCTGTGAATACAAAAGCATTTTTATTAATCAAATTTTTTTTACTTATACATTAGCTACCGCAATAGGTTTAAGTTACCTTTTTGTCTTTTGTTCGATTTCTCCTTATATCATTATTCGATTGCTTAATATCTCTGAATCGTATTACGGATATTATTTTGCTTTTATGGGAGTCTCTTTTTTTATAGGAAGTTTGTTTTCAAGCTATTTTATCGGAAAAATAGGTATATACGGAACTGTTGTTCTGGGATTTTGGATCTCGTTAATTGGAGGAATTATGATGATAATTTGGTATTTAAGCACAGGGCTGACTATTAATAGTTTTATTTATCCGATGCTTTTAGTCGGTGTCGGAGGAACTTTTAGCTTAGGAGCTGGTGTTGGCGGCGCTATGGAACCTTTTGAAAGTACGGCCGGTGCGGCAACTGCTTTAGGAGGGTCCTTTCGATGTTTATTTTCGGCTATCATCGGTACGATGATAGTTGCAAAAAACATTTCTTCCGTTTTGCCTTTGGCATTATCTGCTATTTTTTTCAGTACGATCGGATTGATCTTATTTTTAATCCGAAAAGAAACCCTTTCCCTTCCATAGGGTTAAGTATTTTTTCCAATATACAATACCGGCACAATCGGGAGCGAGGAACCTACCTCGCTTCCTTTCTTTTCGGACTCTTTTCGACTAAAAACTCATTAGGTCAATATCGAACCCTTCGACTGCCTATACCACCACTTTCTCGTCGGCGATTACTACTGTTGCCACTGTTGTTGTCACGCGCAATGTTAACACGAATTTTTCGGCCTTGTAGTTCAATACCATTAGCAACCAATGCAGCTTGCGCTCCACTTTGGTTTGTATAAGTAATAAACGCAAATCCTTTAGAACGTCCTGTTTCGCGGTCTGTAATCAATCTGGTTTCTTCGATGTCTCCATATTGTCCAAAAAAAGATTGGAGATCATCAGTTGTCACATCGTATGACAAGCTTCCTACATAAACTTTACTCTGGTTCATCGTTATTTTCCTTTAGTTATTAAGAAACGAAACGCTTTTGCAAGAATGTTAGGAACGTCACACGGAGAGAAGCCCAAACGAATCTAGCTCGGCCCTGCCAAGTTGGCATTATACGATATAATTCTAAAAAAGGACATAAATATCACATGCAATAAGTGTTGCGCCTGTGTAGATAATTTTTGTTCATTTCAATCCGTATATACTCCGGATTTTCGCTGCAATTAGATAAAGCGAAAACAGCGCGCCCGGAGGGATTCGAACCCTCGACTTCCTGGTTCGTAGCCAGGTACTCTATCCAAACTGAGCTACGGGCGCGAGATCTAGTAAGGTAAACTACAGCCGTGATGTAAACTGAGTACTCTGATTACAACCAGACCATTTATTAATGCTTTACATGAAGCGAATCAGTACCAATTTACAAAATTTTTAGTACGAATAGAGGCGCATTGAAAATCGAATTATCCGGTTTTTAATACACCATTCGATAGTGCAAACTCCATAAAATCCATAAAGAACCTACAATCAATACGACCGATACCACTATAGTAAATATGAAAGATATCAAATTCATCTTATTTTGTTCGTCTTTTATACTCATTTGTAGAAAGAATACAACTTGGACTGCGAATTGGACAAGAGCGGATGCGAAGATAATACTCAACGCTACCTCTTTAGAAAACAATCCATACATCACTGTTGTAAATGAAATTAAGGTGAAAAAGATACAGAAAACCATACCTAGAACATAAACATTTAATTTTTTTCCATTATTTTTATTGACGAATCTTTTTTTGAGAGATATTTCGTTCACATAATCACCTCCATTAAATAGACGGTTGTGAAGAGAAAAATCCAAACAATATCTAGGAAATTCCAAAATAAACCAAGATAAACTATTCGTCTTTTCGTATCTTGATTAATCTTAAGAATTGGCAATTGAATGATCATGATTAGTATCCATAATAAACCGACAATTACGTGGACGCCATGGGTTCCTACAAGAGTAAAAAAGGCAGAAGCAGAACCACTTACATTCCAGAAATAACCTTTAGAATGAAGATAGATAAATTCTCTCAATTCCATAAAAACAAATCCAATACCCAATATAAAGGTAATTGCTAGCCAAAATATAGCTGTAGTCATTCTGTTTGTACCAATTTCAAGTGTAGCCAGGAAATAGGTAAAATTACTCAACAATAAAAAGAAAGTCTCAATTAAAATGCAAGATAAATTAATTAACGGACTCAATGCAGGTCCTATTGTTCTTGGATAATGTAATACTAAAAAAACAGAAAACAACGATGCGAATAAGATACAATCGGTCATAATGTAGAGCCAGAAACCGAAAATATCGATTTCATCCGAATTTTGGTGATGATCGTACACAGTCAACACAATGTCTCTCTGTAGTGACGCAATTCGATTTTTTTCACTATTTCAGATTCAACATGGTAGTAAATATTTTTACTAAAAGTTCGAAAAACTATTGTTGCAACTACACCAATCAGTCCGGTTGTGGCAGGGATCCACATGTGCCAAACAATAGAAAATCCGAAAATTCCGGAAAATATAGCAATGAAAAAGCCAACAGGAGTATTTTTTGGCATACAAATGTCTGTATATCGAATATCTTCAGGATTAATTCGCCAGGAACGATTTTCTTTTTTCGCTCTTTGTTTACTGATCCAAAATTGTTCTCTTTCTTCTACTTGTGGAATAAAAGCAAAATTGTAGAAAGGCGCAGGTGAAGCTATTGACCATTCTAAAGTTCGACCATTCCAAGGATCTCCAGTATTATCACGTAATTGATGACGATTTTTTATACTGACAACAATCTGAGTGATTTGTAGAAAGATGCCAACCATAATCAGAGCGGCTCCAACGGCTGCAACGATAAAATAAGGTTGTAGAGTGGTATCTGTATAATGATAGGTTCTTCGCATTACCCCCATTAAACCCAAGAGATACAGGGGCATAAATGCAATGTAAAAACCCAATACCCAAAAAATAAAAGACCATCTACCTAATCGTTCGTCGAGACGAAAACCAAAAGCTTTTGGAAACCAGTAAATAAATCCCGAGAAAAATCCAAAAAGCACACCTCCAATAATCACAGTGTGAAAATGCGCCACCAAAAATAGACTGTTGTGTACCTGAAAATCTATAGGAGGCACAGCCATTAGTACACCCGCAACTCCTCCTATAGAAAAAGTGAAGAAGAAGGCAAATACCCACAATATAGGAGTGCACATGACGATTTTTCCTCTATACATAGTAAACAACCAATTAAAAATTTTTACCCCAGTGGGTACAGCGATGATCATGGTTGCAATGCCAAAAACAGCGTTTACATCTCCCCCACTGCCCATAGTAAAGAAATGATGTGCCCAAACAACAAACGATAGAAAGGTGATTATAAGAGTAGCGTATACCATTGTCGCGTAACCAAACAACCTTTTCTGACTGAACGTAGACACAACTTCTGAAAACACACCAAAAGCGGGTAAAACTAAAATATAAACCTCTGGATGCCCCCAAGCCCAAATTAAATTGATATACAACATCGCATTACCACCAGAATATTGACTAAAAAAATGCATCCCTAGCAATCGATCTAGTGTCAATAGAGCCAGGCTGGCTGTTAAGATAGGAAAAGCAAGCGCAACTAAAATCATTGAGCTGAATGTTGTCCAGACAAAAATGGGCATTTTCATAAAATCCATACCCGGAGCACGCATCTTAAGTACAGTGGCAATGAAATTGATACCTCCTAAAAGACTTCCTATTCCAGAGATTTGTAAAGACCAGATAAAATAATCCACTCCCACTGTAGGACTATAATACAATTCAGAAAGAGGAGGATAGGCTAACCAACCTGTTGCGGCAAAATCACCTACAACAAGAGAGACATTACACAACATCGCTCCAACAAAAGTCATCCAAAAACTGAAAGAATTGAGATAGGGAAAGGCGACATCTCTAGCACCGATTTGTAAAGGCAAGACAATATTGGCCAAACTAAATACCAATGGCATAGCTACAAAGAAAATCATAATGACCCCATGGGCTGTAAAAATTTGGCCGTAGTGGTCAGGAGAAAGGAAACCCATGTTTTTCCCTGCTGCAATAGCTTGTTGTGAGCGCATTAACACAACATCTGAGAAACCCCGCAGTAGCATAACCCCTGCTAAAAGCGCATACATAATGCCAATTTTTTTATGATCTACAGAAATTATCCATTCGTTCCAGATATAAGACCACTTTTTAGTGACGGTAATCAGCACTACAGTTCCGAAAAACACTGTAATCATAAAAATGATAGCCCCCGCTATTATAGGGGTATGAATCGGGATGGAACTAAGTGTTAATTTACCTAAAAAAAGTTCTCTCAACGTCACCGAATTTGCACTCCAATTAAACTATACGCTATCTGTAAGTTGAATTTCCTTTTGTTTGCAAATACTTTGTAAGTACCTGTGAAAACAAATTTGGCACTACTGAAGAATAACAATGTACAGATACTTTGATAGAGGGACGAATCAGATTCTGGTATACAGGGAATGTCAATTTCTCTCTGGATCGTCTAACTTTATCACACCAACTCTGAAACTCATTTGAGTTTACCACTCGCACGGCAAAATGCATATCCGAAAATCCATTCCCGTTGTATTGGCTGTCGAATCCTTCATAAGTACCTGACTTTGTAGCAACCAAATGCAATTTTGTTTGCATACCAGCCATGGTGTATATTTGACTTCCTAGCTGAGGGATAAAGAAAGCACTCATCGGAACATTGTCACTGGTAAGTGTAAGTTTTACTGGTTGTCCTTCAGCAATTTCTAAGTAATTAAGCGTAGCGATCTTTTGTTTTGGATAAATAAAAAGCCATTTCCAAGGCAGAGCTATTGCTTGTACTATCATTGATTTTCCTGTCCCTGTTCCTGCTAAGGGGCGATAAGGATCCAGTTTATGACTCGTAGTCCACACCATTATTCCTAGAACAGAAATAATAGCCATTGGTACACTCCATACAACCCCCTCCAGAAGGGGGCTATAGTTCCAATTTGGTTGGTAATTCAGATCTTTACAATTTCCTTGTTCACTACCACTAGTCCTTTTATAATGTTTTTCCGTTTCGGTACGACAATAGCGAACAATAAAGGCAAAACTCATGACAAAAACCGGTACTACTACAATTGACATCAAGACAAGAGCATTAAGAAATAGTTTTTTTTCTTCGTAAGTAATAATCCCTTTGGGATTAAAAATCCCTGTTTTCGTTGTACAACATCCCGTTAAGATAGCAGTACTGGAGATAAGAACAGCACCAAAAAGGAATTTTTTTAAATGGCGACAAAACTTTTCACTTTTCCCAATCATGACAACTTCCAACTTTATAATACTGTTGTTATAAGAAAATAGAGAAATTCCCAAATCCGTTATTTCTTAATACTTTTTTTAAAAAGTACCAAATTTCGATTTTCCTGGCAAATTTCGATTATTGTCATAAGACTTAGTTTTAACTATCAGATACTGTAATTCTTTCGTATTGATTTCTTATTCATTATAGTGGAAATTATTCCTTCATTGGATTGCTAAATACTTTCGGAAAATGATGCACATTTTCCTTTTTTACGAGACCTTTAATCTTAGCGGATCCCTTCTTTTCCATTTCGTCAATTCGTAAAATCATGTGCATCGGAATGTAAGTTCTCTTTACTCCTTGAAATTCAATCTTCAATTTCTCTTCGGAAGAATTAACAATTACCGAGATATCATCGTTGAAAATTAACTTCTCCATTTCAATAAATCCTGTTAGGCTTTCTTCCGAAATATATTTGGCGTACATCTCGTAAACTTTTTCGTCTTGACTAAAAATAACTCTGTAAATTCTTTGTTTTTCTTCCATTGTTACCTCAAAATAGTTTCTCTTTATATTTTATATTTGAACAAAGAGTTTTTCTGGAATAGCAAAGATTCTTGCCCACAAAATAATTGCCGCTTGCCTAGACTAGGGAGAACAATCTCCAAAGTTGTCAAGGTGGTATTATAATAACGAAAGACAAATTTAAAAAATTTTCGTGAGCGATCTTAGATTTTCCAGTAGGTTGTGTATGTAGTTCGTGGTACCTTAATACGGAGAGTAGAATCCGAAAGACTAGTGAAAAGAGAATTCGAATCTCGATTCTTTTTATCGAATAAAATTTGTTAAGTTGTAGCTTCTTAGATAATGAATGGTATGTGCAGCCAGTTGTTCTGTTTGCTCTATATTGCTATCAAACCGTTTTGCCCGGGACCATCGTTTGAGCCAAGTTATCTGTTTTTTAGCCAAGTGACGAGTAGCGAAAATCGCTCTATATCGCATTGTTGCATAATTGCAACGTCCTATTAAGTAAGGCCATACTTGTCGATAACCCACCGTACGAAACGCCGGTAAATTGAGATTTACAAAATTTGAATTTTTCTGATACAGTTTCTTGACTTCGTCTAAAAATCCATTTTGTAGCATTTGGTCAAAACGTTTTTCGATATTTCGATATAAATCTTCACGATTGGCAGGACTTATAATGATGTTAATGAATTCGTAAGAACTATTTAAACGGTTTAAGTTTTGACAGTTTGACAAAGGTTGTCCTGTTGCTTCAAACACTTCTAGCGCTCTTTGAATACGTTGGGTATCGTTCTGGTTAATTTTTACCGCAGAGCGCGGGTCTACGACTTTCAATTTCTTGTGCAATGCTGTCCATCCTATTTCTTTTGCTTCTCGAAGAATTTTTTTTCTGATTTCGTAGTGAGCGATGGGCAAACCAGAAAATCTGTGTTGTAAGGCGTAAAAGTACAACATAGTTCCTCCCACCAATAGAGGAATTCGGTCTTTTGTGTGGATCAATGCAATCTTCTTTAGAGCATCTTTGTAAAATTGACCAACAGAATAAGGCATTTCGGGAGTACAAATATCGATTAAATGATGCGGTATAGTCTGCAATTCCCAAATAGCGGGTTTTGAAGTTCCAATATCAAAACCACGATATACCATTGCCGAATCCACACTAACGATTTCAAAAGGATACGACTGCGCTAATAAAATAGACAACCGAGTCTTACCGCTAGCTGTTGGACCCATTAAACAAACGACATATTTCTGCATTGATCTTCTGGACTCCCTAAACTTATATCTCGAACTATAACGATTGATTTTTAAAAAAATCAAGTATTGGTTGGAGACCAAGATGGTGTAACGGGTCTTCTCCGTATTGCACAATTCCTATACACGGCTCTTCTATCCACTTTTTTAAAGTGTTGATATTTTCGTCAATTTCTCTTGTTTTCGGTTCTATGCAGTTTGCTATCCATCCTAAAAGAGGAATTTTTTTCTGATTTATTGCATATCTTGTTAGAATGGTGTGATTTAGACAACCTAATTTAATCCCCACTACTAAAACGACCGGAATATTTAGTGATTCCACAAGATCGGCGATCGTTTCAATTTCATTTAAAGGAACAAACCAACCGCCTATTCCTTCGATTATAAAAACGTCACTAGCGATTTTAAGAGATTTATTTATTTTTTCCATCAGTACGGTAACTGATAAAAGCAAATGTTCTGATTGAGCGGCAATATTTGGTGCAATTGGGTTTTTTAAGGCGATGTGGTTTACGAATTCGTATCGTTTTTTAATTGAAGAGACTTTTTGCAGAGCGAGAGCGTCTTCGTTACGAAATGTTTTGTGAATCTGAAGACATCCTGAAGCAACAGGTTTCATTCCGAAAGTAGAAAATCCCATACCGTTAAATTTTCGTAAAAACGCAGTGCTTATATAAGTTTTCCCAACACCAGTATCTGTTCCGGTTATAAAAATTTTTATAGTCATATCGCGTTGTCTTTTCCCTAAATCTTTTTGCAAACGAAAAACCCAATGTGATAAGTTAATGCAATTGATTTCTTATCCGCACATGACGATTGCAGTATTGGCTTTTTCGATAAACCAAATTTTCTTCTCTGAATTAGACAATTTGCTCCAATGTATTTTATGGAACGCAGGGCTTCCTGTATGGTATCGAAAGTATCGGAAAAACTCCTCTCTTGACAAGAGAGTATTGAGAATCCGCTCGTTGTCAATAAGTTGACGATAGTATCGGTCTGATAAAAGCGGTTTCGAGATTTTTCACCTAGTTCATTAAATGTTCCTTCCAAAGGAATCGAAAAAGCCATTATGCCTGAACGAATCAATTGATGGAAAAAAATCGCGAAAGTATTTTTTAAATTTAAAGACCACTGTAGCCCCATATTGCAAAAAATAAAGTGAATTGAATTTTCAGAAAATAAAAAATCATCAAAATCAGCTAGAATAAACATAACATTGGAGTTTTTTACTTTTTTTCTAGCTTCGTCTAAAAGACTGTCACAAAAGTCAATTGCGTACAGATTCTTATAAGAAAATGTTGAATTGATTTCTCGAGTACTAATTCCTGTTCCGCAAGCAAAATCGACAATAGTCTCATGATCAAATGCTGATTCCTTTTCTAGCGTTTTCAACCGACTTAACAATTCTTTACAAATTCTTATTGGCATATGGCCATAATTATCGTAAGTCTTAGATGCTTTATTAAAACAACGTTGTATACGAATTTTCTTATTAAGCATAACTAATAAACTCTACTAATCGGTTGTAGTAGCTTTTTTCGTGGGTTAAAAAAGATAGATGTCCAGATTTTGGAACGATGTGTACTACAACTCGGGGATTCAAATCGCGAATTTTTTTGAGGTTCAATCCTACAATAGGATCCTGGTTTCCAAAAACATGAAAGACAGGAATCTGAATCTTACTATAGGCTTCTCTAATATCGGATCTGAACAAAATTTTTAGATATCTAAATAGCAAATCTCGATGTTCTAAAAAATTTAAAGAATTGTCAATTAACAAACGTTTGTAATAAATTTTCTTATTAGGATAGTTAACCAGAGCGAGAAAATAGTTGAACAAACTGACGAAATCATTCTCAGCTAAATCAACGAATTTCCTAATTTCTGTCGAAGAAATTCCCTTCCATCCTTGTTTTTGAGTAAAACAAGGGGAACTGGACAGCAAAACCAATTTTTTCACTTTCTTTGGAAAGTAGGCAGCTAATAAGATTCCAATTACACCTCCTAGAGACCATCCTATTACTGTTGTGTTGTTAGGAATTAAGTGGGATACGTTGCGTGTAGCTTTGTCTAAGGTTAATTTCTTGATATCAGGTAAATCAATTAACAGAAATTCTCTCAAATACAAAATACTTCCTTTTAAAAGGGAAGACTTAAATCCCCATCCTGATATAAAAGCCATTGGAGGTTTGATCAACATAAAAAATAAGAAAGATGATCGAGAAGCTGGATAATTTGTTTTTCGGTATGGAAACAATTAAGTGAAATGCGAATTCTGGCTTTTCCATCTGGAACACTCGGTGGACGGATACAAGAAATGAAAAAACCTTTTTTCAACATCCTCTCTTGAATCCACCGTATTTTCTTGTTGTTCGCAACTAGAAAACATCTGATAGGAGTCTCATCGTAAGATATTAGTGATAAACCTGTATTTTTTGTTTCTTCGGTGAAAAAATGAATAAGTTCAGCAAGTCGTTTTCTCCGCCAACTTTCTGTACGAATGATATCTATGGATTTTAAGATTGCTACACAAACAGCTGGTGGTAAAGCGGTAGTAGTTCGGTAGCTGTTCGCAAATTGCAAAATAGCCTTCATAAAATCTTCTTTACCTGAAACAACAGCACCAGTACAACCAAAAGCTTTTCCTAAGGGAAGAATTAAACATGGAACTTCTAATTGGGTTAATCCCCACTTTTCACAGCTCCCACCTCCATTTTTTCCTAAAATCCCAATGCCATGGGCATCATCTACTACTAACGCAATATCTTTTCCAGAAATACAATGATTAATATCTGATAGTGGCGAAGAATCACCTTCCATACTAAAGATACCTTCTGTAATCACCATATTGGGTTTTCTTAAACACAATAGGTATTTGAAATGTTCTAAATTATTGTGTTTGAATCGGTAATGTCGAGCTCTGGATAATCGAACAGCTTCAAGCAATGAGATATGACAAAATTTATCCGAAAGGACAGTATTTTTACGACTATTTAACGAAGTAATAACGCCCAGATTCGCTGCATATCCTGAATTAAAAAAAATTGATTGATCCCTGAGCAAAAATTCGGAGAACTTTTCTTCTAGACGTTTTTGGGGTTTAAAATATCCGGACACCAAAGCCGAAGAACCACTACCCACTCCATAAGCACGAATTCCTTGGATAAAAGCCTCTTTTATTGCAGGATGATCGGTCAAACCCAAATAATCATTACTACAAAAACTAATACAAGAAAGTCCGTTGACTATAACACGATTTCTACTTTTCTTTTTTTCGACAACGAGACGCTCCCTCAAAAGAGAACTCTGCTCGTACCGACTCAACTTGCTCTTAATGTCGGCAATCAGCATAACAACAAAAGTACAATCTTTTCACTTCTAACTAATCGACATAGAGAGAGGAGTTTTCAGACCCAATCGGTTTAATAAACTGAAATCTCGACTCTGCTCAGGATTTTTTGCTGTTAACAATTTATCTCCGCAAAAGATCGAATTGGCGCCTGCCATAAAACACCACGCTTGCAATTCGTCAGTCATTTCCTCACGCCCTGCAGACAAACGAACTACTGATTTTGGAAACATAATCCTGGCCACTGCAACAGTCTTTACGAACTCAAAAGGATCCAAAGGTTTCGTATTTTCTAAAGGTGTACCTTTCATAGGAATAAGTTGATTAATTGGAATACTTGCCGGAGCTTCAGGAAGCTGACTGAGTTGTAATAATAATCCAATCCGGTCTTCTCGAGATTCCCCCATTCCCAAAATCCCACCACAACAAACATTAATTCCAGCATTTCTCACATTTCTTAAAGTATCAATACGGTCTTGATAAGATCGAGTAGTGACAATCTTCTGATAAAAATCAGGAGAAGTGTCCAGATTGTGGTTATAGAAATCTAATCCTGCTTGCTTCAGTTCACAAGCTTGCTGTGCGTCAAGCATTCCTAGAGTTACGCAGGTTTCTAGTCCCAGCGCTTTGACCGCCTTAATCATTTCAAGAACTTGTGAAAGCTGCTGTTTGGGTGGATTTCTCCACGCTGCGCCCATGCAAAAACGCTTAGAACCGTTCTTTTTAGCAATCTTAGCCTGCTGGACAACCGTATCAATGTCCACCAATTTCTCTCGTTCAAGACCGGTCTTGTAATGACCACTTTGGGTGCAATAAGAACAATCTTCTGGACAAGCTCCAGTTTTTATACTTGATAGCGTACAAAATTCCATTTCTGTAACATCAAAATGCGCCCGATGTACACTGTAGGCTTTGAAAAGCAATTCGAAAAACGGTAACTCAAACAAACGAAAAACGGACGGATGATTCCAAGTATTTTCTTGCATCAAAAAAACCCTCTTTGTAGATGAGGGAGAAGAGTCTATAATAGACTTTTCGATCAGTCAATCAAAATTAAAGAGTAACGCGATGAAATCTATTGAATTTTTGGATCTTAAGTACATTTGGCATCCTTGTTCGCAGATGAAAGATTATGAGGAATTTAAACCACTAGTAATTAAAAGCGCTTCTGGTAGTTTCATTAAATTGCAGAACGGAAAGAAACTAATTGACGCCATTTCTAGTTGGTGGTGTAAATCATTGGGGCACAATCATCCCGCATTAAAAAAAGCTTTGAAAAAGCAATTAAAAAAATTCGAGCATGTTATTTCCGTCAATACAACCCATAAAGTTATTGTCGAGCTTGCTTGTCGCTTGACCGAATTGATGCCTGCCTTAAATAAGGTATTTTATGCAGGAGATGGTTCCTGCGCTATTGAAATTGCAATGAAGATGAGTCTGCATTCAAGAATCATCACTGGTAATAAAAAACGAACAAAATTTATTGCTTTGAGAAACGGTTATCACGGAGAAACTGTGGGTGCTCTTAGCGTGAGCGATCTTGGGCTCTACCGATCCCCATATACAACGATGTTGTTTGAACCTTTTTTTATTAGCGAAATCCCTTATGTTTCCAGTACTAGTGATGTTCATTGGAATAATTGTTCCTATCAGTGGACAGTTGTCGAACGTGCACTCGAACCATATACAGAACTTGCTACAGCTGTCATATTAGAACCTATTGTCCAAGGAGCCGCTGGTATGAAAATTTATAGTCAAGATTTCTTATCTCGATTGTCAAAATGGGCTAAAACCCATAATGTTCATTTGATCGCAGATGAAGTAATGACGGGTATAGGAAGAACAGGGAAAATGCTGGCTTGTGAGCACGCTAAGATTATTCCTGATTTTGTTTGTCTTTCTAAAGGTCTTACTTCGGGTTGGTTGCCTTTTAGTGTAGTTCTAACTAGCGAGGAAATATTCAATTATTTTTACGACGTCTATGAAACTAATAAGGCTTTCCTTCATTCTCATACCTATTCAGGGAACGCCTTAGGAGCCAGCGTTGCGCTTGCTACGTTACGAATTTTTCGTAAAGAAAACCTTTGCGAGAGAGTCTCTGTATTGGAAAAGGTTCTGCGTAAAAATATGAATATTGTCGCCGAACGCACAGGACAACTGTCGAACATTCGAAGCATTGGTGCTGTAGTTGCAGCTGATTTACACCAGAATCCCGTTCACCCCCGATTGGGATACGAAATCTGTAAAGAATCTGTAAAACTTGGTGCTCTACTGCGTCCTTTGGGAAATACAATTTATTGGACACCACCACTTAATATCGATCTGTTCTTAATAGAAAAATTGAGAAACATCACTATCGACGCGATAAAACGGGTCTGCGCTCGTTCATCGTAATTTGTCTTATAATTTTTTCGACTTTTGTCTGAATATCGATTTTTTATAGAAGGCGATATCCACCGTTTGGTATATTGGTATATCTTATTGGTATATCTTAATGTGGTAAACTCGATTCGTTAGTTTTTTGTTTGCGGCGCGATTGAAATGCGTTCTTACAACAAAAGACAAAAGAAGACAGAATGCCCTGGGCCGGATTCGAACCGGCATGGGTTTGTTTTTCCCGAGGGATTTTAAGTCCCTTGCGTCTACCTATTCCGCCACCCGGGCTTTTTTGAAAAAACTGAATTCTTGTTACTATTTGTTCCTAAAGGATGAAAACTCTTTTTCAAAGAAGGCTGGGGCCGGATTCGAACCGGCATAGACGGCTTTGCAGGCCGTTACATGACCATTCTGCCACCCAGCCAATTTGTATTAAATACATCTGCTTCTAAAATTTCATTCTCTGTTCCGACAATCGAGAGATAACCTCGAGTGTGTTGTGGTCTCGATCGAAAACTTACATTGTTTCGTCTTGTGGGGGATTTGAGAATACATCCTCGACTGAGGATAACATTATAGAGAAAGATAAAGGAAGAGAAAAGAAAAGGGAGAAATACCCAATATGCTTTTATATGCATAAAATTGTATTGCCTAAGACAGTAAGAGAAATACAGTCCAGATGGATAAATTTGGAAAAACAACAAGAAAAATAATATCAAAAATCTAAATCCCGAAGTGTTCCCAGAGCGGGAAACGAGACTCGAACTCGCGACCCCAACCTTGGCAAGGTTGTGCTCTACCAACTGAGCTATCCCCGCTTACCCAAAAATTCTTCATCAGCGATTAAACACATATGGCTATTATTATCTTTCGTAAAAAGTTGTCAAGTCTCGCCATGTTATTTTTAGATAAATAACCATCGTCCAGATTGTCAAAAGAGCGGTAATCCACAATAAGACCACTCCGGTTACTAATATCCAAGATGATGTTTTGGGCGCATACCAAATTAACAGAATCAAAGCTACCATTTGAAAAGTGGTTTTGATCTTCGATAGAAAGGTTACGGTCATGCTAGCGCGTTTCCCCAATTCTGCCATCCATTCTCGTAGAGCAGAAATAATTATTTCTCGACAAATTATAATAGCTCCGGGAATTGATAGATAATTTGTATAGCATTCGCCTATTACTAAAACCAAAGCTGCCCCTACAAGCAATTTGTCGACTACGGGATCTAAGAACGCGCCTAAATCTGTCGTTTGCGAAAGACTGCGAGCTATGTATCCATCCAACCAATCTGTTATTCCCGCAAACACAAAAACGATAGCAGCGGTGGGATGAGCCCATCGAGAAGGCAAATAGTAAAAAAGACCGAAAATAGGAATAGAAGATAGTCGAACTAAGGTAAGAAAAATTGCGATATTCATAATAATTTAACAACAAAGGGAATTTTCTACTCTACACACTTGTCTCATTCGAAACAACAACCTTGAATATAAACAAACGAATCCACAGAAAGAAAAACATAAATAGATTTTATAGGGGAGCTTATAAAAGTTTGACAGAATCTGAACGGAGAGACAGGGATTCGAACCCTGGAAGGAAATTTTTCCTCAACGGTTTTCAAGACCGCCGCAATAACCACTCTGCCATCTCTCCGAGGGCACGCAAGACAAATCTTGGTGTAAATCGTAAATATGGAAGAAAACAGAAACTTTGGAATCCGTTTGAGCGCAATTTAAATCTAAGATATAAACTCCGTATTGTTTCAACAAAACGCATTAAGCAGTGTATTTTCTCAATAATTATAAATTTAGGCGGAAATCGACAAATAGTTCATACCGCCCATATAGGATTTTAATACTTCTGGGACACGAATTCTTCCATCTGATTGCTGATAATTTTCCATAACAGCAATCAGAGTACGACCTACAGCAAGACCAGAACCATTGAGTGTATGAAGAAATGTGGGTTTTTTTGCTTTAGTATTTCTCCAACGTGCTTGTATTCGACGAGCTTGAAAGTCTTCGCAATTACTGCAAGACGAAATTTCTCGATATCTTCGTTGAGCTGGTAACCACACTTCTAAATCGTAAGTCTTAGCGGAAGCAAATCCTAAATTACCAGTGCAAAGCTCTACCACTCGATAAGGAAGATTTAAGAATTGCAATACTTTTTCAGCTTGTTTGGTCAATTCTTCTAAGGCCCGATATGAGCTTTCTGGATGCACCAACTGAATGAGTTCTACTTTTTGAAATTGATGCTGGCGCATCATTCCGCGAACATCCCTTCCATAAGAACCCGCCTCACTTCGAAAACACGGAGTTTGAGCCACCCACTTTTTGGGCAACTGCTCACTTTTAAAAATCTTATCTCGTGCCAAATTGACTAAAGGAACTTCTGCTGTTGGAATCAAGAAAAAATCCGATGTTCCTTCCGAAATTCTAAACTGATCTTTCCGAAATTTAGGAAGCTGTCCCGTGCCGTACAAACACTCCTCATGGACTAGATAGGGAACATATACCTCTTGGTATCCGTGATTTTCGATATGCAAATCTAGCATAAATTGCTCTAGAGCTCTTTGCATACGAGCTAATTCACCATACAACACAACAAATCGAGTTCCTGACAATTTGGTAGCGGCTTCAAAATCTAATTGCCCTCTACCCAAATCGGTATGATCTTTAGGGGTGAAATTGAAGGAAGACGGCTTCCCCCATTTACGAATTTCTCGATTTTCATATCCATTCTTTCCCTCTGGGACAGAATCATGAGGTAAATTTGGAAGCGACAATTGGAAATGCGACAATTCTTTCCGGATGACATTCAGCGAATTTTCATATCGATTTAACTGATCTTTTAAATAAGACATATCCAATATTAAAGGGGTAATGTCCTCATTTCTTAATTTGGTCATTTTAATTGATTGTGACAACTGATTGCTTTGGGTTTGTAGTAGTTGAGTTGTTGTTTGATAGAATTTTCTCTTCTTTTCGAGTTCCAAAAAAATCCCTTTATCGAATCGAAAACCACGAAGGTGTAACTTTCGCGCCACTTCGTCTAAATTTTGTCGTAACAGTTTAGGGTTTAGCACAGGAGGTTTCTTTTCATTTCGTACAAAAATATATAAAATGCAGCTTACCTATACTTTATAGCATACGAGGATAATACCAAAAGATAAAGATGAAAATGGTAAATTCTCTCCCAATTATAGAATCGTAGAATCGTCCACAACTGAAGATATGAATTTAGCGATGTGCTTACTTGCAACTATCTGCTGCCCTGTTGAAATATTTCTTATATGTAATACGTATTAGATTTCACTTTAATTTTTTCCAGTACTCTACCGTGCGACGTACTTCTTCGTCTCCAACATAAGATCCGTGTATACGCATTGGAATTCCAGAACCTGATGCTAGGTAAAGAAAATCCCCACAACCCAATAATTGTTCTGCACCTTGTCGATCCAATATAGTACGCGAATCTATTTTTGAAGAAACTTGGAAAGCAATGCGAGCAGGAATATTGGCTTTGATCGATCCAGTGATAATATCCACTGAGGGTCTCTGGGTTGCAAAAACCAAATGAATACCCGCCGCGCGAGATTTTTGCGCTAGACGAACGACGAGAGCTTCAATTTTTTTGTCAGTCGCTACCATTATATCGGAAAATTCATCTGCCATTACTACAATTTGAGGCAATCCTTGAAATTCAATCGGATTATTCGATCGCCTAAAACTGTGAGAAAACGTTTTGGTTTCGTCAACTTTTTTTTGTATTTTGGCATTGTAGCTGGAGACATTGCGTACTCCAAATAAGGCCATAAGATGATAACGTCGCTCCATTTCGGAAATACACCACTGTAATGCCGAAGCGGCTTCTTTCACATCGGTTACTACAGCACTAAGTAGATGTGGTATGCCTTCATAAACAGAAAATTCTATCATTTTTGGATCGATAAGAATCAATTTTATCTGTTCTGGAGTAGATTTGTAGAGCAAACTTAGTAACATGACGTTTAGATTGATTGATTTTCCAGAACCAGTTGTACCAGCTACTAACAAATGAGGCATGTTTCCTAGATCAACGATGACCGGACGTCCGGTAATATCTTGTCCCAATGCCAGTGTTAAACTAGATTGTGCATTTCGATATTGATCAGTGGACAACACTTCATATAGAGTGACTTTCTTTCGGATTTTATTAGGAATTTCAATACCGATAACTGATTTTCCTGGAATAATTTCTACTATTCGAACATTAGCTACTGACAAAGAGCGAGCCAAATCTTTCTCTAAATTTACTATTCGACTTACTTTTGTTCCGGTGGACAGTGCCAATTCAAAACGAGTTATCACAGGACCAGATTGTGTGACCACTACTCGAGATTGTACCCCAAAATCTGATAGACACAATTCCAATTCTGTAGATTTTTTTTGCAATTCTTCTGTGGAACAAAAAGTATTATGAGTTCCATCGGGTTTATCCAGCAAAGAAGGATCCGGAATGATCAAAGAATTCTTGAAATAAGACGTTTTGTATTCTGCTAGCGCGAAGCGATGATGTACAATGGTTTTTGATGATCTATTATACGATGACCCCCCCTTATGTTGTTGGGATTCTGAAATGATCGTTTCCTTTTTATCTCTTCTGTTTCCAAATAATTTTTTAGGAAGAAAACTCCTATACGGAATTATCTGTGACTTCATTCGCGTTAGCATTACCATCAAACTTTTACATAGAGTTTCTAAAGATCGAAACCAAGATAATCCAGTAAAAAAAGTAATTCCAGTCATGAAGGAAGAAATCAAAATTAATGAAGTACCTGTCTTATTGCAAACAGACAGTAAAGTCTTTGCTAAGATAGTGCCAAGTACTCCTCCCGAATCAAAGGAAAGACGAGGAGATAGATAAGGAAAATACACGAAGGCTAGTGCAGAGCTGGATAGTAACACCAACAAAAAACCTGAAAAATACAAAGACCATATTATAAAAGAACTAAACCGTCCTAGATGTCGATTTTTGAAGAGAATCCATCCAAAAAAAGAAATTACTGGAGGAAAAAGATAGGCCAGATATCCCGTCGTATGCAAAAAAAAATTAGAAAGACGTGCTCCTATTTTTCCTGTAATATTTTTTATTCGTCTATTTGTTATGTCGTGCAAAAAACTAAAGTCCGATGCATGATGACTTAAGAGAGAAAGAAAAAGGAAAATAGAAAAAGCAAGCGTCAAAATGAGGAATCCTTCACATATACGATACCGCAGATTTCTCTCTGTACGATTTCTTGCTCTGTTATTGAATTGTTTGCGCATCTTTGTCCTTTCGTTTTTTCCTTTGTGTTGCAAAGAAAATTTTCTGATTCTAATTAGCGTAAGCACTGGATAGGTGCAATCAATATGATAGAATGGAGTTCTGTTCGTTAGCAAATGGTTTCGATTGTGACGTTATGAATAAGAAAAAACACCACGATCTTATTATTCTAGGTTCGGGTCCAGCTGGTTGTACCGCAGCCATATATGCAGCTCGTGCCAATCTAAATCCTGTCATGATTACTGGAACTACACAAGGAGGACAATTGATGAATACAACGAATGTAGACAATTGGCCAGGAGAAGAATCGGGATTACAAGGTCCGAAACTTATGATGAAGATGCAGAAGCACGCAGAACGTGTTGGTACAAAGAGTATTTTCGATCATATTCGTAAAGCCGATTTAAGACAGCGCCCCTTTCTTCTTATCGGGAGCAATAATGATGACGTTTATACATGCAATGCATTGATCGTTGCTACAGGATCTTCCGCTCGAAGTCTAGGATTGCCTCTAGAGGAGTTTTATTTAGGAAAAGGAATTTCAACATGCGCTACCTGCGATGGATTTTTTTATCGGGGAAAGACAGTAGCTGTGGTAGGTGGAGGAAATACAGCTGTAGAAGAAGCTCTTTATCTTTCTCGTATTGTGTCTCGCGTAGTGCTAATTCATCGGCGCGACAAACTTCGTGCCGAAAAGATGCTTACCGTGCGATTAATGAAACAAGTGGAACAAGGTAAAGTATCTATTGAATGGAACCATGTGGTCGATAAAATTTTCGGAAGCGATAAAAACATCACCGGAATCTATCTCAAAAGTACTACGGATAAAAACATTCGAAAGCTTTTTATAGATGGACTATTCATAGCGATTGGACATGATCCTAATACAAAAATTTTTGAGGGGCAATTGGATATGAACAAATTTGGATATCTGTATACTAAAACAGAATTGGAAAAAGGTAGAACAACTTTAACCAATATTCTTGGTGTATTCGCTGCAGGCGACGTAACCGACGATACGTATCGGCAAGCTGTTACCGCTTCCGGTATGGGTTGTATGGCTGCTTTAGACGCCGAGCGTTATCTGGACAATTTATACTAGACCTTGAGAATTTTTTATATTCTCTTATTCTCTTTCTTTCTTCTGTACTTTAATTTGAACCATATTTCTAATTTAGATCATAATTGAAGATTTCTTGTATTATTAAAGTACCAGTGGCAATTAGTTGGTTATTTCATCATTCCTTCCTTAATTCTTGATTAAAAAAATTGTTTCAGGCATATTGAGTTCTTTTATTTAAGAAAAATACCATGTCAAAAGAACAATCTATCGAGATAAAAGGAATAGTGGTCGATGCGCTACCTAATACAACTTTCCGAGTTAAACTCGAAAATGGCCATATCATTACAGCGCATATTTCGGGACGTATGCGGAAACACTACATTCGTATTTTAACAGGAGACGAGGTAGTCGTAGAATTAACTCCTTACGATCTCGACCGAGGTCGAATCGTGTATCGCGAAGCCGGCAGAAGATCTTCTCTGCCCTATCAGCAGCCTATCGGAAGAATGAAGAATAAGAATGAAGAATAAATTCTTGAAAAATAGATTCTGTTTTCGTTCGTAACGACCAATTTATCTTATGTGATTGTTAGTTTGCGTGATTAATAAATTAAAATAAATTAATAAGATAACTACAATTGCATTACATATACATTACACATTACATATGACTAATAACGGATTCCCCAAATTGAGAAGTACTTACCTCTACAACATCGTCCATTAAACGGGCGAAGTCATGGGTCACCATTCTATTCGCAATGGCTCCTTTAATTCCTTTGATAATCAACTCCGCTGCTTCCGTCCAATTCAAATAGCGTAACATCATTTCTGCCGATAAAATCAAAGAGCTTGGATTAACTTTATTTTTTCCAGCATATTTAGGTGCTGTTCCATGAGTTGCTTCAAATAAACCAATACTGTCGCTTAAGTTTGCACCGGGGGCGATACCAATTCCACCAACTTCTGCAGCTAAAACATCCGAAATGTAATCTCCATTCAAATTTAGTGTGGCGATAACACTGTACTCATCTGGTCGCAAAATAACTTGTTGCAGAAACGCGTCAGCGATCGAATCCTTAACGATTAAGGTTTTTCCAGATTTTGGATTTTTAAAAGAGTACCAAGGGCCCCCATCCAGTGGCTTTGCACCGAACTCTTTAATAGCTACTTCGTATCCCCAAGCTCTAAAAGCTCCTTCCGTAAATTTCATAATATTTCCCTTATGCACAAGTGTTACAGAGTCGCGATCATTGTCCACGGCATATTGAATCGCCCGACGAACAATACGAATTGTTCCTTCCTGAGAAACAGGCTTAATGCCGATTCCCACTTTTAGTGAGCGAATGTTTTTTACGCCCATTTCTTTTTGTAGGAAATTGATAAGCTTAATAGCTTCTGGACTTCCTGCTTTCCATTCGATACCCGAATACACATCTTCTAAATTTTCTCTAAAAATAACCATATCCACTTTTTCTGGGTTGACCACTGGACTGGGCACGCCTTTGAAATAACGTACAGGACGAAGACAAGCATAAAGACCTAAATTTTGGCGAATTGCCACATTTATTGAGCGTATTCCGATACCAACCGGTGTAGTGAGAGGACCTTTAATAGCTACTCGGTACTTTTGAATTGCTTCTAAAACTGTGTCGGGCAACCAAACTGCTTTTCCGTATATCTTGCGAGCCTTTTCACCCGCGTAAATTTCCATCCATGCGAGTCTACGATTTCCCTTATAGGCTTTCTCTACCGCTGCATCTACAACTCTTCTCATAACTGGTGTGATATCTACACCAATTCCATCTCCTTCTATGTATGGGATTATAGGCTGGTCTGGTACGTACAAGAGACCCTTGTCGTCGACAGAGATTTTCTCTCCCCTTTTTGGAATTTGAATACACCGATACGTTTTCACGCAGAGCCTCCCAATATTTTTACAACCACTATTTTACATAAGTATTCCACGGAGACTAACTGAGAACTTCTACAAAATCAATACAGAAGGTCTCTTTCTAATCTTCGCGTTTTCTAGGAGAAAACAATACGAAAGGTGCATATAAAGAGGATTGCATTTATAGGAGTGGTTTGTCACAGAACTTTTTTAATCAGTACCCATTTAACACCTTAACAATAAGAAATCCGGGACGGAGAGGGCGGGATTCGAACCCGCGTAGACCGAGTTAAAGGTCTCATCCGATTTCGAGTCGGCGCCGGTATATCCACTTCGGTACCTCTCCCTAATTCTCTTCGTAGAGAACTAACCATACTGTAAAACGAAAATCAATCCGAAAATTTTACTCTCTGCATAATAATCTTCTTTGCGAATTTTCCAAAAATTACCAATCAAAAAATAAACGAAGATCAGATTGGCGGAACTTTCAAACGATAAGCAATCTCTTCATAAGATTCAACAATCTGACCTAAATCCTTACGAAAGCGATCTTTGTCTAAAGGTTTCTCGGTTTTAGCATCCCAAATACGACAAGAATCAGGACTAATTTCGTCACCAAGACATATCTCGTTATTTCTAATACCGAATTCGTATTTTGCGTCCACTAAAATCAAACCAATATCTGATAATCGAGTGGATAGTATCTCATTGATCTTTAAGGAAAATGTTTTCATACAACTCAATTGCAACTGAGTTGCCCATCCAAAACTTACAGCATGATTCTCACTGATCATTGGATCGTGTAGTCTGTCGTTTTTTAAAAACATTTCATACAAAATCGGATTTAATCGTAAGTTACTTTTGATACCCAAACGGAGACACAAACTTCCGAAAGAGATATTTCGTACAACACATTCTATGGGAATCATCTTAAGTCGATACACAATTGATTTATTAGATGAAATTAGTCTTTTGAAATGGACAGGAATTCCAGAATCTTTCAGAATCTGCATAATATGCGCATTGATTTTGTTGTTTACTATCCCCTTTTTGGATAATTTTTCACGTTTCTCTCCATTGAATGCCGTTATATCGTCTCGAAATTCTATAATTAGAAATTTTGGATCGTCTGTTTCATACACAGATTTAGATTTTCCCCTGCAAAGCAGTCTTTTTCTAGCCAATTCCATATATTTTTCCCTCCTCTTATAGTTTTATACGACAGACATCCTGTATTGGAACATTTGCGCCAATACTTTAAAATTTCCTACAGAAAAATCCACATTACAAATACCAGAGTTATAGAACAAACCATTTGAGTATTTTTCAATCTATTAATCTTTTGATACCCGCTCGTTTCATTGCCTCTCTCATTTCATTATGGTATCTTTCACTAAAAGAAGTCAGTGGCAAACGAATACCTTCGGGGATTACCCCCGTTTGGGCTAGTACCCATTTAACGGGTATGGGATTTGATTCGATAAACAGCAACTTACGTAGGGGCAGTAAGTTCTCACTGCATTTTTTTGTAAATTTGGTCTTTCCGGAAGCCGCCAGCGTACATAAATTGTGCCATTGTTTCGGGAAAATGTTTGCCATTACAGAAATGGCACCTTTACCACCCGACAATATAAAATCTACCGCTGTATCATCGTCTCCACTAAACAAATCCAATCGATTAGTACCTTGTAGTAATTGTTTCACTCGTTTGACATCTCCTGTTGCTTCTTTAATACCTACTATATTGGGACAACATTTTTCTAAACGCAGCACCGTTTGAGGCAGAAGATCACAAGCAGTTCGAGACGGTATGTTATAAAGTACTTGGGCGAAAGTAGGTACAGCTTCTGATATTGCCTTAAAATGTTGAAACAACCCTTCTTGGGAAGGTTTATTGTAGTAAGGAGTAACTATTAGTGCAGCACTAGCTCCAGATTCCATTGCGTGTTGAGTAAGATCAATAGTATGAGAGGTTGAATTAGATCCAGTGCCTACAAGAACTGGTATTTTTTTATTAACTTGGTCAATTATCTTTCGAAGGATTTTAGTTCGTTCCGGAAAAGTAATCGTTGGAGCTTCACCTGTTGAACCCAAAACAACCAATCCGTCGGTACTGTTTTCTAGGTGCCAATCGACCAAATTTTCAAAACTTTTATAATCAATTGCTCCGTCCTTTTTCATGGGTGTTACAATAGCTACTAGACTTCCTCCAAACATCTCACTCCTGCAATTTTTTTGACTATTTTTTAAAGTTCATAAAAACCGTATAAAATCATAATCGTCATTTCATTGTAAGTCATTTAAACAATTTATCAAAAATTATTACCAATATATCTAAAAATTCTGTTCTTTTCTGTAATGCAGAAAGTCTCTAAACGTAAGAACCAAGAAAACATTGGTGATTACCTTCCAATGTCTTACGTGGTAAAATCTTTCCAATAATTTAATCCAGCGTTTCTGTATTAGAGAGAATAGAAGGAGAGGAAAAGGAACTTGTTGTTCTTATGTTTTCCTGCTGAAGAGTAGAGGTTTCGGTTGTAGTGTATGACTATGATATGTCCTCCTCCGGAGAGATAATCAAAAAAATAACAGATTATGCTAAAGAGCGTCTATCGAAAAATGTAAGCGGTTTACTTTTTTCGTTTATTCAACTCTTTTATGAAAATTGTCCATTGGAAGACATTCAGGGACGTGCTATTTCGGATTTGTACGGAATGGTTAGTTCCCAATGGGAATTAATGTTTTCTCGACGCCCCAAAACAACAAAAATTCGTGTGTTCAATCCTAATTATGAACGCAACGGTTGGCAATCTACCCACACAATTATTCAAGTTATAACTAATGATATGCCTTTTTTAGTGGATTCTATTCGTATGGAAATTAACCGACTAGGTTTTACCACTCATTTAATGATTCATATGGGAGGAATTAAAATTTTTCGAAACAAAAAGAATCAGATCAACAATATACTTGCTCACCATTTGGAACTGGAATCTCACCACGACGAAAATAATATGGAAGCACCAATTCATATGGAAATAGATCGACAGACAGATCTCAAAATCCTAATGGACATTCAACGCAATGTTCGTCGAGTTTTAGGAGATGTGCAAATGGTTGTAGAAGATTGGCAATTAATGCAGAAACGAGTGCAAGAATGTGTAGCGGATTTAGATCCAAAAAAAATGATTCAATATCCAGAAGAAATCAGAGAAACCAAAGAATTTTTGAACTGGTTGCTTGACAATCATTTCACCTTCTTGGGTTTTCGCGATTATGAGATGGTTGGCGAAGGAAAAGAACGAGCGTTACGACTAATTCCCGGTTTGGGTCTAGGTGTATTGCGTGATTATGCACACAGCAAGATGTTGCGACAGTATTCTGACTTACCAAAAGCAGCAAGGAAAATAGCATTGTCAACTGATCACATATTGATTATGTCAAAAACGAATACTATATCGACTGTACATCGTCCCACTTATACAGATTACATAGGAATTAAGCGTTTTGATGCAAAGTGGGGGCTAATTGGTGAACGTCGATTCATAGGTCTTTATACTTCGGATGTATACAGATCGGATCCTAGGATGATACCAGTTGTTCGTCTTAAGGTAGAGTCTGTTCTAAAACGATCTCGATTGTCTGCTAAAAGTCACGGTGGAAAAGATTTGCTGCACATATTAGCCACTTTGCCGCGAGACGACTTATTTCATGCAAGCGTCGATGAATTGTTTGTATGGGCAATGGGTATTCTTCGACTACAAGAACGTCGTAAAATTCGTCTGTTTGTAAGGAGAGACGCTTATGGTCGTTTTGTTTCTTGTTTGGTCTATGTACCTCGCGACAATTTTACTACGGATTTGGTAATGCGTATGCAAGAAATTCTGATTAAAGCGTTTCACGGTCTGGACGTCTCTTTTACTACCTATTTTTCCGAATCAATATTGGCTCGTATTCATTTTGTAATTCGAATCAATCCACGAAGATCTCTCGAATATGATGTTAAAAAATTGGAAGAGAAATTAGTTGTTATCGGTGTTTCTTGGGAAGATGAATTTTACCAATACGCACTGGAATTTTTTGGAGAAGAACGTGGGAATAGTATTTTTTTCAAGTATCGTCATGCTTTTCCGTCCAGTTATCGAGAACAATTTAAAGCTCAACAAGCAGTGTTTGATGTAACTTATATCGAGAAATTATCAAAATCCCATCAATTAGAGATGAGTATTTATCAGCCACGTGGAGTAGCCAAAGACGTCATTCGCTTTAAACTATTCCACGTGGATTTTACTGTTCCTCTGTCGGATGCGCTGCCAATGTTGGAAAATATGGGTCTACGTGTTGTAGGAGAACAACCTTACGAGTTAACTTTTTCAGATGGACAAAAAGTTTGGATTAACGATTTCCTTATGACCTATGCTAAAGAGCCTGAATTCGAAATTGAAACCGTTAAAACAAATTTTCAGGAAGCCTATGAGAAAATTTGGTTCGGAATAGCTGAGGACGACAGTCTAAATCGACTAGTGTTGGCAGCTCAATTAACTTGGAGAGAGATCACAGTTTTTCGCGCTTATATGAAATATTTTCGGCAAATAGCTTTTACTTTTAGCGAAGGATATATAGCAGATGCTTTAGTAGAAAACCCACGAGTTGTACAACTTCTTATCGCATTGTTCAAGTGTTATTTTGATCCTGAACAAACTGTAGATCCTAAAGAACGAACGATAAATATCGAACAAAACATTCAAAAAGAACTAGATTCTGTGGCCGTTCTCGATGAAGATCGTATTTTGAGACGATATCTTGATTTAATCCATGCTACTTTACGTACAAATTATTTTCAAACAGATATGCATGGAAAACCAAAACCCTATCTTTCTTTTAAACTAAGTTCTTCGAAAATTGAAGACATACCTTTACCCCTTCCAAAATATGAAATATTTGTTTATTCACCTCGGTTTGAGGGAGTACACTTGCGTGCTGCTAAAGTGACAAGAGGGGGAATTCGTTGGTCAGATCGGAGAGAAGACTACAGAACAGAAATACTGGGTTTAATGAAGGCTCAGCAGGTTAAAAATTCTATCATCGTTCCGGCAGGCGCAAAAGGAGGATTTTATCCGAAACGTTTGCCTTTGGAATGGAGTCGAGAGGAAATGTTGCAGGAAGCGATTTTTTGCTATCGGAATTTTATTCGTGGTTTATTAGATTTAACAGATAACTTAGTAGATGGGAAGATTGTCCCACCTGAAAATGCGGTTTCTTACGATGGACCAGATCCCTACCTTGCGGTTGCGGCTGATAAAGGTACAGCGACATTTTCGGATATCGCCAACAGTATAGCCATTGAAAAGAGATATTGGATGGGAGATGCCTTTGCATCAGGAGGATCTACCGGATATGATCACAAAAAAATGGGTATTACAGCAAGAGGGGCTTGGGTTGCTGCGAAACGTCATTTTCAAGATTTAGGAGTAAACTTAGATGAATCTGAAGTAACAGTAGTAGGAATTGGAGATATGAGCGGAGATGTATTTGGAAACGGAATGCTATTGTCAACGCATATTAAATTGGTGGCGGCTTTTGATCATCGGCATATTTTTTTAGACCCGAATCCTAATCCACAATTCAGTTATCAAGAGAGACTGCGATTGTTTAATTTATCACGATCCAGTTGGGATGATTACGATCGCGCTCTACTGATTAAAACAGGAGGAGGAGTGTATTCTCGAGCAGCCAAATCGATCGAATTGTCACAAGAGGTGCGTGCTCTTTTAAATGTTGAGAAAGAAACGATGGTGCCCAACGAGCTGATCCGAGCTATTCTACAAACTCCAGTAGATATGATTTGGAATGGAGGAATTGGTACTTACATCAAAGCAAGCTGTGAAAAAAATAATGATGTTGGTGATCGCAGTAATGATAATTTACGTATAAATGCAAAAAATGTTCGTGCACGAGTTGTATGTGAAGCAGGAAATTTAGGAGTAACGCAATTAGGCCGTATTGAATTTGAATCAATAGGAGGAAAAATTAATACCGATTTTATTGATAATTCTGCAGGTGTGGACTGTTCGGATCACGAAGTGAATATCAAAATTCTATTAAATCAGATAGTATCTAGTGGAAGTATGACAGAAAGTCAACGCAATCAACTGTTGTCCAGCATGACGGATGAAGTGGCTCAATTGGTTTTACGGGACAATTACTTTCAAAATAAATCCATAAGTTTGGCGTCTTACTCAACAGTACAGGATTTAAATTTAAATATACGATTTCTTCATTCTCTTGAACAAGAAGGAAAAATCAATCGAGCTCTAGAGTTTCTCCCAGATGATAATGAGCTTCTTAAGCGTCGATCGGCAGGAGTAGGACTGACTAGACCAGAACTGAGTGTCCTTTTTGCCTACAGTAAAAATATTCTAAAAGCGAAAATTAAGAAATCTGAATTGACAAAAGATCCGTATTTTTCACAATACGTGAGCTACGCATTTCCTAGACCGATACGATGTCGATTTTCTAATCAAATGAAAGACCACTATCTTTCTAAAGAAATTGTTGCTACGCAACTCAGTAATCAACTTGTTTCAATGATGGGTATTACTTTTATTTACCAAATGCAAGACGAAATGAATATTTCGGTTTCTTTGATTACACGCGCTTTTGTAACCGCGTTGAAAATATTTAAGATAGAAGGATTGTTGAAAGAAGTCGATTCTTTAGATTACAAGGTAGATCCTACTGTTCAATATCAAATTAACGTGGACGCTATTCGATTGATCCGTAGGGCGACTCGTTGGTTATTACGCCATCGTCGAGATGATCTTAATGTTTCTTCTACCATTGCACATTTTAAAGATCATGTTGCGGCGATATATGTTCGTTTGCCTAAATTACTACTAGGATCTGAAAAAATGGCTATGGACGAACAACAAAATGTTTTGATAAATCAAAATGTTCCTTCGGAATTAGCACTGCGCATAGCAGGTACAGCTCCTCTGTTTCACGCGTTAAATATTGTAGAAGCGGCAACTACTTATCAAGAAGAAGTGTTTCGTGTAGCTAAGATTTATTTTATGTTAGTAGATCGACTGGATTTGTTCTGGTTTCGTAAAAGAATAAATGCTTATCCTGTGGATAGTCGATGGTCAGCTTTAGCCAGGTCCGGATATAAAGGTGATTTAGATTGGATTCAACAAGAACTTACGGTGCGCGTTTTATTGGATACCAGCGCACGCAGCATTCCAGGAAAGATCAAAGAATGGCTAATTAGACACGATCCTGTAGTACGACGTTGGCGAATAATTTTATCGGCTATGCGCAATGCAGATGAAAAAGATTTTTCTATACTCTTTGTGGCTATTCGAGAATTATTTGATTTGGCAGCAAGTGAGAAAAGAACTATTAGAACAGATACCTCTCGTTTGTAACTGATTTTTTCAGTCTTTCTGCACAAACCAGGAGACAATTTAGAGCATTGTCTTTCTGTTCTATCAGAGATAGTGATTTAGAATCGATTTTTCGTTCCGCTGCGGTCAAGATTACTGACTATTTGCAGTTTTTTCAATTTTTTTTGAATATATCTCTAGGTTTTTTGTACGATTGGTTCTCTTTCGTTTTCGAGAGAGAAAGTTTCTAAATCAGAAGACATTTCCACTTTCTCAATTTTGTGAAACCGACCAGTAATTTTTTTAGAAGACTTATGGATTTCTAAGATATCTTCGCGTGCCACATTGATATGTCGTGATAAATTATCCATACGTTTTTGAAAACGGATGAAATCTTTGTTGAGGGCAATTAAATGCTTTTGTATGACGTGCATTTGTTTTCGAGTGGCTGCGTCTTTAAGAACAGCACGAGCGGTGGTGAGTACAGCCATCATAGTTGTTGGAGATACTAACCATACACGAGATTGGTAAGCGGTCGTCACTAGATCCGGATAATTGGCGGAGTGTATTTCGGCAAATACCGATTCTGCCGGAATAAACATGACGGCTCCGTCTGCTGTTTCTCCGGGAATGATATATTTATTAGCAATATCGCGAATATGTTTCTTTATATCGGCACGAAATTGTTTTTCAGCGTCTACACGGTCCCGTTCCGAGAGTTGAAGATTATGGATCTTCTGATAATTCTCAAGAGGGAATTTTGCATCAATTACGATGTTTCCTGTTGGCTCTGGTAAAAACAGGATGCAATCGCAACGTTTTCCATTTGTCAAAGTGTGTTGTAACGCGTAGTTGGATTCAGGAAATACATTATGAACCAATTGAGTTAATTGTATTTCTCCAAAAGTTCCTCGGGAATGTTTATTAGATAATATCTCTTGCAAATTTACAATGTTACTTGACAATTCGGTAATTTTTTTCTGGGCCTCGTCAACGATTGTGAGTCTTTTGATAACATCTGTAAATGTTTCAGTGGTTTTTTCGAATCCCTCCGCTAGTTTACAGTCCACATGCCCGCTAATTTTTTCCAAACGTTCTTGAGTTTCGCAAGTGAGTTTATCTACGCGGCTACCCAAATTTTCTATGTGCATAGACAGTATGGTACTTACTTGTTCGCGAACATTTTGCATATTTTTCGTCAAACTGTCTTGTATCAGTTTTAAGCTTTTTATTTGATATTCGTCAAATTTCTGTCTCTGTATATTTTGTTCCTTTTGTTGATGACCAATAAGAAATTGAGAAAAATTTTTTTGTTCGTCCACTTGTTTCAGACGATCTTGCATCGCAATTAAATGTTGATCAATCGTTTGGATTGTTTGGTGGAAATGAGATTTTTTTCTTAATACCCAATAAATTAGCATTCCCACTATTCCTATTCCTACAGGAATGAAAGCAGAAGACCCGATAATTAGAAGAATTGATTGAAGGTTCATTGTATGCATATATATTATCCAAATTCTGAGAAACTGTATCTTTTTTAGAAATCTCTGTGCGTTACGTTTCTAAAAATGCAAAACCGTTTGTTTTATAAAAAGAAACTATCAATATGCACTAAAGTACGGTATTTTTTCTTGTCCTTTTGTAACAAGGAGGTTTACCGATTCTCGTTATTAGTGAATCCGTGATTTTGGAAACAGAAGATTACTATACAACTGTGGTTATAGTTGTATGAAATTTCGCCTATTTTAGTTATGATTTTCCATAAAAATAACTTTGTCTGGCTCGATCTGGAGATGACAGGATTGAATCCAAAAGAAGATCGTATTCTTGAAATTGCAACGATAGTAACTAGTAATGATCTTGATTGTATTGCGGATGGCCCTGTTCTTGCTATTCATCAAACTACTGAATTGTTAGAAAGGATGGACCATTGGAATGTTTCTCATCATACTGATTCTGGTTTATTGGATCGAGTCAGAAACAGCAGTTGTACTGAAAGTTTAGCCGAGAAAAAAACTCTAGATTTTCTTAAAAAATATGTTCCGGCTGGAATATCGCCTTTATGTGGTAATTCTGTTTGTCAAGACCGACGATTTTTGTGTCTCTATATGCCCAATCTGAATCAATTCTTTCATTATCGACATTTAGACGTAACAACTTTGAAAATTCTCGCTCAATACTGGACTCCTCAGATAATGACGGATGCTGTTAAAAAATCATCGCAACACACAGCTCTTAAAGATATACAGAATTCCATAAAGGAATTGCGTTATTATCGAAAACACCTTTTGAAGATGTGAATTTTCTCTTCCCCCCCCCTTAAATATGGGGGGGGAGTTGTAGACATTTTAATGGAAAACAATATATATTATTTATTATTACCTCGTTGAGGAGTTTTAATGTTCGGGTTGTGAGGGAAACAGAGGGGCGTGTGAAATTTTTTTTCAGTATTGTACTGGTTTATCTTATCGGTTCATTTCCATGTGCAATCGTTCTTTCAAAACTTACGAGTTTTCCTGATCCTCGGACAATTGGATCTGGGAATCCGGGCGCTACCAACATACTGCGCGTATCGGGAAAAAAATCAGCGTTCTTTGTGTTGCTAGGCGATTCTTTAAAAGGTTTGGTTTCTGTTTTAATAGCTCGTTTTCTAGGTGTATATGGTGTAGATTTGCCCTATATAGTATTAACAGTAGTTGTTGGACATATTTTCCCTCTTTATTTTGAGTTCAAGGGAGGTAAAGGTGTCGCTACAATGTTGGGTGCTTTCTGGGGTTTGTCTTTTCAGGTTGGTTTTTATCTTACTGTAACGTGGCTTATTGCAGCCTATCTTTTCCGATATGCATCTGCAGCTGCATTGGTTTCTGTTATCGCAGCGCCTGTATACACTACGATGATTATTGATGTTCATGACTATCTCTTTCCTATTACATTGATTTCAATTCTTGTAGTATGGAAACACCGAGAAAATATTTGGAACTTATGCAAAGGCCTTGAAAGAAAACTTCAATTTTAAGAAAAAGAAATTTCAGTTAGTTCATTCATTGGCCATCGAGGTTTAACCTGAATGTTTGTTTCGCTCTTGTCACGTTCTCCCGAGTTAAGCCTTAACCACCCGGTATAAGCCACCATAGCGCCGTTATCGGTACAAAACTCCTGTCGGGGGCAACAAACTACCCCTTTTCGATCATCTAAGGACTTACGTAATCGTTGTCGTAATTTTTTATTTGCCGCTACCCCTCCCACTAAAACAAGAGTATTAGTACGAGTTTTTTTGATAGCATGTAGACATTTATACACTAAGATGTCAACAACCGCTTCTTCAAAAGCGTAAGCGATGTCAGCATATGTTTGTTTCTCGTTTCCATACTTTTTGAAACAATTGACCGCGTAAGTTTTTAAACCGCTAAAACTAAAGTTAAGATGGGATTTCTGCATCATTGGTCTTGGAAAATGAAATCGATCTGGATTTCCCTTTCTGGCCAACCGGGCTATAGCGGGTCCTCCGGGATAGGACAGATCCAACAATCTTGCTGTTTTGTCAAACGCCTCCCCTGCTGCATCGTCGACACTCTTCCCTAAAATTTCATATCGGCCGAGACTCTCAGCCAAAATTAACATTGTATGCCCCCCTGAAACTAACAGGGCAGTAAAAGGACATTGGGGGGCTTGTTCTTCTTCTAATCGTATCGACATTAAATGTGCTTCCATATGATGGACTCCTATTGCAGGTATACCTAAAGCGTAAGCTAGACTTTTTGCGACAGAAGCGCCTACCATTAAAGCACCAACTAAACCGGGACCTTTAGTATAAGCGATGCCGTTAAGATCGCTACTTAGTAGATCGGCATCTTTGAGTGTTTTTTTGATTAGCAGTAAAACTTTCCGGATATGGTTCCGAGAGGCGAGTTCAGGAACTACCCCTCCATACTGTGCGTGTATTGGTATTTGACTATAAAGGTTGTGTGCCAATAATC
Source organism: Coxiella endosymbiont of Amblyomma sculptum (assembly GCF_009883795.1). Classification (GTDB taxonomy): domain Bacteria; phylum Pseudomonadota; class Gammaproteobacteria; order Coxiellales; family Coxiellaceae; genus Coxiella. The sequence goes on from NZ_CP033868.1 coordinate 555,198, forward strand.
CTTGTTGCCCATCAAAAAGAGCTACTGCCGACTCATCACACGACGTTTCAATACCGAGCACATATCTCATGATTCTAGCAGTTTACCACAAGTCTGAATTCCAACAGAGACAATAATATACAGACCACCAATCAATCCAAAACCGAAGAAATTTGTACTAAAGAATTTTTTGGTGAAACAAATGGATAGTAAATTAAAATTTCAAAAAATGATTTTAAGAAATCTAAAGTAGTCCTAGGTCCTTTACGGAATCACGTTCTTCACGAAGTTCTTTTAAGGTTTCCCGTATTCTTTTTTTACCAAACGCGTTATGCTGAATCCCTTTTACGGTGTCAACAGTCCCGTTTCTTGTACGACAAGGAAATGAGAAAAGTAATCCTTCGTCCACTTTGTATTCTCCTCGAGAACATAAAGCAATTGAATAACTTTCATTATCGATGGTGTCATGTATTAAACTCCATACGCTATCAATTATGGCATTGGCTGCCGAAGCAGCAGAAGAAGCACCTCGAGTTCTGATTACGAAAGACCCACGTTGTTGAATCAAAGGAATAAAGTGTTCAATAAACCACTTCTCGTGAATTACATGCACAGCAGATTTTCCGTTAACCACAGAATGATAAAAATCTGGAAATTGTGTGGAGGAATGATTACCCCAAATAATCATATTTTTTATAGCTGTCGTTTCAACTTTAGCCTTAAGAGCCAATTGGTATACAGCTCGGTTCTGGTCAAGTCTTGTCATAGCATAAAATCGATCATTGGGAATATCAGGAGCATGGTTCATAGCAATAAGACAATTGGTATTACAAGGGTTGCCTACTACGAGAACACGGATATCGTTTGCCGCATTTTCGTTAAGTATTTGTCCGTGCGCAGCGAAAATTTTACCGTTTTTCTCCAATAAATACCTACGTTCTACATCCGCCGTTCGCGGTGACGCACCTATTAATAATGCCCAATTGACATTATTAAAAGCGGTTTTAGGATCTGGAGTTTCTATCACATTGCGCAATAGAGGAAAAGCACAGTCCTCCAGCTCCATAACAGTACTTCTTAATACCGGCAGTGCCGGAGCAACTTCGAGTAAATGCAAATCAAGTGTGGTGTCCAAACCAAACATTTGTCCGGAAGCCAAACGGAACAATAAAGCATAACTAATCCGCCCAGCAGCACCAGTTATTGCGACTTTAACATGCTTTGTTGTTTTCATTTCTTTTTTTTCGCTGTCTTCGCTCTTCAGTATACCAATTTTTGATTTCAAAGAATATTTCTTTTCATCGAGTTTTCCATCGAGAATGAAATATTAGAAGGACTGTTGGTGATTGACGACGATTATAGTTTTACAATTTGTATTGTATTGCGCTTCTTTGTCTTGTCTTCATGTAATAAATTCGATAGAAAATCCTGTTTTTATTCATTCTTTATTAAGATACGGAAAACTAGAGATGTTTTGTAAGATTATTTGTCTACTCGATACAATATGAGACTCGTGAATTTTTTTATGCGACGTTTTCTGTAGTGACGTTCTGATAGTATTCCAACAAAAAAAGGGCGGCTACGCTGCGTGCCTCATGAAATTCAGGATGATGCAGCAACTCGTCTTTTCGAGACAGCTTCCAGGGAATAGTTTCTAAAGGCTCTGGTTCGTCGCCATGAATATCTTCCGGATAGAGGTCTGTTGCTAAAATAATATGCATTTTGGAATCTAAATAACCGGGAGCGGTACTAAAACAAGAAAGAATTGACATATTTCGTGAACCGTATCCTATTTCTTCTTTTAATTCTCGATTGGCTGTAGCTAAAATCTCCTCTCCTTTTTCAATACTACCTTTTGGAAAGCTCAGAACATAATCATTCAATCCCGTACTGTATTCTCGAATCAATAGTATTGTTTCTCTGTCTTCCAATACGGGGACTATCATTACGGCGCTGTGTCTACGACCACAAACACGTTCAAAACGACGCTCTGCTCCATTAGAAAAACGCAAATGCAATTCCTCTATTTTAAATAATCGGCTTTGAGCAATTACAGTTTTTTCGATAATGGTTGGCCTCTTACTCATTGTATACTTATAATTTAGTGCTTATATTTATAGTCAATAAAATTTTAGTGTTTGAATATAATTTCAACGTCAATACGCGGCAGAGAGAAACTTCTCCAATTTGTATAATTCTAACAGTTCTGGTTTTCTTCCGATTATTATCGAAGAGGAAAAAGTCATATCTCGAAGGAAAATTGTATTTTGCACCAACGAAAATTTAGAATTAAACAAATCAATCTCCAATTTTACCACGAGAACTTGTTGATCTGGTGAGACCAAGAAAACTAATTAAAAACCAAGCGGTCTCTATGATACCAGACGACAAATTCCAAGAAAAATATAAAGAGATCAAAATAAATCCCGAACCCAAAAAATTTAATAGGGAATAAGAAACATCTCTCTGAGAGAGTTTATCTATATGTAACAGAAAATAAGCCAATAAAATTAGAAAAACTCCACTGATTCCAATAACGTTAAATTCCGTAGCCAGGTGTTGAATTGAATCTTTCTTCACAAAACTATACATTCGACATTGTAACCACAATATTTCCGTACATTAAATATCCCTGTATTTAAAATAAGATATTGTCCTTTTATTCCCAAAAGAGTTCCTGAAATGACAGGTGTTTTCTCAAGAGAGAGGACTTGTATCTTGCTTGGATACTGCAATACAGGATAACTCAATTGAGTGATTGCAGTTGTTTTAAACTTATAGATATCCCTTCTGCTAAATTGGCATATTGTTTTAGAGAGGGAAAAGTTAGCTCTCTTCAACAAAATATTTTTTTCCGAGATTAGATCTAGTTTTTCAATATCATTCTGCAACATTCGTCTCCAATCGGTACGGTCAGCCACGAAGGATTTTAGGACGACTTCTATTGTTCCCGCTTGAAAGCGATTCTTGGTCTGGAACATAGGTACCGCTTGAATAGCGCCTTGATCAATCCAACGAGTCGGTACTTGTGTTGTTTGGGTAATCCCTACTTTCAGTTTCGCAGAATTTGCTAAATAAACTATATGATTTTTGTGGCAATGAGCGTGTGCCCAGTCATCAACAGGACATTCTCCTTTTTCGATTCGACAACACTCTGGTCGAATGATGCAAAAATTGCATTCCCACAGTCGCCGTAAGCAAGGATAACAAAACCCCTGTTGAAAACTTTTATTGGTTTCACGTTTGCATCGAATGCAATGGATTGACCCTGTATGACTAAGTAAAACAGATTTACCCAACCAAGTGTTCAAGAAAACTTTTCCGTACTTAGAATGAGTGAGATAATATTCTACGGGTGTCTTTAAGACGCTTACTAATTTGTTTAGACAAATACGAATTTTCATTTTTTCTTGAACAATATATATTCTTCTACCGGCTGCTCATTAAGAAAGTGTTTTTGGATAATTAGTTCGATGACATTGGGGCTGCACGAATGGTACCAAACGCCATGTGGATACACTATCGCAATTGGCCCCTGGCAACAAATTCTCAGACAATTCGCTTTCGTTCGATAAATTCCTCCGGTACCGACTAAGCGCAATTCGCTCAATCGCTTTGTTAAATATTCCCACGATTCTAACCCTGTGCTTTTTTGACAGCATCGAGGGCTTTTCTGATCACAACATAAGAAAATATGGTAACGAATGTTGTCTAATTGCAAAATATCCAATTTGCGCCGTAATTTTTCATTCTCAAGAACAATCATAAGATTACGCTTTCCATTTCCAATTCCAATAGAAAGTGATATGCATTGTAAAATTGGAAAAATGTTTTTTTGTACGCATAGCTAGAAATTCAGCATTCGTTGTAGTGGAACTGTAGCTTTTGCTATAATTTCGGAATCGAGCAAAATTTCGTTGCTTCCACTGAGTAAGGATCGTTCTAAATCTGGTAGAACGTTCATAGCCATCCAAGGACAGTGTCCACAACTTCGGCAGGTTGCTCCTTGACCAAGGGTGGGTGCTGCGATAAAAATCTTATGAGGCGACTGTTGTCTCATTCTGTAAAGAATTCCTTGGTCAGTTGCCACAATGAAAACAGTATTAGACAACTCTTGTGATGCTTGCAACAATCGAGATGTAGAGCCGACCACATCAGCTTGTTCAATGACAGAAAGAGGCGATTCAGGATGCACCAAAACCGCCGCTTTCGGATGTTCTTTTCGCAAAATCATCAAAGCTTCTCCTTTAAATTCCTCGTGCACAACACAAGATCCATTCCATAAAATTAAATCCGCATCTGTCCTTTTTTGAATATAATTTCCGAGATAACGGTCAGGAGCCCACAGAATCTTTTCATTCTCTTGATCAAGAGCGTTAATAATAGACAACGCATTTGAAGAAGTCACCACCCAATCTGCTCGTGCTTTAACCGCCGCTGAGGTATTGCAGTAGACTACTACTGTTCGATCGGAATGTATATCACAAAATTGTGAGAATTTCTCGATAGGACAAGAAAGATCAAGCGAACAAGTCGCTTTTTTGGTAGGCATTAAGACTCGTTTCTTCGGGCTTAATATTTTTGCGCTTTCACCCATAAAACGTACACCAGCCACAACCAAAGTTGTGGCGGTTTGTGCCATTCCAAATTTTGCCATTGCTAGGGAATCACCTACAAAACCTCCTGTACTATCTGCTAGAAACTGAATTTCAGGGGGAGTGTAGTAATGGGAAATTACGACAGCATTTTCTTTTACGAGCTGGTCGGAAATACGCATAATATCCCGATTAAGTTTGGAATTTGACGACAATGTAGACACTGCATTTATTGTTCTATTCGTACCATATTCTATATTCTATATTTGGAGATGGTTATTGTTTACCTAAGCGGTTGTCTTAAAAACCACAAACTAAATTCGTTCTTTTCCCGAACGCACAGAATACAACACCACTACACAGACTATATCCGTTCGATTTTTTCTGTTGAAAAAAGATAATCTAACCATAAATTGGACAGGATTTCCTGAGTTCGATTCTGAAACAAACGTTCCTCAATATTTCTAATGTCCACCAATTCTATCGGCTGATATTGCCAAGAGCAAGAAAAAACAGCTTTCGTTCTTTGACCGGTACAGGGATCAATTTGCCATTGCAGACATTGAGCACATACTCCTTTCATCATGCATTGCATTGGACCATAAACTGAAGCGATAAATTCCACTTCTGGTTTAAAATATTTTCTCAGAACGCCCTGTCGACCGTTTTGAATTGTACGCAGAAGATGAGTTGAACCAATTACATAAACAAGATCAATCTCGTGCAAAGGAATAGGACATATTTCTACTGCACGACAGCGCAAAAAGGAAAGGAATTCTTTCCATTTCTGCTCATCTTGTGAACGGAGTAGTCTATTTGTTTCAACTTTTGTTTCTTGAGTCAATTGAAAAGCGATATCGCTCGATTCTAATTCTTTTGGAGAATACGTCCCTTTACTTTTTTCTATTAGGGTCATATGAAACACACGATGTCCTGCTTTTTGCAAAGAATTTCCTAAAGAATATGCATGCAAGACAGATAGAAAACCTCCAATAACTATTATATTTTTCTGACCGTCTTGAGGAATCGTTTTACAGCAACCCGTTGGACCCATAACAGAAATTGGTTGACCTGGCTTTAAAGTGGCTATCAATCGAGAGCTAGCGCCTTGCTCTAAAATTACAAAACTTATGACATCTGGGTCAGAACATTGATTCACGTTGATCAACGCTAAGGCTTCAGTTTGCAAACGTGTACCATTTACAACCGGAGACAAACTTTCGAAATTTTGTAATCGATAAAATTGCCCTATCTGAAAATTGCGAGCTGCTATTGGTGCTCGAATTTGACATTCTACCGCTGAAGGTGAACACCTTCGAATTGCTGTTATCCTTGATTCGAAGAGTGCAGCTATTTTGGCACGGAATTTTTTGTATTCAATCTCATTGTCCTTACCATTTTCGTTTTCGTTATTGATTTGAAAATGTAGCTTGTGTTTAAGTGCCTCTACAATTTTGGGATAAGTTCTCTTTGCGGAAGCGATAGCTTTCACAACACTTCCACGAAAAGTAGGGTGCGTGTCTCCTAAAAAACTCACGAGATGCCCGTCTACTGTATAGTTTGTGAAAGGTCCAAAATCTGAAGTTTTGCAGTGACTTTTCTCACTGACTGCTTTCAATTTTTTGTCTTGTAATTCAAACCGCTTATAACTAAATCCTTCACAAGAGAAAGTACCGCTGTGTTCATAAGCATAAGCTATATTAGGTCTAACTCCTGTGGCTACAAAAATAGAACGTGCAGGTAGGATGTGTTTTGTTGTTGTACGAACCCCTCTTTTGTTCGCTGCGTGTTGTTGACATATTAAGGCCACTGTCCAACCGTAGGTATCTATTTTTACAGATTCCGGTTCTAAATTCTCAGCGTAGTAAATTCCCTCTTCTAGAGCCTTAGCAATTTCGTCATGATTGTATTTATAGGCAGGAGATTCTTTCATAGCTCTTCGATAAATTATAGTTACCCCGCCCCATTCGCGAATAAGTTTAGTAAAGTCAACCGGACGATTTTCTTTTTTTGCTCGTAGACGTTCTTCACACACTGTTCTCCCATGATCAAGGAATTCATCGAGAATTTTTAAAGATATTTTGTCAAATCGAGATCTCGACATTTTTTTTCCAAAATGTTCAACAAGTGTCTCATATCGTTGAATTGTTTTCTCCACTTGAGCAATGTAATACGCTTGCACTTCCGTAGCTGTGTCGATAGCTGTTAATCCGCCTCCGATTACCACCGCAGGTAAACGAACTTGTAGATTAGCTAAACTTGAAGACTTAGCGGAACCTGTTAATTGTAATGTCATTAAAAAATCATTAGCTTGACGCATGCCAGGCGCTAAACTGTGAGGAATTTTCAGCTCTTTAGGCAAACCAGAACCTACAGCTATTGCTAAATGGTCCAATCCCAAACACCATACATCTTCAACCAATAAAGTACCTCCAAAACGAACGTTACCGAATATTTGAAAATAAGGGCGTCTTAATAAACTAATATAAATTAATTTTAGGAAATTTTTATCCCAACGAACAGTAATTCCGTATTCAGCCACTCCTCCAAAACCGATCATTGTTCGATCGTCTAATCGTTCTTGCAAATCTTTGTAATCCCGAATGGGATTGGTAATAAATGTAGAAGGTAAGGGTTCAATTTTCAAACCATCTGTTCCCACAACAGCAAATCCTTCCATAAGAAGAAAGTGTGCTAGCGAAAATCCGGCAGGACCCATGCCCATAATTAGGATTTTCTTTCCATTATAAAATTTGGGAAGATATTGTTTTTGCCTCAAAGGGTTCCATCGTGTTAGCAGATCGTAAATCTCTACTCCCCAAGGTAATTCGAGTACATCTGTTAAAATTCGTGTTTCGGTTTGGGGAATATTGACTGGGTCCTGTTTTTGATAAATACAGGATTTCATGCAATCGTTACAAATACGATGTCCAGTCACAGGACACATTGGATTATCAATCATAACAACAGCCAGAGCGGCAATTGTACGACCTTGTCTTTTCAAGAAATGCATTTCAGAAATTTTCTCATCCAAAGGACATCCTGTTAGCATTTCACCTAAAGGATTAATTTTTATGTTTCGATGAAAATCGTTCTTTTTTGCAGGAAATCCTTTAGAGCAAAAATCATTGTCATTTTTGTGACAATAAACGCAGTAATTAATATGATCCATTATTTCACGTCGATTCATTCGAGAATCAGTCAAAGTAAATCCATCTCGATGACGACGCAATTCCGAAGGTCCTTCTAAACGATTTATCGTATCTCCGGCAACAGAAATTGTTTCCACCAGATTTCCATAGTCTAGATGTTTGGGCAAATGAAAAATTGTCCATCCTTGCACTGCTTTCTTTCCGTGCAGTTGAGTTATTGCAGCAATGCACCATAAGATCAGTTTTTCAATAAGTACCGCGTTATCTTCGGACGCTCGTAATAAACTTTGTCCCCAGTGAGCAACAGCCCATTCTCGATCGGATTGGTCCAATCCGTTTTCTTTTAGTTGATCACTTACCCACCGATCCAGTAGTGAAAAATTTTCAACCAAATCCGACTTCTTAAGCATTCGACACGCTCGACGTAAAACATAGAATTTCTTGAAATCGGAGATAGTATTTTCTCTCAAAGTTACGACACGCAAATGTTCGATATGTTTCTCGATAGAGAAAAGATTGGAAACAAAATTTTCCAATAAAGATCCACAAGAAATAATCAATTCACTAATCGATTTAGATCTCGAAGATTTTGATTCTCCTTCTTTACGATAGAGTAAAAGTTTTTCGTACAGAACCGCATCTTTATCTTTCAAAAAAGCTAAGAACGCAGCGTCCAATTTTTGAAGTCCGCTTGTTGTAAATAATTCCGGAAAATTGAACCCTGTTAGGATCAGTGATAGATTATCCATAAGAAAAGCTATTTTCTTCTGCGACATTCAGTACGTTGGTAAGTAAATTATGAACAGAAAAGGCGGTTACCGGAAGATTTCTGAAACATATGTCAGCAAAATAGACAAAGAATTTCTTGACTTTGATAAAAGCCACACTCGATCGCCCACCCAGTTGTTTGAAATCAAGAAACACGAACCAATTTTCTACCTTCGGGACAATTTCCACCCCGTCACAAGAAAAAAATCTTTATGGGATTTCGAGTAATGAAAACTACAAATCTTTTAGTAACTCTAGCAGTTTTCCGTTTTCAAACAATTCACCGACGATGTCTTTTCCCCCAATGAATTTTTTCTTAACATAAAGTTGTGGGATTGTAGGCCAGTTAGAGAATTTTTTGATTCCTTGACGAAGCGCATCTGATTCTAAAACGTTGAAACTTTTAAAATTGACCCCGCATTGGTGCAAAACAGAAACTACATATTCAGAAAACCCGCATTGAGGAAAATCAGGGGTTCCTTTCATATATAGCACAACAGAACTGCTTTCTATTTGTTGTCTAATCACTTCTTGAATGTTCATGGTAACCTCTTTATTTCTAAAATTTTTAATTCTTCTGAGGATTCTAAATTTTTAAGTAGAAGCTCGTAGAATGGATTGGAAACAATGCGACGCAGAAAACAACCATACAACGAATCTTGGTTCAACTTTTGCCCCTACATATTACGATACTTCCTTTTGTCTTCTAAAAAAGACAGTGGCGTCAATCCTTCTTTTTTGTTACATTGAAAAAACTCATTGCACGAATTCTTTAAAGTTTAATTGCCGCGGAAAAATTATAGCATGACTTTTGTTGTAATCGATAATTGTATACGGTGTAAATACACAGACTGTGTGGAAGTCTGTCCGGTAGATTGTTTCCGAGAAGGGCCAAACATGTTGGTTATCGATCCAGACGAATGCATCGATTGCAATCTTTGCGTTTCGGAATGTCCGGTAGACGCTATATTTTCTGAAGATGATTTACCTAAAGAGAAAAAATCTTTTCTAAAACTCAATGCGGAACTTGCAAAACAGTGGCCTGTCATTGTTTCTAAGAAAGAAGCCTTATCGGATGCAGAAGATTGGATAGATATTCATGACAAACTTCGATATCTAAAACGTGGATGGTCCAAATAGGAAAATAAGGAGAGGAAGAATGCCCATCAAGGAAGATACAGAGGCTTCTGTCCATCTGTGCTAAATGTTTTGGTCAAGGAAGTGGAAGAGAGGACTTAATTTTCTTGTGCATTTTATTTCGACTACAACACCGCAATTTGAGTCTACCAATAAAAACGATTACAATCCAATCTTGCGTGTCGTCAAGACGCTTTCCAAGGCAATATTTTAAGTTACTGTTGGGATGTTATGAATAGTACTAACGCTTATAGAAGACGCATTGGTCCAATCGATTTAATGATGTCTTCCGTGAGTGCTATGATTGGTTCCGGTTGGCTTTTCAGTTCTTTGTATGTTGGTCGTTTGGCAGGACCCGCTTCAATTATCGCTTGGATATTTGGAGGACTACTGGTAGTTATTGTAGCCCTTACCTACGCAGAAATTACAACTATGTTGCCCATTACCGGAGGGAGTACACGATTTCCTCAACTAACTCACGGTACCTTTGTTAGCTTATTTTTTGGGTGGATTACGTGGTTTAATTTGATGACTGCCCCCGCTACTGAGGTTCAGGCAATGGTTCAATATGCTGCTAATTATTGTCCAAGCTTGATTCGACAGCATGGGGCCGGTACGCACGGATTAAGTTTTGAAGGTTATCTTATCGCTACATTTTTGATGGTGGGGTTTAGTCTGATCAATATTTATTCCATTCGATTTACTACTAGCCTCAATAATATTTTTTCTTTTTGGAAACTGGTTGTACCTGTTTTAACTGCTTGTGTACTTATGGCAGTTTCTTTTCATCCTCATAATTTTTCCAACTTCCGATATGGAGGATTCATGCCAAATGGTTGGAAAGGTGTTTTTGCTGCGTTGGCAACGGGTGGTATTTTATTTGCTTTCAACGGTTTCAAACAAGCGGTGGAATTGGCAGGAGAAGCAGACAATCCAAGTCGTACTGTGATGATCGCTATTTTGGGTAGTTTATCTGTTGTATTAATTATCTATTTGTTGTTACAAATTGGCTTTATTGGCGCCTTAAGTCTTGATAGTTTATCAAAGGGTTGGCTTCATGTACATTTTACAGGAGATGCAGGGCCTTTAGCTGGTCTTTTGATGGTTCTGGGTATTACTTGGATGGCTATTTTACTCTATTTCGACGCTTTAGTAGCCACTAGTGCGGCAGGACTAGTCTACAGTACCAGTGCGGCTCGCACCTTATATGGACTAAGTGCTAATCGTCAATTGCCTAAATTTTTACACGAAGTAAACAAAAGAGGAATTCCCGCAAAAGCCATTGTTGTCAATTTTATTGTGAGTATGACATTTTTTTTACCATTTCAGGGTTGGTACGCGATGGCTGAATTCATGTCATCAATTATTGCTCTTTCTTATATTACAGGACCGATTTGTTGTCTATCGTTGCGTTATCAATTGCCTAATCACAAGAGAATTTTTCGTTTACCTTTGGTTACAATATGGAGTTTTATCGGGTTCTATATTTGTACTCTTATCGTTTATTGGACTGGTTGGAATGTAGTTTCCAAACTAGGAATTAGCTTGGTTGTTTCTTTAGTTCTTTTTATTGTGTATCGATTGTTTTCTGAACGACCTAGAGGTATTTACATGAATTGGTGCGCTTCTCTTTGGATGTGGCCGTATCTGGTAGGATTGAGTGTCATTTCCTACTTAGGATCTTATGGCGGAGGGTGTGGAAAGATTCCTTTTGGATGGGATTTTTTGTATCTTGGCATTTTGTCTGTCGTTTCTCTTCATTTAGCTGTCCTATTCCGAGCTAGTGATAAACACGTAAGAATCACTCTTTCTGGATTCGAAGAAGAAGTTGCAACTGGAATTCCGTCTACTGTTCCTAATGAAAATTGAAAAACTGTACAAATTGGAAAATTGATTAAACTGGAGAATTAAAATCTTATGAGAAAACTCTATGTGAAAACATACGGCTGTCAAATGAACGAATACGATTCGGCCAAGATGGCAGATGTTCTCTATATGTCTCATCGGTTAGAGATTACAAATGATCCGGAACATGCCGACGTTCTCTTGCTTAATACATGTTCTGTGCGAAAGAAAGCCCAAGAAAAAGTATTTTCTGAATTAGGTCGATGGAAGTCTTATAAAGAAAACCGAGGTCATGTAATTATTGGTGTCGGAGGTTGTGTAGCGAGTCAAGAAGGGAAGAATATTTTAAGGCGTTCCTCTTTTGTAGATATCATTTTCGGACCTCAAACTTTACATCGATTGCCAAAATTGCTGAATGAAGCAATTCAATCTAAAAAATCAGTCATTGATATTACTTGTTCAGAAATGGAAATTGGGAAATTTGACTATTTTCCAAAACCTCGTACGATTAGACCTTCAGCTTCTGTTTCCATTATGGAAGGATGTAGCAAGTACTGCACTTTCTGTATAGTTCCTTACACACGAGGTGAAGAAACTAGTCGTCCATTTGATGATATTGTGGCTGAAGTTGTTAGTTTGACTCAACAAGGCGTTCGAGAAATTGTCTTACTCGGACAAAATGTCAATGATTATTATGGTCTTATGCATGATGGACGAGTAGCTGATTTGGCTCTACTCATTCATTATTTAGCTGCTATTGAAGAAATAGAAAGGATTCGATTTGTCACTTCTTATCCCGCTACTTTTTCAGAAAGATTGATTGGTGCTTATTCTAGAGAATCCAAAATTGCTAGTCATCTTCATTTACCAGTTCAAAGCGGTTCCGATCGCATTTTGAAAGCAATGAATCGTAACTACACTATTTCGGAATTTAAATCTAAAATTTATAAACTGCGCAAAGCGCGACCTAATATTAGTATCTCTTCAGATTTCATTGTCGGTTTCCCAGGAGAAACTAAAAAAGATTTTCAAGATACCATAAACCTCATTCACGAAATTGGATTTGATTCTTCTTTTAGTTTTCTTTATAGTTCTCGACCGAATACTTCCGCTTCTCGGTTACCTGATGATGTGCCCATAGAGGTTAAAAAGGAACGTTTGGTGATCTTGCAAAATTGTATACGTAAACAAACGTTGAAAATCAGCCAATCAATGCTGGGGACTCGACAGCGAGTTTTAGTTACAGGATCTTCAAGCAAGGATCCTAATCAACTCAGTGGTCGCACTGAAAATAACCGAGTTGTGAATTTTGCAGGTAACTCTTCTTTGGTTGGGAAAATGATTTCAATTCGAATCGAGAAGGTGTATCCAAATTCCTTATGGGGCGTACTGTAAGATGATTTCTGAATCCGAGAAAATTACCTTCCGATTTTTTGAGTTCACATGCGCATGAGGGCAGGATCTTGAGTGGGCGTTTATTCGAAGCGCGGGATCTACATATTGACATCCAAAACGCCACTCGAATTTCTATTGTTCCTAGTCTTTCTCAAATAAGGAAATGGATATGTGTTATTTTTAGATTTGTTCCGATGACTGTGGATACAACCACCCCTGAGTTGACGGTCCGTTTTGTCGATCAAAATGAAAGCGCCGTCCTAAACAAAATGTATAGGCATAAAAAAGGCCCTACGAATATTCTGTCCTTTTCTTATGATCCTGTTCCTGGATTTTCTGCCAATCCTCTTGGAGATTTGGCCATTTGTGTTTCTTTAGTTTTCGAAGAAGCTAAGATACTAAATAAACCTTTAGAATCTCATTTTTCTCACCTTTTTATTCATGGAATACTACACTTACTAGGATACGATCACATCAAAAAGCGAGAAGCCGTAGAAATGCAAAGACTGGAGATAGCGCTATTGTCTCAACTCGGATACGAAAATCCGTATGAGGGTTCTTGTTAATCGAAAATTCTTGTAAATACAAATTTTCTTTTAAAATTTTGAAAAGATTTGAGAATTGGCGATTTATTTCTCGAACAGAGTTCGCCTCATTTTGTAGGTAGAGAATTTTTTATTACATATAACCTCAACTGCACGAAAAGAAATCAGTGCAAGGATGGACAATTTTTCATTAAGAAATCAGTGCAAGGATGGACAATTTTTCATTAATGTCTTTTGCGCAAAAATATTTCTCCCGCTTTGTTTATTTCTCAAAAAGTCGTTACTTTGTGGTATTATAAGAGCCCGAAAGGGGGTTGGGGTAATTTTTGTTTTTTACAACTCGTAAAATCAATACATTGGCAGACATGGGTCTTGTTGTCTCTTTGTGCTGGAAACGAAATAATTTTTAGATTTTTAGTTTTGATTGTGTTGAAATTAATTCAGTCTTGTTCTGTTTTCAATAAAACTCTTACCAGCTGATAGAAGTTTTTATAGGAATTTTGGAAATCCGAAGCTGTAGTAAATTTGTTGTAAAATAAAGATTTTAAATACAGTCAATTTAAAACTAAAGGAACTTCTTTTATCAATATGATCAATCTTATAAGCGTCCCTTCTTTTGCCGTATGAGTACAGATGTTTCATTCTATAATCCACTGGATATTGAGAAAATCGTACAGACTTATTGGGAAGAAAAAAGATGTTTTCAATCTAAAGAAGATTTAGGAAAGGAGAAATTTTATTGTTTGGTGATGCTTCCTTATCCAAGTGGAAATCTGCATATGGGGCATGTTCGAAATTACACCATTGGAGATTTAATAGCTCGTTATCAACTGCATAAAGGTCGAAATGTTTTGCACCCTATGGGGTGGGATGCTTTTGGACTGCCTGCAGAAAATGCTGCTATCCAGCATAAATTGCCTCCGGTAAAATGGATTCGCAAGAATATTAAGAAAATACGCAATCAACTCAAACAATTGGGGTTCTCTTACGATTGGTCTCGAGAAATTACTACGTGTGATCCTTCCTATTATCGTTGGGAACAGTGGATTTTTCTTCAACTGTATAAAAAAGGTCTGGCTTATAAGAAAAATTCTATTGTAAATTGGGATCCTGTTGATCAAACAGTATTAGCAAATGAGCAAGTGATTCACGGACGAGGATGGAGATCAGGTGTTTCTATAGAGCGACGTGAAATTTCACAATGGTTTTTGAAAATTACCAATTATAGCGAAGAACTTCTTAAAGATCTCAATACACTAAAGGAATGGCCAGAACGGGTGATTGCAATGCAGCGCAATTGGATTGGAAAATCCTACGGGATTACTGTGATTTTTTCTCTAGAAAATAGAGAAGATAAATTACAGATTTTTACTACACGCCCTGATGTCATTATGGGAATTTCTTACATTGCGATAGCTCCCGAACACCCTCTTGCAAAAGAGTGTGCCAAGAAAAGCAAAAAAGTGTTCGATTTTTTAAGAACATTCAGTCGAACGCGCACAGCGGAAGTCGATATCGCCGCTCAAGAAAAAAGAGGCATCGTAACAGATCTCTTTGCCATTCATCCAATTACACAAGAAAAGTTACCTGTCTGGATTGCGAATTTTATTCTAATGGAATCCTTCTTTGGAGGAATTATGGCAGTACCTGCTCACAACGAACAAGATCATGCGTTCGCTTTAAGATACAATTTACCTATTAGACCAGTCATTAAAACCGCTAATAACAGTCAATGGAATTACGAACGATTTGCCTATACCGATTCTGGAAAACTTTTTAATTCAGGTCCTTTTAACGGGATCGATTCAAAGGAAGCGTTTGATATAGTTACAAACTATCTAAAGATTCGCGGGTATTGCAATAACCGTCAACCAAATTACCGATTGCGGGATTGGTGCATTTCTCGCCAGCGCTATTGGGGTACACCAATTCCTATTGTGTACTGTAAAAAATGCGGAATCGTTCCTGTTCCCGAAAATCAACTGCCTGTTCTTTTACCAGAAAGCATAATTCCTACTGGTCACAGTTCTCCTTTAAAACAGAATGTAGAATTTTACAAGACAGAATGTCCTGTCTGCAATAGAATCTCTGTACGAGAAACCGATACAATGGATACATTTGTTTCGTCTTCTTGGTATTACGCTCGCTACACCTGTTCTAATCAAAAAAATACCGTACTGGACGATCGAACCAGATATTGGATTCCTGTAGATCAATACGTTGGAGGTATCGAACACGCTGTTATGCATCTACTGTACACTCGTTTCTTTCATAAAGCACTTCGAGATTTGGGTTTACTACATTCCGATGAACCTTTTTCACGGTTGCTTACTCAAGGGATGGTCTTAAAAGACGGTGTTAAAATGTCTAAATCTAAGGGAAATATAATCGCACCAAAATCGTTGATTGCAAAATACGGATCTGACGCAGTGCGATTATTCGTAATTTTTGCGGCTCCACCAGAGCAAGATTTGGAATGGTCAGAAAATGGGGTTGCGGGAGTTCATCGTTTTCTAAGAAAATTGTGGAATCTTGCAAATCGATTTAAAAGCAGTTTATTAGTCATTAATCAGAAGAAAGGGCTGCATTATCGTCAACAGAAGAAAAATAGCTCGAAAAATAATAAACGCATACAATATATAATGTACACATATCTGTTACAAGCCAACAATGACATGGAACGTAATCAATTTAACACAGTTGTATCCGCGTCGATGAAAATTTTGAATCTGCTACTGGTTGTAAGTAATAAACCGGATGATGAATCAAAATCTCTCTTACTTCACGAAGGCTTAGGAATACTATTGCGCCTTTTATCACCAATAACCCCTCATATTACTCATTTTCTTTGGAAATTATTGGGATTCGGGGAAAACATTTTAGATGCTCCTTGGCCTAAAGTGGATCTTAAAGATTTACAGACCTTTCAAACAGAAATAGACGTAGTTGTACAGATTAACGGGAAATTTCGATCCCGTATTCAGGTTTCTGCAAACGACACAGACAAATTGATCGAAGACCTTGCGCTAAATCAAGATAGCATTAAGCGCTATATTTCTGGTAAAAAAATTAAAAACGTGATTGTTGTACGTAAAAAATTGATTAACATTGTGTTGTGTAGTACGAAACGCTAAACATATAAATGAGATGGTGAGCGTAATCAAAAAAGACGTTCGAAGTTTTAATGTAAATCCCAAGTTTTGATAGAACTTCCTGTTTTGTCTTTATAACATTGAAGGTTCGTTCAACCAAGCAAGAGGGTCTCGTCTCACTTCTTCGAATTACCAATATTTACTGGAAAATCATCATTGTAGTATGAGGAAACAACAACAATATTTTTTTAATACTTACTTTTTATTGGGTGTTGGCGTCAACTATTGGTGTAGATGTACAGGAAACTCCTATCTCTAGAGATATTATTGCCTTAACCAGCCCGTTTCATTTGATACCAAAAGATCGAGAATCTACATTTCTAATGCCCAAGTATATAAAGTTCTATGAAAAAAATATATCTCTCTAATTTAGAGAGATTAAGTGTATATACGGAGAAAGACAGTAGATGCAAATTTCGCATAAAGAACTCGACGTTCATTTGAATAAACCTCTTTTACCTGTTTATCTTATATGTTCAGACGTTCCTCTTCTGATGCAAGAAGCTCGAGACAGTATTCGAAAAGCGGCTTGGCAGCAAGGATTTCAACAGAGGGAATTGTTTTTTATTGATGAGGAACGTAGTTGGGAGGCGTTAGACATCGCCATCGATAATTTCAATCTTTTTAGTGAAAAAATCCTTATTGAGATACGAAATTCTCAAGCAAAATTCAACGAAAGAGGGATGCAAATACTACTAAAATATTTAAAAAATCCACCGTCTGATAAAAGATTGTTAATCTGTACTAACAAATTGACAACTGTACAAAAAAAATCGAGATGGTATAAAGAAATTTCCACACTAGGAGTCGTAGTTTCGATTCACCCTATACCTATCCGAGAACTACAAAAATGGATTGTTCAACGATTGAAAAAATTTAATATTTCCGTAGATACAGAAAGTATCAATCTCCTCGCTACATTTACTGAAGGCAATTTACTAGCGACTCAACAGGCGATAGAAAAATTTCGTTTGCTTTGTCATCAAAATAAACCGCTCCGATACACAGTTGTTAACGCTGTTATTGGTGATAATGCGTATTTTACAATTTTTGATTTGGCAGAAGCGGTTTTATTAGGTGACAAAACAAGAGTAATTCGAATTTTATCAGTTTTACAATTTGTAGATAAAGAATCTTCTTCCTTAGTATTATGGGTTTTGACTCGAGAATTGCGCAATATTTATACTTCTTTGCAAAAATCTGTAGATGGAAAATCTTTTGAACAATTATTGGCGTTTCGGTGGAAAGGTCCTTACAAAAAACTTATAAAAATAGCGCTGGCGCGTCTTGATTCACAAATCGTTTCTGAATTATTGAGATTCTCAAAAAGAGTGGATTGGATTATAAAAGGAGTGATTCCAGGAAATGCTTGGCAGGAGCTAGAAACACTAAGTTTGAGCATTGCAGGAGCAGAACTACGATGAATTTTCCGTTGCTAGGATTGTTTGGTGGAAGATTTGATCCTATTCACAACGGACACTTGTCTGTTCTCGAACAGTTAATAGAGACGCTTCCTTTTGAGACCATTCAATTGATTCCTTGCTATCAACCCCCACATAGAGGGAATACAGCGGCTGATTCTCTAGATCGATTAGAAATGATTAAACGTGCCGTTTCCAATCGTCCAATTTTTTCTGTTAGTGATATCGAAATTGAAAAAAAAGAGATTTCCTATACCATTTACACACTTCGATCTTTACGAAACTCTTTTTCAAAGTACGCTCTTTGTTTCATTTTATCTACCGATGCTTTTTCCAATTTTAATCTTTGGTACCGCTACACAGAATTTCTAAGTTATTGCCATCTGATTGTCATCAACCGAGCCAACTATCATTTGCCTTCAGCAAAATGGTTGGAAATATTGCTTAGAAATCGCACTGAAGATCCTAAAGATCTTAAGAAATTCCTTTCAGGAAAAATATTTTTTCAACAACTTTCCGATTATCCAATCAGTGCTACTGAGATTAGAAATTGTTTGGCAAAAGGAAATTATTCGGACATACAATCCATGTTCCCTAAGGGAGTAATTGAATATATCAAGAGGCACAATTTGTATAAATGATCTCTTGATTTTCGCTCTCTTCTTCAGTTTTTAATGTATCTGATTGCGACTTTCTCTATAATTTTCCCTGATCCAGAAAAATCTAAATACCATCATATCAATATATGAGAGAAGAACGAATGTCTTTCAGCAACATCCGATTCGAAACACAATTATTTAAAAGTCGCAGTTTTAGTATGTTTTTTTTCACACTATTTTTTATTTTTATTTTGACAGGACGATTGCTTTATCTGCAAGTTAAAAATCATCGTTTTTACTCTTCCTTGGCTGAGCGAAATTTATTAAATATTGTTCCTGTACATCCTAATCGAGGTTTAATCTTTGATCGAAATGGAATACCCTTAGCAAAGGAAATCCCAACTTATACACTAGTCATTACTCCCAAAGATTCCAAAAATTTAAACGAAACTCTAAAAAAATTGACAAATATCGTTCCGATCTCCGATAAGGAATTAAAGAAATTTCATTGTACGCTGTATCGATACCGTACTCATCAACCAATCCCTATAAAATACAAATTGACCGAAAAAGAAATTGCGCGTTTCTACGTCAACAGTTATCGATTTCCTACAGTACATCTCAAAATACATATGATTCGTTATTATCCGTTTTCCGATATTGCCAGTAATGTTCTAGGTTATGTAGGAAAAATCAATCCTAGCGAATTACAGAAAGTCAATGCGGAAGATTATGCCTCTGACGATATAATCGGAAAAACTGGCGTTGAAAAATACTACGAAAAACAACTACACGGAAAAATGGGTTTTGAAAAGATTGAAATTAATGCAAACAATAGAATTGTACATATTTTGAAGAAAATTCCTCCAATACCTGGAAACAATATCTATTTGACCATTGACAGCGCATTACAAAGCGAAGCCAAGAAAATTCTAGGAAGAGAAAGTGGGGCTGTTGTCATTATGCAACCTAATACAGGACAAATTTTAGCTCTCGTTACCAACCCGAGCTTTAACGACAATCTTTTTGTACTAGGACTGAATCGAAGAGAATACCGAAAATTTTCGTGTGCGCCCCAACGTCTTTTATACAATCGAGCAATTCAAGGACAATTTGCTCCTGGTTCTACTGTTAAACCATTTCTAGCGTTAATGGGCTTAGACGAAGGAGTTATAACTTCACAATATCAAATCCACGATTTCGGTTGGTTCCAATTACCAAATACCCATCATATTTACCACGATTGGAGTCCAGAAGGACATGGATGGGTCGATATAAGGAAAGCCATTGCGGTTTCCTGTGATGTTTACTTTTACCATCTGGCAGCAATCCTGGGTATTGATCGAATTGATAATGTTTTACATCGTTTTGGGTTTGGAAATTTAACAGGAATTGATTTACCCGGAGAAGTTTCTGGTCTTGTGCCTTCCCCAAATTGGAAGAAAAAATCCAAAGGATACCCTTGGTATACGGGAGATACTGTAGAAACAGGTATCGGGCAAGGATTTTTTCTTGTTACGCCTTTGCAATTGGCTCAGGCTGTTAGTATTGTAGCTGAACGAGGTCTCAGGTACCGTCCGTCGTTGCTATTGAAAATCGTTACACCAAATGGTGATTCACGAGTCCAACTGCCTATCGTGAAATCTCCGGTAGTATTAAAAAATCCTTACAACTGGAATATAGTAATTCGTGGTATGCAGGACGTAATTGACACTTCTTGGGGAAGTGCGCAATTTTTTGAAAAACATCTGGGATTTTCTGTCGCAGCCAAAACTGGCACCGCTCAAATCTACGGTCGGCAACGTGATGAAGATAAAATCCGAAAAAGCATTCCTAAACCACTGCGCAATAATCATCTTTTTATCGCTTTTGCTCCTGTAAAAGAGCATCCGCGGATCGCTATGGCGATAGTTGTTGAGCACAGCGCCTTAGCCGATAAAATGACAGGGGAAATTATGAAATATTACTTTGCGCACTATTCTCACAACAAATGAAAAAATTTCTTGTATCCAACATGATAAGATACAACAGACAACCAATTATTCGATCGAATTGGCAATCGTTACATATTGATCTTTGGTTAACAGTTTGGGTATTGGTTCTTGTTGTATTCGGTTTTTTGATTCTGTTCAGTGCTAGCAATCAAAATATGGGTGTTATGATTAAGCAGTTAATTTGGTTATTGATTGGTTTTGTAACAATGCTTGTTTTTTCTAATATCCCTCCGCGATTTTACTACCAATGGACTCCTACGGTATTTATTTTTGGGATATTTTTATTGGTTTTTGTGTTAATCTTTGGAGACGCTGGTAGAGGAGCGCGGCGTTGGTTTGATTTAGGATTTTTTCATTTTCAGCCTTCTGAAATTATGAAACTTTCTACACCTATGATGCTCGCTTACTATCTCAGCAATAAAAAATTGCCTCTTCAAGTAAAACCACTGTTTCTCTCTCTGATCTTGTTAGTATCTCCCGCTATTCTAATTGCAAAACAACCTGATTTGGGAACAGCTGTAATTATAGGAATCTCAGGTCTATGCGTATTACTGCTAGCGGGAATGAGTTGGAGATTAATTGCTGTCTCTCTCTTTTTGATCGTACTGGGTACGCCTGTATTTTGGAGATTTATGCATACTTATCAAAAAAATCGGGTTTTAACTTTCCTCAATCCGGAACGAGATCCGCTAAAGGAAGGGTATCATATTATCCAGTCAAAGATAGCTCTTGGTTCTGGAGGTTTATTTGGAAAAGGATGGTTGCACGGAACACAATCGCATTTTCAATTCCTACCTGTTCACACAACTGATTTTATTTTTTCGGTAAATGGCGAGGAATTTGGTTTTTTCGGTTGTATTATCTTACTTCTCCTATTTGTAGTTGTTTTTTCTCGGTGTTTTCTATACATAAGCAGAAAAGCCCAAGATACCTATAGTCGCTTACTAAGCGGAAGCTTAAGTTTAACATTCATCTTGTCGACCCTAATTAACATAGGGATGGTTGTTGGTATTTTGCCCGTCGTAGGTGTACCTTTGCCGCTCATCAGCTACGGAGGAAGTTCTATTGTTACTACAATGGCTGGATTCGGTATAATTATGTCAATACATACGCATAGGAAACTTTAATATTGTTCTTAGTTCTAAGAAGGTTCCAGAAAATATTATCGTATGCTTTGATTCTGTGCAGTACGGTAGCCACCGCCAGATCCGAACCTACTGATGATGGTTTATTACTACTCCCAAAAGCACGTGTATTCGTTGAATATATGGTGAAACACTATCGATTTAAACGTAAGAAACTTGTCAGCATTCTATCTCATGCCAGATATAATCGAGAAGTCATGTATAACATTACCCATCCGTACGAAAAAAGACCGTGGAATTTTTATCGAGATTGTTTTCTGACAAAAACACGCATTCGGAACGGTGTTGATTATTGGAAATCTCATCGGAGAGTTTTAGAACGTGCTTATCGTATATACGGAATTCCGCCTGAGATTGTAGTGGCTATTATCGGAATCGAGACCAATTATGGACGATGCACAGGAAACTATTCCGCTTTAGACACTCTTTCTACATTAGCCTTCTGTTACAAATCTCGTGCTAGATTTTTTTTATTCGAACTTATTCAATTCTTTTTGCTTACCAAAGAACAAAAATTGCCAATTTTGTTGATACACAGTTCCTACGCAGGAGCTATTGGCATTTCGCAATTTATGCCTAGTACCTATCGGCATTTCGCCGTGAATTCTTCCAAAAAAGAACATATCAATCTCATAAAAAGCAACGACGACGCTATTATTAGTGTTGCTAATTTTCTAAGATTTCATGGTTGGAAGAAGGAATATCCTGTCGCGTACTCCTTTTCTACTTCTCAGGGTTTTTTACGGTTCATTTCAGAAATGAAAAGAGAAGAAAAAGCAAAAAAATCCAGAATCGTTCTCTGTGTGAACAACAGCGGTACAATGTCCTTGTTTCCGATTCCTGCTGTCTACTCTTTTCCTCATACAACAGAGGAACTACTTACATTGTTTCGGCGCAATAATTGTAGGAATTTTTGGATCGTTTTTCCAAATTTTTTCGTTATCATGCAATACAATCCTCATAAAATGTACGCCATGGTCGTTTACCAACTGAGTCGAATGATTCACGAAATATACACAACAAATCGACAAAGAACTTGATTGTCCCGAAAAAACTTTTGAGTAAGTTTTTTCTAGATGAAACACTTTTTTCGCTCGATTGATATTCTCTTCTCAATCACCTCAATCACTCTCTTTATCGCTCTTTGATGATTTTATATCCGATAGCTGCCAAACGTTTTACAATTGGAGGATGGGTAGAAAAGAGATTGTTTAATGAATTTCTAATTTCGATACCTGCTTTGATTGGATCGAAGATATAAGCCGCTTGACGAACTCCTTCATGAGGAGTTTGTCTGTATTGAAACGAGTATTTTTCCTTGTTTTGTATGTGATCATCTTGGATTTTTAACAACGCCAGAGCCAAAGGTTCGTTGTCTCGTATTAAACCTACAGAACCCGCATCAGCCATATATTCTCGAGTCCGGCTCAAATAAAGCATTAGAAGTATTGTGGCTAAAGGCAATAGATAACGTAACACCAGTATAAAAGGAAACAACTGATTTCGAGCTTCGTTGTCTCGAGAACGTCCTCCGAAAATAGCGCCGAAAAAAAGAATATCGACAAATATTAGAAGAATGTTAACAAGAACAGAAGCTATTAGAGTGAGGCGTATATCCGTGTGTCGGATATGACTAATTTCGTGTGCTATAACGGCTTCTAGTTCATCACGATTCAACTTCATTAACAGTCCGTGGGTGACTGCAATCATTGCGGATCCCTCCCCAAAACCACTAGCGAACGCGTTCATGTAATCCGCATCTATTACGTAAACCTTAGGCATAAACTGAAGAGTTGCTGCGATCCTTAGTTCCTCCACCACATTGTAGAGCATCGCTTCTCGAAAAGTTTTAGTTTCATCTAGAGTAATTTCTCTATAATTAGTGCCAAGAAGCATCAATCTATGATGAAAAATAAAAGTTGTACATAAAGAACACACCGCAATCAATCCCGTAACGAATGCTGCGATCGGAAATATCTTTAAAGTAATCAACGCTGTAAAAATCTGAAACAGAGTAGCCATAGGAAAACGTTCTGCGTAAATGTACAAGTCGACGAGCAACCCTATCGAAAGATATATCAATACAAAAGTGGTAATAACTAATACAGTCCTCCTTCGATTTCGTTTCAAAGAACCTCTCCAATCAAACGCAGTCGACTCAAAATCGTTGATGTAGTTTCTCATAACGAAACCTCCAATAATTCCAATAATTCTTTGGAGAAAGTAAATAAGAAGAATTTACAATCGTACTTTGTAGCTTTCCTGTTCCTGAATTTTTTCGGAAGACAGTTCCCAATAAGGAAAATAAACATCCAACTTTCCAGGAAACGTTCGAACAATCATTGAAGGAAAAGCCATTTTTTTCTTAACGTTGTAACGTTCGACACTATCGTTATAAGCCTGCTTTGCATAAGCTAACTTATTCTCTGTACTAACGATCGTTTCCTGCAGCTGCATTGCATTTTGATTTGCTTTGAGTTCAGGGTATTGTTCAAATACTATGCGCAGTCCGCTGAAAATCATCGATATTTTATTTTCCGCTTTCATGCGGGCGCTGCTATCTCCTTCTTGCTTTGCTGTCTGGGCTTGATTACGCAATGCTACTACATCTTTTAAAGTAGAGCGCTCATAATCCATATATTTCTTGACGACTTCGACTAGGGATTCAAATACTTTGAATCGGCGATCTAACTGAATGTCAATTTGTTTATTATTATTGCGGACTGCTTCTATTAGCAGAATTAAATTGTTGTACGCCGCTACAGCGTAGACACCCAAAAATACCAATAAGATAAGAATAACAACAAAAAACTTCATAGCCCTACCCCCTCTATCGCATGCTTCACTGTGGGATTATAGCTTAGAGCTTAATCAATACGCAAATTTATATGATATTTAACAAGAAATAAAGATTAAAAAATTGTTATAATGAAGAATAGTAAGTCTCTACGCTAATGATATCTTAAACGTTTCTAAATGAGAAATTAAGAAACTTTTGCAAAAACTGAGTTGCACACTGAGGCATCAAATCGTTTGAAAAAACTATTCTTGGCTGAGGAAATAAAATTATGATGAATCTTGATAAGATTCGTAAACAGATCGATAGATTGTGTAGAGAAATTAATGAACATAATTATCGGTATTATGTACTATCGAGACCCGTTATCCCAGATGCGATCTATGACAAACTCTTTTATAAACTACAACAGCTAGAAATCAAACACCCTGAGTTGATCGTGTCTATTTCTCCTACAAGGAGGGTAGGAACGCTTGAACCGTTAAAAATGTTTGAAACCGCGCCCCATAGAATTCCCATGTTATCTCTAGACCATGTATTTGATGAATCTGGGTTGCGCGCATTTGATAAGAGGGTTCAACAACGACTAAAATTGAATGAATTAATTGAGTACATTTGTGAACCTAAAATGGACGGAGTAGCGCTGAATTTGTTGTACAAAGACGGAAAATTGTCTTGCGCCGCTCTGCGTGGTGACGGTGTTACTGGAGAGAACATAATCCAGAATGTTCGAACCATTTCAACAATTCCTTCACGATTGCAAGGTAGAGATTTTCCCAAACTTGTTGAGATACGAGGAGAGGTTTTGATGTCACGAAAAGAATTTAAAAGGATCAATTGCGAATCGCAAAAAATGGGAACAAGAATTTTTGCGAGTCCCAGAAACGCTGTTTCAGGAAGTTTGCGTCAATTAAATCCGGAAATCACCGCAAGTCGATCTTTAGTGTTTTACGGTTATGTCTTGGGGGCAACTGAAGGCAGTTTACCTAAAAAACACAGTGATGTTCTAATAAAAATTAAAAAATGGGGAATTCCGGTTTTCCTTGGAGCAAAAGTAATCAAAGGAATTTCAGGTTGTTTTGAATACTATGCATACTTTCGAAGAATTCGAAATATCATCCCTTTTGACATTGACGGTATAGTTATAAAGGTCAATACCCTCTCTTTACAGGAAACGTTAGGTTTTTCTTCACGTGCCCCCAGATGGGCAATGGCTTATAAGTTCCCAACTCAGGAAAAAATGACAGTTGTAAAGAACATTGAATTTCGTATAGGCCGAACCGGTGCTGTAACACCTGTAGCACAACTAGAACCTGTTTCTATTGGAGGAGTAACGGTCAGAAAAGCTTCTCTACACAATTTTGATGAACTTCACCGAAAAGACGTTCGTATAGGCGATACAGTTGTTATACGTCGTTCTGGAGATGTCATTCCGGAAGTTGTTATGTCTTTGCCGACACAACGACCTAAGAACGCTAAAATAGTGAATATACCTAATTTCTGTCCTTCGTGTCGAAGGAAAGTGGTAAAACCGAAGAATGGAATCGTGGCTCGATGTATCGGGAATTTATCCTGCCCAGCGCAATTACGAGAAACGATCAAACATTTTGTTTCTCGACGAGCAATGAATATTAAGGGATTGGGCGACAAATGGATAACTATGCTTATTGAAAAAAAAATAGTTAAAGATATAGCAGACATCTACAAACTTAAGAAATCCTCTTTCTTGATGCTTTCTAGAATGGGAGAAAAACTGACTGGGAATTTATTAGTATCCATTGAAAAAAGTAAAAAGACCACTCTACCCCGATTTTTATACGCTCTAGGAATTCGTAGTATCGGTGTAACGAGCGCACAAACTTTAGCACAACATTTTCGTGGACTTAAATTTTTAATGCAAGCTTCCAGAAAACAATTATCAGTTGTTAAAGATATTGGTCCAATTTCCGCTGAGAATATTAGCAATTTCTTTCAACAGAAAAGAAATATTGCGTTGATTGATGAATTGATTCAACTTGGAGTTTCCTGTTCAGAAAATACAGAAACTTTATCAAAAATCACGGGAAAGGTTTTTGTATTCACTGGAACCCTAAAAAGTTTGACACGGAACGAAGCAAGAGAAAGACTCCAATTCTTTGGAGGAAAAGTGAATAGCGGTATATCAAAAAATACTGACTATTTAGTCATTGGAAACAATTTGAACAATAGCAGAAAATCCGATAAGGCGAAAGAACTAAATGTTCCAATAATCGACGAGAAGATTTTTCTGGAATTTTTCAAAAACACAAAGGAAAAAAAAACATAGATTATTGTTCTATTTTTCCGTTCTTGTATTCATTTTATCATTTGCCGATCGTTTTCTGTCAGTCTCTTTAAAAGAGGAACCAAGATAAACATTCCAAAGGAAATAGAGACTGTAGTTAGACCAATTTTTGTAAAAAGATGATTGTAAATAGGTAATGATAAATACGGATCTGTAGAAATTTTAGCAGAAACACTGGCGATACTAGCTACTTTACCGGCGATGATACTTGCAACTGAAACACAGAGAAACCAAAGGCCCATAGTGAAACCCATAAATCGTTGTGGCACATAGCGAGCGGCCAGAGATAATCCAAGAGCGCTTACTAAAAGCTCTCCGGTACTTTGTAGCCAATAAGACAGGACCAACCACATACCGGAAATTACTCCATGATGATTGTAAAGAGAACCCAATGGGAGAAATAAGAAAGCTAATCCGGCCATCAACGTTCCTAATGAGAACTTGGTCGGCAAGGACAAATCTCGACCACATTTATGCCATTTCTGATAAAACCAAGCCATTATTGGACTCATTGTCATCACCCAAAATGAATTAAGCATTTGAAATTGAGCCGGTTGAATAGGAATGCCCAGAATTGAATGGCGAACGTTTCGCAAAGCAAATAGCGACAATGAAGTTGGCATTTGGAAGTATAGTACAAAAAAAACAATAGCCTGAGAAAACAGAATCATAAACAAAAACATTCCTTTACGTTCTTCTGGTGCTGACTTGGCAATTAGCATCAGGTAAATGGAGAGCAGTACGATAGTTCCACCAGAGAGAAGCCAAGAAACAATTTGATAGTGGTTAAGTAGAAAATTGCTCATAATAACCGATGTGACGATTCCTAATAAGACATATCCAAAATAATCCCATCGAAAAGGCGCTTGGTCCGGTTCAGATCCAATATCAAATATAGCTTTTCGCATGATAAAAAAATTTAAAATAGCGAGGATCATTCCGGCGCAACAAACGGAAAAAGCTACATGCCAACCAAAAAATCTATTTAAAATGGGTGTAAGATTCATTGAAATGGCCGCTCCCATATTAATAGCCATATAGTATAAAGTAAATCCACTGTCTAAATTGTGAGGCGTTTCTTCGTACACTTTCGAGAGCAAGCTTGAAGGATTAGCTTTAAATAAGCCTACCCCAACTGCAATAAAGGCTAATGGCAGTGAAAAATGTCGACTAGAAATTTTCGGTAAAGATAATATTAGATAGCCTAACGACAATACTATTGCTCCTAGCAAAATCGTTCTCTTAGTGCCCAATATTTTGTCGCCAATATACCCACCCAAACAAGGCAATAAAAAGACCAAGGCACTAAAAGCTGCAAACAAAAAATCAGCATGGCTGTCTTGATAACCCAATTTTTGCACCATATACAGGACCAATAGCGCCTGTACACCATAAAATCCAAATCGTTCCCAGATTTCTAGGAAAAAGATGAAGTAAAAAGGCTTGGGTTGAACGGCTAAAGATCTAATAATTGGCACAAACACTCCTCATGATGGGGCCCCTAGATTTCTACAACTAGACTATATACGGATTTCCTAAAAAATCCAACAAGGAGTAGAGTGTCAGATTGCGTTTCGTAGTTTGACCGATTCGTATCTTTCAGCAAGTTTATATTAAGTGCATTTTATAAAAATCAGTTAAAATCAGGAAACTGATAGCTGCTTTTGCCATAAAGTTATACTGAGTCAAAACAGAACAGATGAAAATTATTTGATAATCTTTTAACTAAAAATTTTCTTAGGCGGGAGTGATATTTGTGGTAGTAGCGACAATTGAAATCGAACTGGTAATTTTTTGTAGAGCTTCTCCGGGATTTAAAGATTGAACTATAGATCGACCAATAACTAGATAATCACTGCCTGCTTTAATAGCGTCTTCTGGAGTCACAGTCCTCTTCTGATCGATTTTCTTTTCGAAAGACAATCGAATCCCCGGTGTCACTAGCAAAAATTCTTTACCCTGTTGTTTTCGTAAAAGAGACACTTCGTTTGCTGAACATACTACTCCGTTGAGACCAGATTCCTTAGCAAGTTCCGCCATGCAAGACACTACAGAAGAGATATTATTATTGATTCCTAGCGATTTAAAATCCTCAGTATCCAAACTGGTCAAAATCGTAATGCCAACGACAAGAGGTTTTATCCTTACTGTATGCAATATATCGATTACAGTCTCTAACATGATACGCCCTCCAAAAACGTGTACGTCTATCATCCAAACACCTAACAGAGCGGCATTACGACAGGAATCGGCAACAATTTTTGGAATATCGTGGAACTTCAAGTCTAAAAAGATTTTATAATTCTTTTTCATTAATTCTTCTATAAAAGGAAACCCGTATCGTGTAAATAAAACATTTCCGATCTTGAGATGACATAATTTGGGATCTAACTGTTGCACTTGTGTATAGGCTTCTTCACGAGTATTGGCGTCAATAGCTACAATAATTTTAGGTTCATTTTGTTTCATATCTGTTTCTGTTATTTCTTGTTCTATCTCTATTCTGTAATACCAATCTGAGCAGATTGTTGAACAGATCACAATTTTGGATCAAGAAATTACACACTTTACTGCAGACGGAAACAAGAAACCAATGTATTAAAAAATACAACATAGAAATGAGACAACGATCACCTATTCTCTTCCTTTCGCATTTGTTCTTTAAGAAGATCACCTAAAGTGGTTTTTGTCGGCATATCAGAACTTGTCATCACTGATGTAAAATGATCTTCCTGATTCATCAAATTTTTTGCAGCTTTGTGAGATACTCGGATAAGGTGATTTGCAAGATCTACACCGATAATCTTAACCAAGATTTTATCATCTGTATTGAGTTCCTTCGTTAGATCTTCTATATGATCGTATGTGTAGTCTGCCACATGCATTTGCCCAAACACCTGATCAGATAATTCTAAAATAGCTTTCTTACTTTCTACTTCTTTTACTCTGGCTTGCACGATTGTATCCCTATCGTGTCTTTTAAGAAATTCTTCTAAGAGATTTTCCTCGAGTTTTTTGATACTGAGAGAGATTCTCTCACGATCCGGATCAATCGATAAAATAACAGTTTTTACTTCATCACCTTTTTTATAGTCGCGAATAGCTATCTCGCTATCTTTTGACCAAGAAATATCGGATATATGTACAAGACCATCAATATTGCCTTCCAATCCAACGAATATACCAAAATCAGTAATAGAACGAACCTTTCCAACAATTTCTTCATCTTTTTGATGTTTTCTAGCAAATTCTCTCCATGGATTGGACTTACACTGTTTCATCCCCAATGAAATACGACGGCGTTCTTCATCGATCTCCAGTATCATAACGTCGACTTCTTTACCAGATTGTACTATTTTACTAGGATGAATGTTTTTGTTAGTCCAATCTAATTCGGAAGCGTGTACCAATCCTTCCGCACCATCTTCCAATTGTACAAAACATCCATAATCGGTAATATTCGTCACTTTTCCAGATACTTTAGTGTTTACGGAATAGCGCTTCGTAATATTCATCCACGGATCTTCGGTCAGTTGTTTCATGCCTAGCGAGACCCGATTCTTCTCTCGATCGAATCTGAGAATCTTAACAAGAACTTTGTCGCCTATATTGAGTAGTTCGCTAGGATGCTTAATACGTTTCCAAGACATATCGGTGATATGCAATAATCCATCGATACTTCCTAAATCCACAAAAGCACCATAATCTGTAATGTTTTTAACAACGCCTTCAATTTCTTGATTTTCTTGCAGTTCCGAAAGTCGAGCTTGTCTCTCAGCACTAGATTCAGCTTCCATTACAGCACGTCGTGAAACAACTACATTATTTCGATAACGATCCATCTTGATAATTTTGAAATCATGTTCAGTGCCTCTAAGAGAATCGGGGTCTCGAATAGGCTTAATATCTACTAAAGAACCGGGTAAAAAAGCCCGAATTGGACTAATTTCTACAGTAAATCCGCCTTTAACCCGTTCTATAATTCTTCCTTTAACCAATTCTTCAGTCTTATAAGCTTTTTCAAGTTGACTCCAAACCTTTGTACGACGCGCTTTTTCTCTCGATAATCGGGTCTCCCCAAAACCATTATCGGGAGTATCAACTACTACATCTACTTTATCACCTATATGGATCTCTTCGTGATAAAACTCGGAAATAGGTATAACACCTTCCGATTTAAGGCCAGCATCAACAATGATCCATTCAGGCTTTATTTCGACGATAGTAGCTTCGATAAGAGCTCCCGGACGAAGATCGGTTTTTTCCAAACTTTTTTCAAACAAATCAGCAAAATTTTCGTTCATACACAGATCACGTTGCGTTTTCTTATCGACCATACCAACACACTGCAGATTACCCCCTTTTCTTTTCCAGAAAATCGAAGAATCTCCCTTTTGATATAGAACATATAACTATATCAAAAACTTCCGTTACGCTTAACTTAGTTGTATCAATAACCAAGGCATCCCTTGCAGGTTCGGCAGAAGAAAAAACTCTGTTAATGTCGCGAAAGTCACGTTCCTCCAAATTTTCCTGAACCTCACGCAGGCTAACATCAATTCCTCTTTCTTGCAACTGCTTATAACGTCGACGCGCTCGTTCTTTTGGATTGGCATCAAGATAAAATTTGAAAGGAGCGCTGGGGAAAATAACAGTTCCCATATCACGACCATCCGACACCAATCCAGGCCATCGATGAAAATTACGTTGATACTGAAGAAAGGCTTGTCGAATTTCCGGAATTTCTGCAGCTTTGGAAGCTAATTTGCTGTACTTTTCAGTTCGAATAACTTCTGTAATATTGTAATCGTCACAACTCACTTTAGTCTTTTTGTCTGTAAGACAATTCTCGATAACTATTTGAAGTCTTTTTAGCAATTGTACAGCACTTCGTCGATCCTTTATAGGAATTTTATAGTGAAGAAACGCCCAAGCTGCCGCACGATAAATAATTCCACTGTCCAAAATGTGCCAACGCAAAGTTTGTGCAATTCTGAACGCTACTGTTCCCTTTCCAGAACCGGATAGACCGTCAATTGTAATAACCGGAGGAGTTGTTTTTTCTAAGTTTTCCATGAATTTTGTGCTACCGATAGAATCGGCAGTGATTTTCGATCAGATATTAAAGAAAAACTTTCAATTTCATTCCTAGTTTTTTCGCCAATTCAACAAAATTGGGAAAAGAAGTTTTCACATTCTCGCAATTTCGGATGTATACAGCGGATCGTGCTGTAATGCCCGCAATCGAAAATGCCATAGCGACGCGATGGTCATGATGACTGGAAATCGTTCCGCCCTGGAATTCCCCTCCTTGCACAATAAGACCGTCGGAAAATGACGTTGTTTTGATTCCCAATTTCTCCAATCCTTCTTTCATAACAGAGATTCGATCGGTTTCTTTAATTCTCAATTCTTCTGCGCCTCGCAATAGGGTTTTTCCTCGTGCAGCAGCAGCGGCAATTAACAAGACAGGCAGTTCATCGATAGCAAGAGGGATTTGCTTTCTTGGAATATTAATACCTTTAAGTTGGGCATGACGAACTAAAATGTCTCCTATGGGTTCTGTATTTTTTTTCCGATACTTTACAATCTTAATATTCGCCCCCATCATTTTTAACAAATTTATAATACCAATTCTGGTAGGATTAATACCCACTTGACGTAAACAAATACAGGAACCTGGAGTAATAGTTGCCGCTACAATGAAGAAAGCGGCTGATGAAATATCTCCCGGTATAGTGATATTTCCTGCTTTAAGCAGTCCGTCACCGGAAAGACAAGTTCGTAAGTTTTTGATTTGTATAGGATATTTAAAAACATACTTTAGTAACCGCTCGGTATGATTCCGAGAAGGCATCAGTTCTGTAACACAAGTTTCTCCTTTTGCATACAATCCTGCCAACAATAAACAAGACTTAACCTGGGCACTTGCTACGGGCAAATGGTAATGAATTCCTTTCAGGTTAGGATTTCCAAAAATCTTAAGTGGAGGAAAAATCCCCTTTGAATCAATATTCGCACCCATCCGCACCAACGGGTCAATAATACGCTTCATAGGACGATTCTGTAAAGAAAGGTCTCCTGTGAGATTAGTAGTAAATGATTGACCGGACAACAATCCAGCTAATAAACGGATAGACGTTCCTGAATTTCCACAGTCCAATTTTCCAGATGGAATATTTAGTCCGTATTTTCCCACTCCACATACTAATAACACGTTCTTATCTCTGTCTATCTTAATAACAACCCCCATTTTTTGAAAAACCTTTACTGTAGCAAGATTGTCTTCTCCCATCAAAAAACCATCTATTCGTGTTTGCCCTTCAGCAATAGAGGCTAGAATCGTAGATCGATGAGAAATAGATTTATCGCCAGGAACGGTAATTTCTCCACTTAAATTGTTCGATGGAGTAATACAGTAATGCATTATCTATCGTATCTTTTTTAATTAACCGTACTTTTTTTCAAATGTTTGCATAAAATCGACTAGAGTGTCGATTCCAGATTCTGGCATCGCATTGTAGATACTAGCTCGCATACCACCCAACAGACGATGGCCTTTTAGGTTGGTCAGCCCATTCTCCAAAGCTTTTTCTAGAAAAAGCGCATTCAAATTTTTGTTTGTTAGTGTGAAAATGACATTCATCCGTGAACGAAAACGGGGATCGATTGTATTACAGTAAAAATTACTTTTATCGATAGTCTTATAGAGCTTTTGCGATTTTCGATCATTACGTTTAGCAAGCTCCGAAACACCGCCTTCTTTTTTTATCCATTTAAAAATTAAACCAGAAATGTACCAAGCAAACGTAGGGGGTGTGTTCCATAAAGAATGTTCTTTTTCGTGTAAAGCGTAGTGTAAAAAACTTGGGGTTCCTAGAAGAGGCGTCCGATTTAACAAATTTTTATGAATAATTACGATTGTTAATCCTGATATTCCGATATTTTTTTGAGCACAAGCAAAAATTAATCCGTATCTTGATACATCAAGAGGACAGGATAATAAATTTGACGACATATCGCATACTAACGTTAGATCCGTTTCAGGAATGAAAGGAAATTCCATTCCGTTTGCCGTTTCATTACTGACGTAATATAAATACGCAGCCTCTTCAGGAATATTCCAATCGGTTTGGTTAGGCAAAGTTGTATAACGAAACTGTTTAGCGCTTGCTGCTAGTTGAGGATTACAGTAGCGTCTTGCTTCTTTAATCGCTTTCTGAGACCAAATTCCAGAATCAATATAAACTGCCGTTTTATACTTTCCCATTAAATTCATCGGTATCATAGAAAATTGTAGTCGAGCACCACCTTGCATAAAAAGAATTTGATAATCACTAGAGATATCTAATAGATCTCTAAGATCTCGCTCCGACTCTTCTATGATCTCTTTGAATTCTGTACCGCGATGCGCGACTTCCATTATCGACATTCCAACCCCGTGCCAATTCAACAATTCGGCTTGTGCTGCGAGAAGCACTGTTTCTGGCAACATAGATGGCCCGGCTGAAAAATTATAAATGCGCAACATACAAAGTTTTAAGGAACTTTTTTGATTACTCCGCTAAATTTTTCTAACAGTCCTCCCTTTATCAAAGACATATTTTCCGTATCTTTCTTATTTATCCTTAATCAAACTCTATTCTTTCTCGACAATTTCCATTCCAGCAAGCGTATCTTCTTGTGCTAACCCAATCAATCGAACTCCCTGGGTGCTTCGCCCCATCTGCGGAATTTCGTCAGTACGAATTCGGACTAAGATGCCTTTTTTACTAATCAAAAATGCTTCATCGCTACTAACCACCTGGACAGCAGAAACTGCATTTCCATTACGACGACTAACGCGAATGGCAATAACGCCTTGACCACCTCGACTTGTCGAACGATAATTTTTGACGATTGTACGTTGTCCATAGCCATGAGCAGTTGCTGTCAGAAGACAGCTTTTTTCTCTTACAACAACTAAGGAAATCACATTTTGATTGTCTCCTTTCAGCTTAATTCCACATACTCCACGCGCCGCTCGTCCCATTACACGCACTTCTCTTTCATGAAATCGGATGGCTTTTCCTGCATTGGTCACAAGCATCACTTCTTTTTTCCCGTCTGTAATATCCACTCCTACCAGTCGATCCCCTTTTTTCAAAGTCAACGCAATTTTTCCGCTTACACGAGGCTGAAGAAATTTGGATAATACGACTTTTTTTACAAAACCTTTAGTTGTGGTCATAAAGACAAAAAGATCCTTATTGCAATGATACGTAGGCAACATAGCGGAAATATATTCATCCTTATCTAAAGGAAGCAAATTAACAATTGGAAATCCGTATGAAATTCGATTACTTTGTGGTATTTGATGAACTTTGAGTTCATACACTTTCCCATAAGTTGAAAAACACAGAATTGTTTCGTGTGAATTTGCTACTAGGATATTTCCAACAGAATCCTGATTTTTTACTGCTGTAGCTATCTTACCGCGCCCTCCTCGGTGTTGAGCGCGATAAGTGTTTATCGATTGTGATTTAATATAACCACTACAGGATAGTATTATAATTAGATATCCTTTAGGAATTAGGTCTTTATCCTCTAGATTTGATTTTGTATGAAGGATTTTGGTACGACGCGCATCGCCAAATTGGGTTTTGATTTCAATTAATTCTTCTCGAATCACTTCGTGTAATTTATCGGAATCTGAGATAATCGAAGTTAATGTATCGATTCGATTGGAAAGAGAAACATATTCCTCACGAATTTTTTTACTTTCAAGGCCAGTCAATCGATGCAGTTGTAAATCTAAAATAGCTTGTACTTGCGACAAAGATAAGTGATATCCGTCAGTTTTTAATCCATATTTCGAATCTAAATTTTCCGGACGAACGCGGTCATTTCCAAACTTTTGTAATAGATCAGATTCTTTAACCTTCCATACTTTTTCTAATAAATTTCCTTCAGAAAGTTTTCGGGTTTGTGCTTTTTTAATCGCGACGATTACCTCGTCGATATTGGTTAGTGCAATTCCAAATCCTTCCAAGATGTGTGCTTTAGAACGAGCTTTATGCAATTCAAACAAAGTACGGCGCATTACAACTTCTCTACGATGCTGTAAAAAAGCATTTAATAGTTTCTTTAAATTCAGTACACACGGTTGTCCATTCTCTCTTAAAGCCACCATATTAATTCCAAACACAGTTTCTAATTGGGTTTGAGCGTATAAATTGTTGAGCACAACTCCAGCATGATTACCTCGTGTTATCTCAATCATTATTCGCATACCGCACTTGTCGGATTCGTCGCGCAATGCGGAAATTCCTTCAATTTTTTTTTCATATACCAATTTTTTAATCTTTTCCAATAACCGCGCTTTATTTACTTGGTATGGAAGTTCAGAGACGATAATTTGCGAACGGCCATTCTTCGTAATTTCAATATCAGCTTTTGCGCGTACATAAATACGCCCCCGTCCTGTTTTATAAGCTTCGACAATACCACTGCGGCCATTGATAATTCCTAAAGTTGGAAAATCTGGCCCGGGTATATAGTGCATTAGTTCTTCTACAGTTAAATCCGAATTGTCGATCAATACTAGCGTAGCGTCAATAATTTCACTTAAATTGTGGGGAGGAATGTTGGTTGCCATTCCCACTGCGATACCGGAAGAACCATTAATCAGTAAGTTCGGGACACGAGTAGGTAAAACCAAAGGCATCGTTTCCGTTTCATCATAATTGAAAATACAATCTACAGTTTCTTTATCGATATCCTGCATTAGAGTATGAGCAAATCGAGACAAACGAATTTCCGTGTACCGCATGGCCGCAGGTGCGTCTCCATCAACAGAACCGAAATTTCCTTGTCCATCAATAAGCAAATAACGGAGACTAAAATCTTGAGCCATTCTTACAATCGCATCGTAAACAGCGACATCACCGTGAGGATGATATTTACCGATTACATCTCCCACAATACGAGCTGATTTTTTGTATGCTTTATCCCAATCGTTTCTCAATGCGTGCATTGCATAAAGAATTCGACGATGTACTGGTTTTAATCCATCTCGCACATCAGGCAATGCCCTTCCTACGATTACACTCATCGCGTAGCCCAAATAAGACTGTTTTAATTCATTTTCAATAGGAATTGGAACAATTTCGTGTGCAAATTCTGTCATTGAGTTACTTCTACTGTATTTAGATTGAATCGAGAAAATTATACCATAATATTTTAGACATTTTTGAAAATACAGATTCTCAGAAATCGTTCAAAATTTTAGAATGCCATATTTTCAATTTTTCTAACAAAATTATTGTTTGTGACTTTGGTTTCTACTATGCTCCACACCATTCGAATTCGAATGGTGTGGAGTCTCAAAAGAATTATTATTAGAACTACGTATTGATATGAACGATATCTTATTATCTTCTAGAGCTCGAAAAATTGAACCTTCCGCCACGATAATTGTTTCTAATTTAGCCATCGAGTTAATAAGTCAAGGCTGTGATGTTATTGATCTTAGTACCGGTGAACCAGATTTTGATACTCCGAATTTCATAAAAAAATCAGCGATAAAAGCCATCCAAAGTGGATTTACTAAATATACCTGTGTTGGAGGTACTTTTTCTTTGAAAGCAGCTATCGCCCAAAAATTAAGACGCGACAACCAATTGTATTACGAATCCGATGAGATAATTGTAAGTAACGGAGCAAAGCAATCTATTTATAATGCCATGATGGCAGTGTTGGATATAGGTGACGAAGTGATTGTTCCGGCGCCTTATTGGGTGAGTTATCCGTCCATCATAAAAATTACTGAAGCAACACCGGTTATTGTACAAACCACCCTTTTGCAGAATTTTAAGATACTTCCGCAGCAATTAGAAGAAGCCATAACCTCAAAAACTCGCTTGTTAATTTTAAACAGTCCAAACAATCCTTCTGGAGCAATTTATAGCAAATTAGAATTAGAACACCTGTCGGCAATATTGTTAAAACATCCGAAAATACTGATTATTTCCGATGAAATTTATGAATATATTTTTTGGGGGCAGGATCGTTTTTCTAATATTGTAAATATATGTCCTGAGTTGCGTGATCGCACTATTATTATCAATGGAGTTTCTAAAGCATATGCTATGACAGGGTGGCGAATTGGGTATGCTGCTGGTTCTAAAGTTATCGT
Source organism: Coxiella endosymbiont of Amblyomma sculptum (assembly GCF_009883795.1). Lineage (GTDB taxonomy): Bacteria > Pseudomonadota > Gammaproteobacteria > Coxiellales > Coxiellaceae > Coxiella. Next base: position 593,221 of record NZ_CP033868.1, read on the forward strand.
ACAAGCAATGAAAAATATTCAATCCCAAAGTACCTCCTGTCCTAACGCAATTGCTCAAGTAGCGGCAACTACTGCTTTAAATTACGATCGCAGTCATTTTGACTATATGTACAAGACATACAAAGTGCGTCATGATCTGGTGTTAGGAGCGTTTAGTCGGATGCAGGGTATAAAATGTCTGCCTGCAAGTGGCACTTTTTATCTTTTTCCTAATGTAACGGAAATTATTAAACGATTAAAATTTTCATCTGATATTGAATTTTCTTCTTATCTTCTTAATAAAGTCAATATAGCTGTGGTACCTGGAAGTGCTTTCGGATTTCCAGGTCACGTGCGGCTCTCTTGTGCTGCGAGCAGCGCAAAGCTTAAGGAGACGATACATCGGCTATCAACTGTCCTTAGATTGTGACCCACAATTGATTATCGTATTGCTGACTAGTAATATTACGATTTTTATTTGACAGAATTGATCCTCGGTAGCTCAGCGGTAGAGCAAGTGGCTGTTAACCATTTGGTCGGGGGTTCGAATCCCTCCCGAGGAGCCAGATATCTGTAGAAACTGTGTTCTTGTCTTTAATTTACAAACTTGTTTCGTTTCAGACCGATCTGTTTAGCTTATCAATGTAAGAGGATAGCTTTTTCCCTATTTTTCTTTCCTTGTATAAATCGATCTTGTATATATTCCCTATTGAAATTGTTGTGGTTTTAAAGACAAATAAAGAATGAAGCCAAACCTTATCGACGCAAGTTCCTAAAAATAAAACGATTAACAACAGATCGGAGATATTGTTGAACAACAAAAAGTCTTTACGGATTATTTATGGATTATGGGTTGGATGTAATCTACCAAAAGTTGTAATTTCTTACGTCCTCGAAATTCATTGACATTTAATCGATAGACCAAGCGAACATACCTACAGCGTAAGTCAGGCCTTTCCTTCGCATTGATATGAAATACAAACCCCTCCAAATAATGCTCCATTTTAGAAATTTGTAAAATCAATTTCAAATGCTGTTGACGAATAATTTTTTGATTAATCAATTTGAAATACCCATCAAATGTGGGTTCAGGAAATCCTTGTCCCCAAGGCTCAGCTTGTTCTATTAATTCAGCAAACTCAAGAGTTAATTCCTTTGAAGTTAATGTTCCATCAGTTATCAGTTTCGGTCGTAAGTTTTTTTCTCCAAAACATCTGTTGACTTCTTCAGAAAATGCTTGTTGAAATTCTGTATATCGATCTAAAGATATACTAAGACCTGCTGCCATAGCATGCCCTCCAAATTTCTTTATTAATTCCGGATTTCTGATGGAAATCGTCTCTAATATGTTACAGATGTGTAGCCCGGAAACAGATCGAGCAGATCCTTGTAACATGTTATCGTGTATTTTTGAGAACGCAATGGTAGGTCGGTGTATACGCTCTCTTACTTGAGAGGCGATTAATCCTATTATACCTTGGTGCCATTCTTCTCGATACAAACAAACCCCGGGGGGTGGTGGTTGATTCGTATCGAATCGATCGATAAAACTGAATGCCTCTTTTTGCATTCGAGACGCAATAACACGCCTCTTTTGATTCAAATTGTCTAATCGATGGGCAATGTATAAAGCCGTTTTTTTATTGTCTGCTAATAAACAATCGACACCTAAACTCATATCTTCCAAACGTCCTGCTGCATTTAATCGTGGACCAATAGAAAAACCGAGATCAGAAGTCCGTAATCGTTCTCGTTTACGTCCGGATACTTCTAATAGTGCCAGTACTCCTTCATGAGCTTTTCCTGCTCGAATACGTTGCAATCCTTGATATACTAGTATACGGTTGTTTTTGTCTAGTGGGACAACATCGGCTATTGTACCAAGAGCGACAAAATCTAAGAACTTTGCCATATTGGGATAGTGTAGTCCACACCGATCGAACCAATTATTTTTTTTTAATTCTGCACGCAATGCCAACATGAGATAAAAAGACACTCCCACACCGGATAAACATTTGCTGGGAAATGCATCCTCTTTACAATTGGGATTTACAATAGCGCAAGCGGGAGGTAATGGATCGTTGGGTAAATGGTGATCTGTAATCAATACATCGATTCCTAGTTGATTTGCTTTCACTACTCCTGGATAACTGGAAATTCCGTTGTCGACTGTGACGATTAAATTGGGACGTTTAGCGGAAGCTATTTCTACAATTTTTGTTGTTAATCCATAACCACAAGTAAATCGATTAGGAATTAAATAAGAAATATTTTTCATTCCAAATTCACGCAATGCTCTTATCATCAAAGCGGTACTCGTAGCGCCGTCTGTATCAAAATCTCCAATGACTACAGTATTTTGTTGTTTCTTTAAAGCAAGCATTAATCTTTTTGTTGCTTGAGTAATACCGGATAGCAAAGAAAAGGATAGTAAGCTTCTTAGTTCTCGGGACAGTTCTTCAGGTGAACTAATATTTCTTGCCAGATAAATACGCTGAAGAACTGGATGTAAATGTGTAAGATTTTTATTTAACTTTAATACTTTACGTCGAATAATTTCTTTATTCAAAACAGCATTTCCTTTTGGTAGTATAGAATTTGTGTTTGAAGATATTAGGTTATGCTTTAGATGCTTTGTACGAAAAGAAAACAATAAAAAATTAAGAAATTTCGCATGAAACCGTTCTAAGAACGATTAGATAAAAACAAACGATAAAAATTTTCGGTAGTTTTCTTAGCGACTTCATACAGAGAGGTATTTTTCAATTTTGCGATACATTCAGCTGTATATCGTACATATTGTGGTTCGTTGTTCTTACCCCGAAACGGTACGGGGGTTAAATACGGAGCATCTGTTTCGATAAGCATTTTTTCCAAAGGAATCTGTTTGGCAACTTCGGCGACATTTCCAGCATTTTTAAAAGTTACAATACCAGAAAAAGAAATATAAAAATTCAAATTTATCGCTTGCTTTGCTGTTTCTAGGTTTTCCGTAAAACAATGCACCACTCCACCCACTAATTCTGCTTTTTCTTCTTGCATAATCTGAATAGTGTCTGTTTGAGCGTTACGGGAATGAATGACCAAAGGCTTGTGAACCTTTATGGCAGCCTGAATATGACGACGAAATCGATCTCGCATCGTATTTAAATCGATCTCACTGCTATAAGAGCAATAGTCCAAACCTGTTTCGCCAACAGAAACTACATTAGCATGATCTACTGACTCGGCTAATTCCATCACAGTAGGCTCATGTTCTCCTTGTACTGCTTCGTTGGGGTGCAGTCCTAAACTTGCAGAAACGTTATCGAATCGATTTGTAATTCCGATAATTTCAGGTTTATCAACCAAATTGAGACCAATACAAAGAATATACTCAATACCTTCGGTTTTTGTTTTTTCGATTAAAGATTCTAATTTTCCTCCATAACGAGTTAAGTTGAGCTTGTTTAAATGACAGTGGGAATCAACCAGCATTTTTTTTGCCTCTAAACAATATTAAAAAAATTTCTTCCAAAAGCAATTGGAAATTTATCTTTACTGAACCTGCAATCACCTGCCAAGTTTCCTGCAATTGTCGCAATACTTCAAGTAGATTTTCCTGAGACAAGACAGATGAAAATTTCTGAAGAATTGGAAGGCAGTCTGTATTTAGGATAAAATCTGAACAATTGATTTGAAAGCGCAAAATGTCCATAAGAAGAATCGTTGTAATATATAAAACCAATTTGGCATCTTCCTTTAGCAAAATATTTACAATATCGATTGCCGATTCGTTTTGCGTAGCAGTTACTAGTAACTTTAACAAACGATTTCGTAATGAAAAGTAATTTAAACGTTCCAATTTTATCGCTTTCAATGGGGAATTATACGCCAAACTCAAAAGTTGAGATGCTTTACTTTTATTTTTAATTTGTTTTTTTACCCATTGTAGAATTTTTGGATCAGCGCAAGTTCTAAATTCAATCCGTTGGCATCGACTAAGAACGGTTTGAGGTAAGATCCTTGGACGATGGGTAACTAACATTAAAAGTATAGTTCCCAAGGGTTCTTCTAACGTTTTTAGAAAAGCATTCGCTGCCGACCGATTCATCAATTCAGCGGACGAAAGAATTGCTACCTGGTAGTGATTTCGTTGTGCAGTTTGGTTGAGTGCAGCGGCTAGTTCTCGGATTTGTGTTACTTTAACAGCGTGACCCCCTTCTTTCAAATCAACCGTAAAAAAATCGGGATGATTGCCTGAACGAAATAATTGGCAATCTCTACACCTCCCACAGGCTTGTGTTTCGTTGCATTCACAAAGAACCAATTCTGCTACAGACTTAGCAAACATTAGCTTACCCAAACCACGACTACCCGATAAAAGCAAAGCGTGAGGCATACGTTTTTTCTGAAGATAAGTTAAAATTTTCTCCCATTGTTTCTGTTGCCATGGATAAATCCCATTTTTGTTCTCAATGTCTAGCATTTTTTATGTTCCGAGAAGTCTTCTAACAATCGATCGATCGCTTTCCGTAATTGCTGTCTGATTCTCAATAAATCGTGATCTGCATGAATTATCTGAAATCTTTTAAGATTACATACTGCCTGAGTAAGATAACTTTTCCTTACCCGCTCAAAAAATTCTAGACCTTCTGTTTCGATACGATCCCTTACTCCTCGATTTTTTGCTCGATCTAACCCCACTGAAATAGGAGCATCCAGAAGAAAAGTGACGTCAGGTTCTAGGTCTCCTTGAACCCACCGTGTCAACTTCCTAAGATGTCCAATCGGAATACCACGCCCACCGCCTTGATAAGCAAAACTTGAATCGGTAAATCGATCGGATAACGCCCATTTACCTTGACGTAAAGCCGGTAAAATCACTCGTGTGATGTTCTGCGCGCGCCCAGCAAATATTAACAGCAATTCGGTATTCGAACACATTATTTCTTTGTGATGTTGAAGCAAAACACTACGAATAGCTTCAGCAATGGGGGTTCCTCCAGGCTCTCGAGTGACAACATAAGCAATATGAGCAATGTCCAAACATTTGCAAACATATTGCAGTGCTGTAGTTTTTCCCATTCCTTCAATTCCTTCGAAAGAAATAAAACGTCCTTTTTTGTTTTCCATATTTTTCCTTATTTTATTTCTGTTTGATGTTTATAGAGAGCAGATTATGATGATTTCTTATCGTTTTTTCTCTGCTGGTATTTTTTTATAGCGATACGATGAGATCGATAGGTGTTTGAAAATACATGGTTTCCATCCCCTCGCGCTACATAATACAAAGTGTTTCCTGAGTCAGGATTGACAGAAGCCCAAATAGATCTATACGACGGCATGTCAATTGGTGTAGGAGGCAATCCGTGGTTTCGATATGTATTGTATGGTGTAGGAGCAATAAGATCCTTTTTGGTAATCGGCCTGCTATAAGGAAAATCCAATCCATACAAAATCGTAGGATCTACTTGCAAAAGCATACTTTTCTTTAGACGACGTAAAATTACTCCAGAAATTTCGACATACTCTTTGGGAGATGCGGTTTCCTTTTCTATTAAGGAAGCGACAATAAGTGCTTGATAAGGGTTTTTATAAGGTAAATTTTTGGATCGTTTCTTCCAGATCTTCTGTAAAACTGTTTGCATCCGACTGTGAGCTTGATGTAGGATTTGCAAATCGGTCTCCCCCCAAGTGAAGAAATAGGTATCAGGGAAGAACAATCCTTCAGGATTATGGTTGTCTCCTAGACTCTCCATAATTTTTCGATTATTTAACTTATTAATTGTGTGTTGAATGTAGGGATTTTCTGATAGCGCTTTCTTGACTTGACGAAAAGTCCATCCTTCGATAAATGTGATTCTTCGTTGTTTTGTGTTTCCTGTTATAATTTCGTTCAATAGCTTTTGAGGGGTTGTAGTGTTTACTATTTGATACTCTCCCGCCCTTAATAAGGGTGCGCTCCCTGTAAAGCGAGCTAAAAAAACAAGAATCTTTGGGTTTCGTATTAAATTTCGTTTAAACAGACAGCAAGACAAGAAACGAATTCCTGTTCCTGAAGGAACTTTAACGGTGGTTTCCGTACATTTCGTTTTTGTTTTCCCGTACATAGGAACGTAGGAAAAACCATACCATACAACAATAAACCAAATTCCCAAGACTAAAACAAAAACTGTCGCAATAGAAGAGACAATTTTCTTAAACAAGAACATGAAAAATTTAAGCCTTTTTCAAAACTAATGTACCATTGGTTCCTCCAAATCCAAAAGAGTTTGACATCACTGTAGTGATGTTCATTTCTCGTGCTGTTTTAGGAACAAAATCCAAATCACAATCTTCATCTGAGTGTTCTAAATTAATTGTTGGAGGCACTACACTGTCTCGGATAGCCAAAACTGAAATTACCGTTTCAACCGCGCCTGAAGCTCCTAACATATGACCCATCATTGATTTTGTAGAGCTTACAGACAATTTATAAGCGTGGTCTCCAAAAGTTTTTTTGATAGCCAATGCTTCAAGATGGTCTGCCGCTTGTGTAGAAGTACCGTGGGCGTTAACGTAATCTACCGATTCAGGAGTGATCTGAGCGTCAGCCAATGAATTTTTCATGCAGGTATGAAATCCTTCACCACCCAAATCCGGTGTTGTCATGTGAAAAGCATCGCTGCTCATTCCAAATCCAATAATTTCCGCGCAGATGGGAGCTCCGCGCTTTTTTGCGTATTCCAATTCTTCTAATACTACTGAAGCAGCTCCTTCACCCAATACAAATCCGTCTCTATCTTTATCCCAAGGGCGACTGGCTTTCTCAGGTTCTTCATTGCGAACCGAAAGTGCTCGAATAGCCGAAAATCCACCAACTCCCAAAGCCGTTGTAGCCATCTCACTACCCCCCGCAATCATTGCATCTGCATCATTATACGCAATGATTCTAGCGGCATGACCAATATTATGAAGGCCTGTAGCACAAGCGGTAACAAGAGAAATATTGGGTCCTCTCAAATTATAGTTTATAGATATTATTCCAGATGCCATGTTTATAATAGCACCAGGTATAAAAAAAGGAGAAATTTTTCGCGGCCCTTTACGCAGCATAATTTGATGATATCTTTCGATCCAAGGCATTCCACCAATTCCAGAGCCGATTGCAACACCCACTCTGGAAGCATTACTTTCATCAATGACAAGACCAGAATTTTCAATAGCTTGTCGCGATGCTTCAACAGCAAACTGGACAAAGACATCAGTATGTCGCACATCTTTAGACTCTAAAGATAAATGCGGATTAAAGTTTTTTACTTCTGCTGCGATTTTTGTGGGAAAACCAGAGGTATCAAAACGAGTTATACGAGTCACACCACTTCTTCCCTTTAAAAGGGAAGACCACATTTCAGAAACACTATTTCCTACAGGAGTCACCACTCCCAATCCGGTTATTACAACACGCCTCCCCTTCACCAACCTAGAGCGCTCCCCGGAAATTATCAAAAAAAGACATACTTCTACATCAAGCAATGGATTCATTTGAGGAGTGCGATTTAATATAATCAATCGCTTGTTGAACAGTCGTAAGTTTCTCTGCCTCTTCGTCAGGAATTTCAGTATCGAATTGTTCTTCTAACGCCATTACCAATTCAACTGTATCCAGAGAATCGGCCCCAAGATCATCTACAAACGAAGATTCATTGGTCACTTCCTCTTCCTTCACTCCCAATTGTTCAACGATAATCTTTCTAACTCGTTCTTCAACTGTCGCCATATCTCTCGGCTCCCTTTCTCAAAAAACCAAATAAGTGAATCAAAAATAGTAACATTTTTCCGCCTATATTCAAATTCTATACCATACACATTCCACCGTTAATATGCAATGTTTCTCCTGTTATATATCCGGATTTTTCAGAAGCCAGATAAACTACGGCGTTGGCAATTTCTTTCGGAAGCCCCATACGTTGCATTGGAATCCGAGAAAAAATAAACTGTTTTTGTTTTTTTGATAATTTTTTTGTCATTTCTGTTTTAATAAATCCAGGAGCAACGCAATTCGCGGTAATACCGTAAGTAGCGTATTCCATAGCAACAACTTTTGTAAGTCCAATAAGACCAGATTTAGCAGCTACATAGTTTGCTTGTCCTATATTCCCCATAACTGCCGACACAGAAGTGATATTTATAATTCGACCCCAGTGATTTTTAATCATTGGCTTTAGGCAAGATTTGATCAAATAAAAAACACCATATAAATTGGTTTCGATAACAGACTTCCAATCTTTGTACTTCATACGTAGTATAATACTATCGCGAATGATTCCAGCGTTATTGATTAGAATATGCGGAGGACCAAAATCTTCTCGCATCCGAGACAAGACAAGTGGTATGGATTTTTGATCACAAACATCCAAAACATACCCTCTTCCTTGAACATTTTTTTCAGATAAAAAATGAGTAACTTTAGAAGCAGTGTCTTCAGAAGTAGCGGTTCCAAGAATAATAATATTCTTTCGAAGACTCAACTTTTTGACAATAGCTAATCCAATTCCACGAGATGCACCTGTAACCAATACAACTTTCCTTTTAAAGGACATATTACTTTCAGTTCTTATCTAAAAATTTATTCTATTTTACGAGTTTAATAGCGGATAAAATTAGTTTTGTAACTGTAAGCGGAAATGTTTTGCTTTGACATTCGATACGCTTATTTAAGTCCAATAATGTGTGACCCACCCCACACTCTCCAAAAAACTTTATACCTTGTCTTACCATTTTCTGTATGGTTTCTACCCATCGTACAGGACTAACAAGTTGTTTAATCAGAGCGTGACGAATCGCTTCAATTCTGTAATGTTCTGATGTATCTACATTATGAATTACAGGAATCTTCGGCGAGGTTATACTTGTCTTGGCTAAATCATACGAAAAGCGTTTGGCTGCCGGATTCATTAAAGAAGAATGAGAGGGAACACTAACGGGAATACGTTTGGCAATTTTGGCGCCCTGAATTCGAGCTGATACAAGAGCACGATTCACTGCTGATACTTCTCCCGATATTACAATTTGAACAGGAGAATTCAGATTAGCGGGGGAAACCACCGAATTTTGAGACGATTCTTTACAGATCGCTCTAATTTGCAATTCGCTCAATCCAATAATAACTCCCATCGCTCCTTCTTCGATAGGTACTGCTTCTTGCATATAGCGTCCCCTATTTTTTACTAGTCGAATAGCATCTGTAAATTGTAACGCTTCCGCACAAACTAAGGCTGTATATTCTCCTAAACTATGTCCCGCCATAACTTTAGGTAGAGGACCACCTAGAATTTCCCAACATCGAAAAACAGCTACGCCCGCCGCTAGAAGAGCTGGTTGTGTGTATTGAGTTTGATCCAATTTTTCTCTAGGTCCTGTTTGAGTCAACAACCACAAATCGTATCCTAAAGCAGAAGATGCTTCACAAAACGTTTCTCTAACGACAACTTGTTCTTTTGCCAGTTCTCTGAGCATTCCAAGATGCTGAGACCCTTGTCCAGGAAATATTAAAGCAAATGGTTGAGGCATACTCCCCCTTTTCTCTATTTAGTATTTTAATAAAACAGCTCCCCACGCTAATCCTGCTCCTAAAGCTTCCAATAACAACGTTTCTCCTCGTTTTATCTTGCCAGACCGAATTGCAGTATCTAAAGCTAAAGGAATAGAAGCGGCGGAAGTATTTCCATGTTTCTCGATAGTTAGAATAACTCTTTCTAGAGGCAAATCGAGGCGTTTAGCCATTGCTTGAATGATTCGCATATTCGCTTGGTGGGGTACTAGCCAATCGATATCCGATTTTCTGAGTCCACTCTTTTTTACAGTCTCGTCAATGATTTCTCCTAATTTAGTTACAGCTACTTTAAAAACTTCGCTACCTCTCATCCGTAATAAAAATTCATCCAGTTTGTGATCCCACCATATAGGATTTTTAGAAGTAATTAAGTCTGCATAATTTCCGTTGGCGTGTAAGACGGTTTTTAGAAACCCCGGTTCCTTATTAGCTTTTAAGATTACAGCTCCTGCTCCATCTCCAAATAAGATACATGTACTGCGATCTTTCCAATTTACTATTTTTGTTAACGAATCTACTCCAATAATTAAGACAGTTTTGGCATTACCCGTACGAATGTACTGATCTGCGATGCTTAGCCCATATACAAATCCTGCGCATGCTGCGTTTAAATCAAATGCTGAAATGTCGTTCCTTAAATGTAAGTACTTTTGGACCAAACAAGCTGTACTTGGAAAGTAATACTCTGCTGTAGTAGTTCCTACAATAACCATATCAATAGTGGAAGGATTAATTCCAGACATCTCTATCGCACGCTTAGAAGCATCAACTGCCATTGTAGTGGTACTATCATGGCTTTCATTAATGATATGTCGTTCCCTCACTCCAACTCGCCTCACTATCCATTCGTCTGAAGTTTCCACCATACGTTCTAAATCCGAATTTCTGAGAATTTTCTCTGGAACATAACTACCGATTCCTTGAATGCGCGAGTACATTGTTATTTTCTACACTCCTTAAGGACACTGCCGACTTTTTCTTTAATGAGTTTCGGAATGTTTTTGTCAATCTCAAAAATGGCTTCTTCCACAGCCGAAAAGAAACCGCGAACGTTAGCACTTCCATGACTTTTAATCACAATCGCATTTAAACCTAAAAAAGTTGCTCCATTATAACGTTCTGGATCTATTTGTTGTACTAAACGTTTGAAAATAGGGATAGCGGGAAATACTGCTAATTTAGTCCACCAGGCTTCTTTAAAAGCCGATCGGGCATATTGAGTAATTAATTTTACTATTCCTTCCGTAGCTTTCAATACAATATTCCCTACAAATCCGTCACAGACCACTACATTGGCAATGTTATCAAAGATGGAATCACCTTCTACATATCCAATATAATTAATTGCTTTGCTCCTCTCAAAAAGTTCATTGGTTTTTTTTACTAATTCATTACCTTTAGTCTCTTCTTCACCTATATTTAATAATCCTATCTTTGGATTTGGGATGTTTTCGGAAGCTGCTACTAAAATTGATCCCATTACGGCAAATTGATATAAATTTTTGGGAGCGGAATCAACATTAGCACCTAAATCTAGAACTCGAACTTCCTGGGTATCTTTAGTGGGAAAAGAAGCAATGATAGCAGGTCGATCAATACCGGGTAAAGTTTTTAGAACATATCGGGCGGTTACCATCAGAGCTCCAGTATTTCCAGCACTAACGCAAGCTTGTGCTCGACCTTCCTTCACCAAATTTATGGCTATACGCATTGAAGAATTTTTTTTTACTCGAAGGGACTGAGAAGGGGTATCTTTCATTGTTACCTCTTCGGTAGTGTGTACAATTTTCCATCGATCTCTTATTTCGCTTCTATCTTCTTCTACTAAAGGACGCAATTGCTCTTCTTTACCTACTAAAATTAGATTTACATTCGGATATTTCTTAAGAATTGACAACGCAGCGGGCACAACAACCTTGGGTCCAAAATCCCCTCCCATAGCATCCAACGCGATTGTTTTCACTTATTGATATTTCTCTTTGTCTTCGTTTTTTGAAATGATAATTTTAGAGTTTTTGTAGTGTCCTTTTGGGCTAATGTGGTGTCGCAAATGTATTTCACCAGTCAAAGAATTTTTGGACAACACAGATGCTCGCAAAATATCATGCGATCGCCGCATACCACGCTTCGAACGAGTTTTTCGTCTTTTTTGTACTGCCATTTTTTCTAAACTCCAAAGTCTATAAAATGTTGTTTTGCATTTTGTAAAGGGATTTTTGAACGGTCTTAAAAAATCCCCATTTCTCATATTGTTGCATCCCGTAATTAATTATCTCTCAGCTTTCTAAATTAGGATAGATGGGCTTTCGTTCTTTTGTTGTTCCAATTTTCTGTAAGAACTTAGTTTATACCACGCCCTACTACCTTACTACAATGTGAGATTCTAACGAAATCGGAGAAATTTCTTCGAAAAAATAAAGAACAGTTTTTTATAACATTCTCTCTAAATTGCTTTCAAAGCATTTTTTAAGAAAATTATGTAAAGCTCTAAAAAGAACGTATTTTTTCACAACCAGAGTAAAATATCGAATATCAATCAGAAAACCCAAAGGGGGAATTTATTTACTTCCACATTTTTTAAAAATGGCATAAATTTTTTGTTATTAAGACGACAATTCTTGATAAAAACGGTAGTTAACGTCAAAATAAGATTGTTTAAAACGTACAAATGTAGTTTTTTTATGAGGAAAAGCTTAATATAATCGGGTGGTTCTTGCTATTTTGCAAAACAAAACTAACGAAAACAGCGAAAACTCCGCTTGACAACAAATAAAGAATTAGACAAGAAATAGACAACCCCATCTGGGGAAACTTAGAGATAAATTTTTTAAATATCAACCAAACAGTGATTGTTTATGTTTAGTTTGAATTCCGAAGAAATACTTCGTGGAATTTCGAATCTTAAAAATTATGTGGTTAATTACCCAGAAGGTGGGTTTATAGAATGAAGAGAATGCTGATTAACGCGACTCAGCTTGATGAGGTGCGTGTAGCGATTACTGCAGATTCCAGACTTATTGATTTAGATATTGAGATTCCCGGACAAGAACAAAAAAAATCTAACATTTACAAAAGCGTCATTACCAGTATTGAACCGAGTTTAGGAGCGGTGTTTGTCAATTATGGAAGTAAAAGACATGGATTCTTGCCGTTGAAAGAAATTTCTCGTGAGTATTTCCTTCAAGACGCATCAAAAGAATTTGATCCTTCCGATATCAATCGAGTACTTAAAGTAGGTCAAGAACTTGTTGTGCAAGTAGGAAAAGAAGAACGAGGAACAAAGGGCGCTGCGTTGACTACTTTTATTAGTTTAGCGGGGTCTTTTTTGGTTCTGATGCCTAATAACCCACAGGCAAATGGAATTTCACGGCGCATTGAAGGAGAAGAGCGCGATCAATTACGTGAAACTATTAATCAACTGGACATTCCAGAAGGAATGGGTTTGATTGTGCGTACTGCTGGTCTTGGACGTGCAAAAGAAGAATTAGAATGGGATTTAAAGATCTTACTACGTTATTGGGAAGCTATTAAACGGGCAGCGATAGCCAAACCAGGTCCTTATCTTATTCATCAGGAAAGTGATGTCGTCATTCGCGCAATTCGAGACTACTTGCGTCACGATATTGAAGAAATTCTCATTGATAATGAAAAGTCTTACCAAAACGCTTGTCACTATATCAATCAGGTTCGTCCTCAGTTTGTTGGACGTTTAAGATTTTATTGTGATCAATTGCCTCTTTTTAGTCGATTTCAAATTGAACGACAAATTGAAAATGCTCACCATCGTGAAGTTCGTCTTCCTTCTGGAGGTTCGTTAATTATTGATCACAGTGAAGCGTTAGTGGCTATTGATATTAATTCAGCACGAGCTACCAGAGGAACAAGTCTTGAAGAAACAGCGCTTTTGACAAATTTAGAAGCTGCCGAAGAAATTACTCGTCAACTACGCATTCGAGATATCGGAGGGCTTATTGTTATAGATTTTATCGATATGACACCTATTCGTAACCAAAGAGAAGTCGAAAATTATTTGCGTAATGCTTTAAAACAAGATCGTGCTCGTATTCAAATTGGTCGGATTTCAAAATTTGGTTTGTTGGAAATGTCTCGTCAGCGACTGCGTTCTTCTCTGACTCGATCTACTCAAATAACTTGTCCTCGCTGCGAAGGAGAAGGTGCTATTCGCAGTATAGAGTCTCTTGGACTTTCTATTATTCATCTAATTCAAGAACAGGCTTCTAAAGCTGAGAATATTCACTTTCAACTGCAAGTACCCGTGGATTTAGCGATTTACTTAATTAACGAAAAACGGGAAAGTTTAAGCATCATCGAAAAACACTATCCAGTAAAAATAACTGTCATTCCTAATCAGTACATAGAGACACCGTTTTATCAGCTAAAGCAGATTAAAATTGATTTAGGGAATTTAGAGCATGGTAAAGGTATATCCAGTTATAAACTAGCCAAATTTTTCAAAACTGAAATATCCAAAAAACAGAAAATAAATCCACCGTCAAAACCAATAGTTCAACAATTCTTGTCTACGGAGAAAATTCCCTTGATAACGACAACAAATTTCCCTCAAAAGACAGGAAGCGGTGGTGTATTCAAGAGATTAATGGCAAAAATGTTTGGTATTGATAGGGAAGAATCTCTAGATTCTCGAAGATTAATTCAAGCTTCTTATAATAGAAGTGAAAAAAAATATGCTCCGAGAAAAGAACATATTCTTAAGTCTTTGTTGTCTGGGGGTCATCAAAATAATACCAAACGCTATCATTCTCAAAATGTCAAAATTCAAAGAGAAGATGGAGAAAAGGGGTGTTCTCATCGCAGCGATCGAAATGAAAGATATCAGAATTATTGTCGAGACGATGTCCGAGTTCAAGTATCGAGTCCAGTAGAGTATAATCATAACAAATATTACATAAAACGTTCAGGTTCATCTATCATTACAACAAATAGTATGGTAGTTGATATCAAACAGTTGCCGATAACATCTTCTTCGATTCCTACACCTTATGCTTCTTCTTCCAAGTTTCGCTCTTCCAAAGAAGACTTGAAACAAACTGTTAGTGTTAATAGAAATTTTCTCAAAGAGAATAAAAGTAAAGATTCTGAGAATAAAGACAACAATAACTAGAAGATTTATTGAATTTTATATCTAACTATAAAACACAGAAAATAAAAACTCTTTAGAGAGTTTTATACAATATCCTCGTTTACTAGAGTTGTACCTATAAAAACCAATGCAATCTTTTTAGAAATTTATTATTATAACTTCCCAAACGTAGCTCATGAAATTGCAGTATGGTGTACACAAGTTCATTTACTTCAGAATCTGTCTCTGAAGGGCATCCTGATAAAATAGCCGATCAGATTTCTGATGCTGTTTTGGATGCTCTTATCAGTCAAGATCCCTATTCTCGGGTGGCATGTGAGACTGTTGTAAAATCCGGTATGGTTTTTGTCGCTGGAGAAATTACTACTAGTGCTTGGGCTGACGTAGAGCAAATTGCTCGCAATACAGTTTTGCAAATCGGTTACGATGATCCTCGTATTGGTTTTGATGGAGAGACCTGCGCTGTGCTGTCGGCTATTGGTAGACAATCTTCCGAGATAGCGTTAGGTGTCGACGGACGTGAAGATCTAGAATGGGGGGCAGGAGATCAAGGTTTGATGTTCGGATATGCTTCTACGGAAACCGATGTACTTATGCCAGCTCCTATTACCTATGCACACCGACTGGTTCGAAGACAAGCGAAGTTGAGAAAAGAGGGAATTCTTTCCTGGCTACGTCCAGACGCCAAATCGCAAGTTACACTTCGTTATAAAAACGGAATTCCAATAGCGATAGATTGTGTTGTTCTCTCTACACAACACAGTCCAGATATTCCTCAAAAAGATTTACAAGAGGCTGTTATTGAGGAAATTATTAAACCTACCATTCCTAAAAATTGGATTTGTAAGGAAACTCGATTTTTAGTAAATTCTACTGGACGCTTTGTTATTGGTGGGCCCGTAGGTGATTGCGGACTAACAGGACGAAAAATTATTGTCGATACTTACGGGGGGGTAGCTCGTCATGGCGGAGGATGTTTTTCAGGAAAAGATCCTTCGAAAGTAGATCGTTCAGCTACTTACGCGGCTCGTTATGTTGCTAAAAATATAGTAGCCGCTGGATTAGCAGATCGCTGTGAAGTCCAAGTTTCTTACGCAATAGGCATTGCTGAGCCTACTTCAATCAGCGTTGAAACTTTTGGGACTGCAAAGATTGATGAAATGCGCATTCAACGGCTGATTCTTGAATTTTTTGATCTCCGGCCCGGACGTATTATCCAAGAACTTCGTCTATTGCGACCCATATACAAAGCTACTGCTACATATGGTCATTTTGGTAGAGAGGAACCAGATTTTACTTGGGAGAAAACAGATAAAGCTGCAGTTCTTCGAGAGGCTGCAGGTTTGTTTTCAGATGTTGTTTAGCACTTAGTTATTAAGTAGATTTTGAACAAAAATGGTAATGACTCAAGATTTTCGAATTGCTGATAGCAAACTGGCAAATTGGGGCCGGAGAGAAATCGAAATTGCTGAAACAGAAATGCCTGGATTGATGACGTTACGTCGAGAATACGAAAGAAACCAACCTTTAAAAGGTGCTCGTATTGCTGGTTGTATTCATATGACGATTCAAACAGCTGTTTTAATTGAAACTCTAATTAAGCTCGGTGCTGAAGTTAGATGGTCCTCATGCAATATTTTTTCAACTCAAGATCATGCAGCTGCGGCTGTTGTAGAAAAGGGTATTTCTGTTTTTGCTTGGAAAGGAGAGACCGAGAAAGAATATTGGGAGTGTATTGCCTCCACATTGGAGGGACCTAACGGATGGAGACCTAATATGTTGTTGGATGATGGTGGAGATTTGACATCTTATGTTTTGAAAAAACACCCCGTATTGTGTCAAAACATCCGAGGTGTATCTGAAGAAACAACTACAGGCGTTCGGAGGTTGTATAATCTGTTCAACACAGGAACATTAAAGTTTCCCGCAATCAACGTAAACGATTCGGTAACAAAATCAAAATTTGATAATCTCTATGGTTGTCGTGAATCACTTGTTGATTCTATCAAAAGAGCAACTGACATAATGATCTCGGGAAAATGTGTCGTTGTTTGCGGATATGGTAATGTAGGTAAAGGTTGTGCGCAATCCATGCGTTTGTACGGGGCTATTGTATACATTACCGAAATTGATCCTATTTGCGCTCTGCAAGCTTCTATGGAAGGATATCGAGTTGCAACTATGGAAGAAGTGGCTCCTATTGCTGATATCTTTATTACTGCAACTGGTAATATTGATGTTATTTCTTACGAACATATGGTATTGATGAAAAATCAGGCTATTGTTTGTAACATCGGTCATTTTGATAAAGAAATCGATATCGGTTCTTTAAAAAAGCACAAGTGGATCACCATTAAGCCTCAAGTTGATCAGGTTGTCTTCTCTGACGGAAAACGATTAACGATTTTAGCGAAAGGCCGTTTGGTTAATTTGGGCTGTGCTACAGGGCATCCTAGCTTTATTATGTCGGTTTCCTTTACCAATCAAGTATTGGCCCAAATGGAACTATGGCAACACTCGGAAAAATATCCGATCGGGTTATCTGTGTTGCCTAAATACTTGGATGAGAAAACGGCGCGTCTTCATTTGCAACAGATAGGAGCTAAATTGACTGAGTTAACAGAGAAACAATCCTTTTACATCAATATAAATCGCGACGGCCCGTTCAAACCAGACTACTACCGTTACTGATTGTTGTTTTTAATTAAGTTTTTGATTAATTTAGTACGTTACGAAGAGCAATCAATTTATCGTTGCGAGTCAACTAGCTAGCAACTAGCTACTATGAACTTTTCGATACAAGAATAAACTGAAACTTCAAAAGTAATTTTGGCAGATTGTTTTTTTTACAAGGCGCAGTGTCTCTTCTGCGATAGCATTGACTCGTTCTGTCCCTCGATGCAAAATTTTGTATAAATAGGTACGGTCTGCTGCGTATTCAGTACGGCGTTTTTGGAGTGGAGCTAAAAATTCCGATAATATTTCTACTAAATATTCTTTGCATTCTACATCTCCAATTTTCCCTTCACAGTAGAGTCGTTTCGCTTTTTCTATCCATGATTTATTAGGATTAAAAACGTCATGAAAAATCCATAAAGGGTTATTTTCGATAGTTCCTGGATCTGTTGTTCGCAAGCGATTTGGATCGGTGTACATATTCATAATCTTTCTTCGAATCTCGTCTGTGGAGTCGCTTAAGAAAATTGCATTATTCAATGATTTACTCATTTTTAATAATTGACCATTTTTTCCAGGTTTTCCAATCCCCACCAACCGTCGTACACGTCCAATCTTAGCTTTCGGTATTGGAAATAACCTATTTTCATGATGATCTTTATCACCAATATGCGCATTCATTCTACGATACAATTGATTGAAGCGTTTAGCTGTCTCACGAGCTAGTTCAATGTGAGGAATTTGATCTGCTCCTACTGGAACAACCTCAGCGCGAACTGACAGAATATCAGCTACTTGCATAATTGGGTATAATAGGAAACCTACTGAATGGTTTTCCCTTAATTTTTTATCCCGTATTTCATCTTTAATAGTTGGATTGCGCATCAATCGAGGAAACGAAATGAACATACTGAAGTACACCATTAGCTCAAAAATAGCTGGAACTTCCGATTCGATAAAGATCGTACTTTTCTCAGGATTAACACCAACTGCTAAGTAATCGAGAACAATCTCCAATGTATTTTGATGAATCAACTCAGGGGTTAAGACATTCGTAGTGAACGCATGAGTATTTGCGATTAAAAAATAGCACTCGTACTCGTCTTGTAACGAAACTCGATTCTCGACAGAACCCACCCAGTGTCCTAGATGCAAACGTCCTGTAGGCATATCACCGCTAAGCAACCGGGGCTTCTGAAATTCAGACATGACTTTTATCTTTACTCAGTTTAAAGACTTCTGTCAACTTTGTGATTAATGGTACAATGACATACGGTAAGATTGTTTCGGTATTTGAAAGAGATATAAGTTTTTGGAATCGTTAAACCTAAGACAAGAAGAAGCAGTTACCTCATCGTCTCCCTATATCTGTGTATTGGCTGGTGCGGGCAGTGGAAAAACTCGAGTATTGACCCATCGGATAGTGTGGCTTGTTCGAAAAAGAAATATATCTCCTTACAGTATTTTAGCAATAACTTTTACCAATAAAGCGGCACAAGAAATGCGTAGACGTGTTGAAGTTATGTTAGGTACCTCCGCTGTAACCACCATATGGATAGGAACTTTTCATAATTTGGCACATCGCTTACTCCGAACACATTGGAAAGAGGCTTGTGTACCGAAATCTTTTCAGATTCTCGATTCTGAAGATCAGTGTCGTTTAATTCGTCGAATTCAGAAAAGTTTATATTTAAAGGAAATACAATGGTCTTCTAAGAAGATTCAATGGTTTATTAATAAGCGAAAAGAGGAAAATCAATGTAACATTCAATTAAACGATTCAAACGATCATTTCAAAAATATCCTTTCTAAAGTCTACAAAACTTACGAAGAAATTTGCTGTCGAAGCGGATTGCTTGATTTTCCAGAACTATTACTGCGTTCGCTAGAATTGCTTCGCAATGTATCGCCGATTAGACGTCATTATCAGAAACGTTTTCGTTACATTTTAGTAGACGAATTCCAAGATACAAGTACTGTCCAGTACGCTTGGTTACGGACTTTGATGGACAATAGTACAGAAATGATGATAGTGGGAGACGACGATCAGTCCATCTATAGTTGGCGCGGAGCGACAACGGAAAATATTCAACGTTTTTCTCAAGATTTTTCCGATGTACAGACAGTTCGTTTGGAACAGAATTATCGATCAACGCAAACTATTCTTAATGCCGCTAATGCAGTTATTAAAAATAATGCGAACCGGTTTGGAAAGAAATTATGGACTGTAAGTGACATTGGTGAGCGTATTACTGTATATGCGGCCTCCAACGAATGTGAGGAAGCTTTTTATGTCATCTCGTGCATTAAATCTTGGATACAACGAGAAGGACGGAAATATAACGATATTGCAATCCTATATCGTTCAAATATTCAGTCTCGTTCATTAGAGAATCGATTGGTTGACCAAAAGATTCCTTACCGAATTTGTAGCGATTTGGATTTTTTCGAACGAGTAGAGATTAAGGATACAATTGCTTATCTGTGTTTGCTGGACAATCGTCATTCTGATACAGCTTTTGAGCGTGTTGTTAATGTTCCTACACGAGGCGTGGGTAATACTGCTTTGAATGCATTACGTTCTGTAGCCCATAATCTAGGTATCTCTCTATGGGGAGCTGCAAAGTATTTGATCGAAAAAAAAAGTTTAAACGCACGAACTCTTAGTGCTTTGCAACAATTTCTTAATCTGATCGAGTCACTTAAAGCGGAAACGAGAGACTTTTCGTTAGTTGAACAAATAGAAAAAATCCTAAATAAAAGTGGTTTACTTGCATTCTACAAAAAAGGTGTCGAAAGTTTAAAAGAACTAACCAATGTCGTTTTACAATTCTCTTCATCAAAAACAATGAAAAACGAAGTTGTTTTTTCATCACCTTTAAGCGTTTTTCTTGCTCATATCGCTCTAAGAAGAGACGAAGAGCAAGTGGATCCGAGTAGTGATTGTATAAATCTGATGACTGTACATGCTGCTAAGGGGCTAGAGTTTCCTCTAGTAATTATTAATGGACTGGAAGAAAATTTGTTTCCCCATCGTATATCTGTAGACAGAAAAGATAAATTGGAGGAAGAAAGGAGATTGTGTTATGTAGGAATGACTCGTGCTAAAGAAAAGTTAATTTTGACTTATGCTGCGTCTCGCTATATGTATGGATTGGAAAAATTTAATCAGCCTTCGCGGTTCTTGGATGAAATTCCTTTAGAATTAATTAATGTAACTCAATCTCGTACCCAGTATCATATCTCGAAAAGTGGATTCAATAACGGAAGAAGAATAGGTAGGAGAAATTTTTGTCGGGATTTATAAAAAGACAGAGAATTAGACGTCTCTTTAATTTCTTATTGGGAGTTCTCCTCGTATTTCTGTATACAATTCTTTCTTTTGCTTTGGGAACATTTGCGCTTATTTTTGGTTTCCTATCTCGGGTCGTATTAGTGAAATCTTGGTATCGCAGATTGATGAAAATCGCTCTATTTTTTCCTGTTTTGTGGTCTGTCATTTCTGGAAAATTCCTGGAATTACGAAATCTTCGTTGGAAGACTATAGGCGAATGTCGTCTTTCTTCTCGTCAGTGGTATCTTTTAATTAGTAATCATCAAACTTGGCTTGATATTTTGGTTCTCGGTCGTGTATTTGGTTGTAAAGTCCCTGTGATCAAGTTTTTTATGAAGCGAGAATTATTATGGAAATTGCCCATACTTGGTTTGAGTTGTTGGTTTTTAGAATATCCTTTCTTATATCGTTATTCTCACCGAAAAATTCGGAATCAACCGAAATTGAGAAAGTATGATGTTGAAGCTGTAAAAAAAGCATGTAAGAAATTTGAAGAATTTCCTACAACGGTAGTAAATTTTGTGGAAGGCACCCGTTTTAAGGTAGTCAAAAAAAGCCCTTTTTCTCCTTATGTACATTTGTTAAATCCAAAAGCAGGAGGAATTGCTGTTGTTATAAAAGAACTAAATCGAAAATTGAGTGGAATTTTGAATGTAACCATTCACTACTCCCACAATGTGCATCAAACCACTGATTCTAGAACTGTTACTTTTTGGAAATATTTTTGTGGAGAGTTCTCTGCTATTACTGTATATTACGAGTTGCTACCTATAACCACTAGTCTTGTTGGAGATTACTATACAAACCGTGATTTTCGCCGTTCTTTTCAGCAGTGGCTGAATTCAATCTGGAAACGTAAGGATTTGTTATTGGATAAACTAGATCGGCACCCCGTGTCGCCGTATAAATCAACTGAATAAGGACAATGAAAAAGCGCAACGATCGTTTTTGAACATTTCTCCAGAGCGAAAAAATTTCGAAATTCTCAACAGAGAGAAAGGGTGATTGTGTGTTTTGTCAAAGAAGTCTAAATAGTCCTCACTAACACTACAAAACAAATGAATGATGAAAATGTGGTGTGCATCTCAGTAGTTGGAAGGACTCTCGAATCTTTTTTACTACAACTTAAAAAATCTCAAGAATTATCAAATTTTGTAGAATTGCGCGTAGATTGGATTCAGAATATAAATGTTATGAAACTCAATGCTATCGCAAGAAACACCAATAAAAAATCTATCTTATGCTGTCGTTCTAGATCGGAAGGAGGAAATTTCAAAGGTACTTTCGAGAAGAAAAACGAAATTTTGCAAATGGGAAATACACTCGGATTCGATTATTTGGACATTGATCTTGTTACGGCAAATAGAATCACCATTCATAATAAAAAATCTAAATTTATCCTTTCTTATCATAATTTTGTGGAAACTCCAGATCTAAAGAATCTTGAAATGATCATGATGCATATGCGGAATTTTAATCCAGATGTTTTAAAAATTTCGGTTATGATAAACAGTCAAATTGATGTGAAGATTCTATTTCAGTTACTACTTAATAAGAGAAAAGATGAAAATGTCATTGTATTAGGAATGGGGAAAAAAGGCAGGATAGTTCGATTATTAGCTCCATTGTTTGGAGGATATTTGACTTTTTCCTCTCTTGAAGAGGAAACACAATCAGCACCTGGACAGATTCCCTATCGAATGATGAAGAAGTTTTATAGAAATCTTAAAAAGATTTTACACTAAAGATTTTACACTTCTGAAAATTTCTCTGCTTTCTGTCTATTCTAGTCTACCAATTTCTTGTATACTAAAACTCCCGATTTTGCAAGAGTGTTTTCTGTGTATAAGTTTTCTTTTTACGTTCCAATAGATCATTTAGAACCGATCAAAACTGCTTTATTCAAAGCTGGGGCTGGCCGGTTAAGCAATTATGATTGCTGTGCATGGCAAACTTTAGGAACAGGACAGTATCGCCCTCTGAGTTCTAGTCAACCTTACGTAGGTACTCATGATCGAATCGAAATTGTTGAAGAATATTTAGTAGAAATGGTTTGCGAAGATCAATACATACAAAATGTAGTGAAAGAGTTATTGCGCGTTCATCCATACGAGATTCCATCTTATGCAGTATGGAAAATAGATCTTTGTATGAAAAGAAATAAAGAAGGAGACAGTAATTAATAATTATTGATGTTTTTTCAAAGAGCAGGGTTCCGATGAGCCGCTGGTTTTTTTATCCTCTCTTCTTATTCTCTCTCTTATCCTTTCATTGAATCGAAGAAATCGTTGTTTGTTTTTGTCAATTTTAATCGATCAATTAAAAATTCGCTTGCCGCCACCTCGTCCATAGGTTGAAGAATCTTGCGAAGAATCCATACTTTTTGTAAAATATCCTGTCTCATCATCAATTCTTCTCTTCGCGTTCCAGATCGATTGATATTAATAGCAGGAAACGTTCGTTTCTCAGCAATTCTACGATCCAAATGAATCTCCATATTACCTGTCCCTTTGAACTCCTCATAAATCACATCATCCATTTTAGATCCAGTCTCAATTAAAGTAGTTGCGATAATCGTTAAGCTGCCACACTCTTCAATATTACGTGCAGCTCCAAAAAAACGCTTAGGTCTTTGCAGCGCGTTTGCATCTACACCACCAGTTAAGACTTTTCCTGAAGCTGGAATCACAGTATTGTAAGCGCGCGCTAAACGAGTGATAGAATCAAGCAAAATAACAACATCTTTTTTATGCTCTACAAGTCGTTTTGCTTTCTCAATGACCATTTCTGCTACTTGTACATGACGTGAAGCAGGTTCGTCAAAAGTACTAGCTACAACTTCTCCTTTTACAGAACGATCCATTTCCGTCACTTCTTCTGGACGTTCATCAATCAACAATACAATTAGCATGCATTCAGGATGACTACCGGTGATAGAATGGGCAATATTTTGTAACATCATTGTTTTTCCAGCTTTAGGAGGTGATACAATCAAACCTCGTTGTCCTTTTCCAATAGGTGCAACTAAGTCAATAATTCGAGCGGTAATGTCTTCTGTACTGCCATTTCCCATTTCCATTTGAATTTGTTCATCTGGAAAAAGCGGTGTGAGATTCTCAAAAAGAATCTTTCCTTTAGAAGCTTCGGGTTTTTCCAAATTAATTTCGTTAACTTGTAATAAAGCAAAATAACGTTCTCCCTCTTTAGGAGGGCGAATTTTCCCAGAAACAGTATCCCCAGTACGCAAATTGAATCTTCGAATTTGACTAGGAGAAACATAGATATCATCAGGACCGGCTAAATAAGAACTATCGGAGGAACGTAAAAATCCAAAACCATCTTGGAGAATTTCCAAAACACCGTTTCCAAAAATATCCTCTCCTTTTTTAGCATGTGATTTTAAGACCGCAAAAATAATGTCTTGTTTTCGAGAACGCGATACATGCTCTAAACTCATCAATTGGGCAATTTTCATTAATTCTGGAACTGATTTTTGTTTAAGCTCAGTTAAGTTCATAAATTGCGATGACACCTCATTTAGTTATTGTAAAGCAGAAAAACCAACTCAAGAATTTGGGCTGTTTCGAATAAAAATAAGTAATTAATTCCTCTTAATATAGCCCCATTCTACTCCCCAAAATCAAAGTTTCAGAAGCCTCTTCTGAGGAATTTTTCCTAGAGATTTATAACAAGGTTGTGTAGAACTCCATCATGATCTTACATACCAAAAAAGGTTTTGGTCTATTGAGAATAATACAAGTTCTCGTTCAAAAAAGAAACTAACTGCGATTTGTTCAGTACACCTACTTTTCTGGCAATTACATCTCCATTTCGAAAGATTAAAAGACTAGGTATTCCTCTTATTCCATATCTATCTGGAATTTTAGTATTATCATCTACGTTCATCTTAAATACCTTAACACGACCATCATATTCTTCAGCTGTTTCTTCTAAAATTGGAGCAACTACTCTACACGGTTGACACCAATCGGCCCAAAAATCGATAAGAACAGAACCGTCCGATTCAAGTACATCTTTCTCGAAATTCTCATCAGATGTAGAGTATACATATTTACTCATATATTATCCCCTTCGCTATAGCTTAACAAACTATTCAAACTCCTTTACAATCTTCCTAAACACCACAATAAACACCTCAAGAAATTATTGAGATTAATTACAAAAAATCAACAGAGAATTTCTGTTTCCACAAATATAATCAAAGATACAAATCATCTTCCTGTTTTGAATTGGAAAGAAAAAACGGGGCGATCCGCTAGAAATCAAAAATAGACTCAGAAACACTTTCAATTTCGTAGACCAAAAACACCCGTACCGATACGCAACATCGTGCTACCTGCTGCGATAGCCGCTCGGAAATCATGTGTCATTCCCATCGATAACGTATCCAATACAATACCTTTTTTTGCTAACTGTTTTTGGGTATTTTTTATTTTTTCAAATTCGTGTTTCTGTGCACTAAAATCTCCCACATAAGCCGGAATAGCCATTATACCACGCAGTCGCAATCTCTCGAAATTGTTTATTTCGGCAGCGAATTTTGGTAAGTCAGTAAGATTAATACCACTCTTGTTTTTTTCGTTACTGAGATTAACTTGGATACAAATGTTTAGAGGAGACAACTCTGACATTCGATATTTATTCAATTGTTCCGCGATTTTTAATCGAGAAACACTGTGTACCCACGAAAAGTGGGAAGCAATAGTACGAGTTTTGTTAGATTGAATTGACCCGATAAAATGCCACTCTAGATGGTAATTGTGTAGGTCACGCATCTTAGGTAAAGCTTCCTGAACGTAATTTTCACCGAAACTTGTTTGTCCTTCAAAAATTGCTGTTTTTAATTTATCAGTGGCTTGCGATTTGCTAACAGCTAATAGAATGATAGAGTTTGGTTTCCGCCCATATTGTCTTTCTGCTGCACGAATCTCTTTTCTGATGTTCTTAATATTTGTAGATACAGTCATTTTTCTAGCTACATATCTCACCAATTATAGGCCCCGATTGTTGAACAGCATCCGTTACTTGAAACTTAAGAAAGTTTTCTTGAAATTTTTTGATTAGTGCGAGAGCTTTTACATCGTACGCTTTGACATCCGCCCAAGTTTGCCGAGGATGCAAGATCTTATCTTCTATTCCCGGGATCGATTTAGGAATCGCTAAATTAAATCCTCTCAAATTTTCTGTAGGCTGGTTTTTTACTTTCCCTGCAAGTATGGAATTAATAATAGAACGAGTTACGGAAATTGGAAATCGGGCGCCTCCTTCTGCATAAGAACCCCCTGTCCAACCTGTATTAACAAGATATACTTGACATTTTGTTTCTTCAAGACGTTTTACAAGCAATTCTGCGTATACTATAGGAGGACGGGGAAAAAATGGCTCTCCAAAGCAAGTACTAAAGATAGGTTTCACTTCTTTCACTTCTGTAGTACTTTTAATTTCTGTACCACCTATTAGAGCTGTGTAGCCGCTTAAAAAATAATATACAGACTGTTCTTTCGTAAGTAGAGAAACGGCAGGTAAGATACCATACAAATCACAGGTTAAAAAGACTACTGCACTGGGCGGAGATCCTACATTGTCTTCGACGCGTGAGACAACATGTTTTAAAGGATACGCGACCCGTGTATTTTGTGTTAGACGTGCGTCACCATAATCGGCACGATTACCAGATTGCAAAACTACATTTTCCATAATAGCTCCGTAACGAATGGCTTCCCAGATTGTAGGCTCTTGATCTTTGGA
This sequence comes from Coxiella endosymbiont of Amblyomma sculptum, assembly GCF_009883795.1. GTDB lineage: Bacteria > Pseudomonadota > Gammaproteobacteria > Coxiellales > Coxiellaceae > Coxiella. Next base: position 619,678 of record NZ_CP033868.1, read on the forward strand.
TAGATCAATGCACTTAGCATAGCAACCTCCTTCAAAATTGAAGACACCTTCACGACTCCATCCATGTTCGTCGTCTCCAATTAAAAATCGATTTGCGTCCGAAGATAAAGTTGTCTTTCCAGTTCCAGACAATCCAAAAAATAAAGCGACATTATTACCACATTTATCAGCATTTGCAGCACAATGCATAGGCAAGATGTCTTGGGGGGGCAAAAGATAATTTAGTACTGTAAACATTGCTTTCTTCATTTCACCCGCGTAGAGCATACCTATCAAAAGAACACGACGTCGTGAAAAATTAATTATAACAACTCCGTCACTGTGTACTTGGTCCTTTTCCGAATTCGTTTTTAGTCCGGGTACATTTAGCATAACCCATTCAGGTTTTTTTCTGACGTTTCTATTGGGCTTAGTAAAAAGACTACACGCGAACAGATTGTGCCAAGCCAATTCAGTAATTACCTGTATCGGAAGAAAAAAATGCTTATCCGAACCCACTTGTAAATGAGAAACGTATTGAGAACGTTTGGAAAGATAAGAATTTGCTCGATTCCACAACCGGTCGAACACCGAAGATTCAATGGGTTGATTGACTTTTCCCCACTGAATCTGATCAACTGTTACTGCATCATTAACAATGAAGCGATCTTCAGGAGAACGCCCTGTTCGATTGCCTGTTCTAACGGCCAGAGCTCCTGTTGAACTCAACTTTCCTTCTCCATTCAGAATGGCATGCCGAATGAGCTTATCAATAGAAAGATCTGTGTAGACAGATTGCGAAGCGATTCGATTCATACATTTTCCTCTAGCTCTGATAAAATGGTTATTATGGCAAATTATTGATGTATTGAATAGAGGTTAGAAGTTGCAGCTCAGGGAATATCCCTGCATACTTTGACACTTATTGGTATGCTAAAAACGAATTTTTTATCAAATTATTTCTTAGTGGCTATGCCGCAATTGAATGATTTTAATTTTACCCAATCTGTTGTGTATATTTCTGAACATGATTATAAAGGAGCACTAGGAATCATTGTCAATAAACCTTTGCAAGTGACTTTGGACAATGTATTAGAACACTTAAATATTAAACTCAACGTTCCAAACATTGGGGAACATCCCATCTTGATGGGGGGTCCGATAAGTCAGGAAAACGGTTTTATTATTTACGAAAAACAAATTGGAAATAAAAATAAAAAGGATCAACTTGTTGTATCTACTTCTAAAGAGACTTTAGAAGCCATCGCCAACAATGAAGGTCCTAGCAATTTTTTGATTGCTTTAGGCTACTCTGAATGGGCATCGGGTCAATTGGAACAAGAAATTTCGCAGAACGATTGGTTAGTCGTGCCTTATGATCAGATTATTTTATTTGAAACTCCTTTAAAGCAGAGATGGAAAAAAGCGGCATCTCTTATTGGAATTGATATCAATCAACTGTCTGACCAAGTGGGGCATGCCTAAATTGGGACGTACGCAATAATGGTTTCTTTCTCAACGCTACAAAAAATTTTGGAAAAGCTAAATGTTTCTCATCTTATGGTACTAGGATTTGATTTTGGTTTAAAGCGTATTGGAATTGCTGTAGGTCAAACGTTGACTCGATCGGCACATCCTAACACTATCTTAAAGTCTAAAAATGGGATTCCTTGGAAACAAATAAATGAGATTATTAAAATATGGGAAATCGATACTCTCGTAGTTGGAATTCCGTATAATATGGACGGTTCAGAACAGTTTGTTACTTACGCCGCACGTAAATTTGCAAATACATTACGGTCGAAAACAGATCTTCCGGTTTATACGGTAGACGAACGCCTTACGACTGTTGAAGCTAGAAAATTGTATTTCAATCGGAAAAAAAATTTTAAATTTCCCAAACAATTTGATAGTTATGCCGCCAAGATCATCTTGGAACAATGGTTACAGGAAAATACAGATCCACCGAAATAAACCGAAATAAATGGAAAAGAAAGATTTTCGTCATCTATTAAGTATGCAGTCGCTCACTCGTTGTCAAATTAATCTAATTCTACAAAGAGCTAACGATTTTCTTTCCGATGTTAAAGAAAACAGAACTTTCGATACGTTGATAGGACAAGTAGTCGCTCATTTATTTTTTGAAACTAGCACTCGTACACGTAATTCCTTTGAAATTGCGGCAAAAAGATTAGGGGCCATTGTTCTAACTCCTGATCTTAAAGTTTCTTCTCTGAAGAAAGGAGAAACTGTCTTGGATATGGTTAAAAATTTGCAAGCTATGGGAGTACGTTTTTTTATTGTTCGTCACACTGAAAAAAACCAACCAAGAATACTAGCGGAACAACTAAAATATAGTGTGGTTATTAACGCTGGAGATGGAAATCATCAACACCCTACACAAGGGATCATTGATTTAATGACTATCCACCAATATAAGAAACATTGGAAAGAATTATGTGTCACCATCATCGGGGATATTTGCCACTCGAGAGTGGCAAATTCCTTAATAGAGGGATTGCTAATCATGGGCGTGTCTGAAATTCGACTTTCTGGTCCTTCTCAGTTGTTGCCGAAAAAGATTACGGATCCTCGTATTAAAAAATTTCCAATATTAGAAACAAGTCTGATTAATAGTGATGTTATAGTCGTTCTTCGTTTACAAAAAGAACGACACAATAATCCCATAAAAACAAACACTTTTCGTCGATTATATGGTTTGACATCTACAAGACTAGCACTAGCTAGATCAGATGCAATTGTTATGCATCCAAGCCCAATTAATCGAGACATTGAAATTACTTCAGAAGTTGCTGACAGTGGGCAATCGGTCATTTTACAGCAAGTACAAAACGGGGTGGCTGTTCGAATGGCAGTTTTAGAATTACTTTCTTAGTGCAATGGTACAATGTTGAACATCTTTACTCTTTACTCTTTACTCTTTACTAATGTTGGATATCTTTCTTTGAAAAAATTTGACATAAAGTGTGTGTTTTCCCGGCTCATCAAAAATCTGTTTATTAATGCTTTGTTTATTTAGAAATGAATGACTGTATCAATTCGAAAATCATTGCATTCAAGAAGTTGGGAAATTTTCGGAATATATAAATCAAACTTCAAAGAAGATGATCTATTGTTATTGGAGAATTTAAAGCACAGTGGTGTTTCGTAATTATTGCGAATCTTAGGTATTTGTTTTAAACAAATATTTTGGAAAAAATTTTGAATTATCGACATAGCAATGTTTTTTCTGGAGAAGAATAGA